>CAZAHA010000090.1:0-9805 GCA_964484915.1 uncultured Leptospirales bacterium
GCGATGGGGACGGTTGAAACGGCGCGGAAGGAGCTCACCGCACCGGCCGAGAGGTACGGTGGCAGTGTAAACCCCATCCGGTGCAAGACCAAGTAGGTACTCGTGAAGGGCTGCTCGTCCGTGAGTACGGGTAGGTCGCTCGATGCTGCCAGTGATGGCAGTACCAGATAGATGGCCGTCAGATACAGAATTCGGCTTATGTTCCTCACCGTATTCGCACGATGTGCGAATACGGACACTTATTCATCCCTGATACAAAAAACCCTGCCAGCTTCCTCTCCGCCGAAACTCTGTCTCAATGGTCTTCTGTACGGTACCCTTTTCCAGTCCCCATCGCGGGGCGATGATTTCATCCTCGAGCGCGTCGCCGGCGAGACGGTGGATCAGCATCGATCCAGGAAGGCGTTCGCAGAAATCGCAGAAGATGGACGCGTAGTCGGAAAGAGTTAAAAGGGGCAGCGGCTTTTTTTCATGCATTGCTGCAAGCAGTGTTCCCTTGAGGATATGCAGATGGTGAAACTTGACGCCGTCCACGGGAAGATGTGCGACTGTATTCGCCGTTACCATCATCTCCTCCCGTGTCTCGCCCGGAATACCGATGATCAGATGCACACAGCACCGTATGCCGTACCGTTCAAGAAGCGCGAGCGCCTTTTCCGTGTCCTCATGGGTATGGTGCCGTGACAACAGGGAAAGCGATCTGTCATGAACACTCTGCATTCCGATTTCCACCCAGAGTTCAAAGTTATCCTGGTCGTAGGATGAGATGAGCGCGGCAACCTCCTCGGTGAGACAGTCAGGACGGGTACCGATCATGAGTCCCCGAACACCAGGAAAGCTAGCAGCCGCATCATAGAGCTCTTTCAGCAGGCCGATGTGTGCATAGGTGTTGGTGTAGGCCTGGAAGTAGGCAATATATTCTGTTTTAATATTCGTACGGACAAAGCTGTCACGGGCATTTTTCATTTGTGTATGAATGTCGTGTGAGTTACCAGTTGAGGGAGAAGCAGAACCGGTATCGGAGCAGAATATGCACGGGCTGCCGGATTCACGGTTTGGGCAGCCGAGTGCGGCGTTGACGGGAAGTTTAAAAATTCGGACGCCGTATGTGTCCCTCAAATAGTCGCCGAAGAAATGGTACGGCTTGCCGTAATATTCGTAGACTTCAGAGTGAGCGAAGCATCTCTTTTGCCGCAAGGGACGAATTTTTGAAGTATTCCTGGTTCTGGTATTTTTTGGGATCAAATTCAACACGTTCCACGTTTTTTACGGATTGAACCGTATAGTCGCCGTTCAGATAGATAATATAGATTCCCGGTTCGAATGTCTTCCTCGCCGAATACTGTTTCTTCTGCCAGTAATATTTCTTTTTTCGGTTTGAGTATTTCCGCTCCCATTTAACCTCCGTAACGCGAACGTCATCAAACGATGCGTATACCTTTTCCCGGATACCATTATGCGGTGCGATCGCCTTTGCGATGGCATCCTTGAGGGTCTGACCCGGCTTAATGGTGAGTATATACGGCGTCTTGTATGTATGGGACTCCTTTGCAACCGGAAGCGGTCTGAAACGCGGCGGCGCACCGAGCTTTCGTTTGTACAATCTATCCCGGCTGGGACGTATGCCGAGCCGTTTGTTTCGCTTGGTGTACAGGTCGCTGCGCATCGCCGAAAAGACGTTCTCCGACCCAAGTTTTTTTATAGCCTTCAGCATGTATGTACCGTAGGCCTGTTTGTTTTTCCGGTTCTTTTCCGCACTCGCAATATATTTAGACGCCTTTTCAAGCCTGTCGGCAACGGAAGTGTAATAGGCCTTTGCGCTTTTGTTTTTGCTGGTACGGGCAGTAAGGCGGCATGCATATACCGCCTCGTCATATTTGTGATTCTTTATGTAGTAGATCGCAATCTGGGAGAGGGCTATCGACTCTACAAGCTCCTTTGGCTGTTTGAAATGCTGCCTGACGCTGCTGCCGGAAATATCAACACCAAACTCAGCCTTGATACTGTCGATAAGTGATTCATACTGCGCCTTGGCGATAAGTCGCTGGTTCCTGGGTATACGGAGGAAGCGCTCCTCGACGGGATTGGAGATAAACGCAGTCTCGTATATGACCGAAACCGGATAATTGGAAAAGTATGAAAAACGGCCGTCCGGTACGACACCCTTTCCCCATCCGTTGGGGTACATGTCGATCCCGATGAGCTCCTGCTTCAACTTTTCCGCATAGGTCCGGGAAAACCCGCTGCCGTCATACACATTGTACAGTGTAAGAAAACCGCGTGATACATGTTTTACATGCGATATAAATCTGGTACCGTATTTGTCGCAGGTAACATGAATTCCGTACATGTTAACCCGTCCGTCAGCCTTGTGTGCGGGATCAACATTGTTCAGGTGTGATGAGATTATCATGAACGAATCCGTCTCGTCCGCCAGTTTCGTCGTTGTAGAGAAGAGGATGTTATAGTACGTATCACGTTCGCCGCGGAGCATCTCCAGGAAGTTCCGTGTAGAGGCGACCTTGATATACCGGTTTGAAACCAGATAGCGGTAGAGGTTGCGTGAAAGCGGTATTGAGTAGAATTCTTCAGGCTTGTCGGTTGTACTCTGTCTCCACGTAACGTTACCTTGCCAGTTCTGTGAGCGAAGCAATCCGTGTGCAGGATCGAAAAAAATGGTCAGACGGCCGCCCGCCTTCAGCTTCCCGTAGAGATGTCCGTTGCGGCGTGCCGTTTTCTTCATGATTTTCTTAATGTTGTTGCGGTGCTAGGAGCAGTCCTCCTTGGCAATAACCAGCTGAGGCGGTGATACGGAGGCGGAGACAAGAGGAGATGCTGTATGGCAAAATATGATGACAGCAAGAACAACGTGTTTTTTCATATACATATCCAGTAAAATCTGTATGGGCTTATCAGGAAACTCATGACATGTTAACCGGCGTTAACTGCTCAGACGCTTGTGTTGCACGGCAGAACGGGATATTGCCGTTCATTGTTCCTGAAATGTTCGTTTTAATCCTCATCCATCCGTCTGAGGTGCGCCGGTCCAACCGCATATGCCAGAAAGCGTTACTCCTCTTATCGGTCTCGCGGTATACTCTCTTGATTACACAACCAGGCCCCGATCCCATAAAACAGGAGCTGATGTCTGTTTTATCCAGCAGATAAATTTGTGCCCGCGCAGATAAAAAAGTTTGCAAAATATCCGCCACGGGCATACGGTATACATAGAAAAAGAAAAAATGTCAAGTGTTTCGGTATGAATGTAGACAACATGATTTCGTATAATGACCTCTCCGATAAAATACGTGCAGAGGTTGAGCTGTACCACGAACAGAAAGTGAAAAACGGTTTTGCCCGTGACCTGCACTCGTCGATACGGGAATGGTTTGACACCAGGTTTGAAGCGTGGTACCGGCAGAACAATCCGGGAAACAACGGATACAACAAGCGCAACAATATCAGAATAGACGTAAAACTGCCCGTCACGGTTGCTGATACCCTTGTTGAGACACTCCATGCTTCGGAGAATGATTTTGACCTGGCAGGCACTGTACTGAACATCAGTCGCGGCGGGCTCTACTTCGTTTCGAAAATACCGTACCAGATATCAACAATCCTCAGAATCAAAATTAATTTCGGCGCGCTGGATTCGCGGTACAGCGACGTGGACGCGCTGACCATGGTAACCAGGTGTGAAAAGCTGTCCGACGGCACATTCGGGATAGGGGTTGCGTTCAGTTCGATCTATGACGACGAACGCGACACACTGGACATGTTCATCTTTAAACAGCTGACGATGTTTATTAACAACAGTACCGAAACGGATCAGTCCTGAGTCGGCATACTCTTTACAGGGTTTCTATATAGTGCTTCAACCGCTCACGTTTAATCAGGAAGACATAGACTGTTCGCGAATCCTCAGAATCTTCGATGCGCTGCAGGTTTCCGCGTGAGTTAACCAGGTTCAGCAGCGCGGCGTTCATGTTTTGATCTACAATCTTTCCCTGCTGGCGGATATGCTTTTGAAAGGAAACATAGGCCCGCTTCTTCGCCTGGGATATGATCTCGTCCTCTGAATCGTTTGAGTCCGACGGACGGACGATGACGATAGAGTAGGTGTCCGGATCGATAAATCCTTCCTTGCGGTATTTCCGGTAGATCGTTTCCAGAGAATCACCTGACGGCACGCCGGTATCGTCAATCGTTTCCGGTGCGACGGTTGTCTGCGGTACGGTCTCAGGATCTTCCTTCGGAGTATTCGTGGTAGCGCACGAAAGGAAGAGTGTTGCGGTAATAAGAATAACGAATATCTGTTTCATAGGAACCTACTCTGACAGTATATCAATTATGTTGCGGATTGTCCCAGAATCGGGATGATCCGGCTTAATGGCAAGAACCTTTTTAAAGTGTTCCAGCGCCTTGTCCTTCTCGTCAATCTTTCTGTAATAAATCATCGCAATTTCGTAATGTGACTCATAGTTCGCAGCATTCAGACGGTGCGCCCGTGAAAACGAGTCGATTGCCTTGCTGAACTCGCCACTGTCGCGGTAGACCATTCCAAGCTTGAAATAGACATCGGAGGAGGCCGGTTTCAGGTTAGCTGCAGTCCTGTACGATTCGACAGCATCTTCATACTGCTGAGCGGCATGATATGTATCGGCGAGGTTCATGTGTGCCTCGAAAGAACGTGGACTGTTGACGATTGCGTTTTTGTACAGTTCGATCGCCTTGTCATAGAGGCGGTTTCGCTTATACAGCTTCCCCAGGTTGATGTACGCGTTTGCATACTGAGGATTTCGCTGGATGGCTCGTTCGTAGTACGATATAGCCTGATCAGAATCACCCATACCCTCATACGCTTTTCCGATTTCGTACAGGGTCGTGTAGTCTGACGGCTGGATTGACAGCGCCCGTTTATACGTATCGACAGCCTGCTGATATTTTTTCTTCATGTTGTATATGAGACCGGTATTGAAGAGCGCGTGAAAATTATTGGGATCCTGTTCTATCGCCTTCTTGTAGAAGGTGAGGGCGGTATCATATGATCCCATCTCGTGGTACGTCTCCCCGATCTTGAACTGAGTTCGCGTGCTCGACGGATTTTTATCCGCATCCTTCTGGAAATACTTCAGGGCCTCATTATAGTTATCAGTATCAAGGTAGATGTCACCGAGGTTGTAGTTGACGCCGGAAATGTCCGGGTCTTGGGCAAGAGCGGCCTTATAATTTCTGATTGCCTCGGCTGTGTCGCCCGTGCGAAGGAGCGATGTCCCCCTGGCCGCAAGCGCCTTGGGAAAATTGGGCTCGTGTTTAAGTGCCTTGTTGAACGATTTTATAGCTTCGCTGTACTTGTTTTCGTAGAAGTATATCTGTCCCAGCCTGTAGTGAGCGTCCGCATTCTGCGGATTAGCAAGGATCGCATTCTGGAACGATTCCTTGGCCTGGTCATCCATCTTGTTGTGGTAATATATCCGTCCAAGCCAGTAGTGTGAGTGATCGTCGTTACTGTCCTTTTCTACCGCCTTTCGGTACGCCTTGACTGCCTCGTCAAGGTTGTTCTCCTTACGGTACTCGTCGCCCTTCTGGCGCCATTGTGTATCGGCGGGCGAGCCATCGGTCTGACCGCCGGCACCGCCGCCTGCAGCTTCGGTGTCACCGCCGGTCAGATCTTCCGTGCCGCGCTCTCCGTCAGGAAGCTCTGACTGCTCTACGGTCTGCCGCGGTGCTGAATCGCCAGTTGATCTTTGCTCGCCTTCTCTCCGGGAGTCTTCTCTGCCGCCGGCAGTATCTGTTGCGCCGGGCTGACCTGTCTGCGACTCTCCCGCTTCATTGCGGGCAACAGCCGGTCCGGAGCCTTCCTCCATACGGCGCTTCGCTTCCTCGTATTTTCCCTTCAGCGTTTCATCATCATAGTTGTACTGCAGTGCGTAGGCGTAGTTCTCCGCAGCGTTGGAGTATTGTTCATCGTCAAACTGGATGTCGCCGATCCGTTCAGCCGATCTGAAGTCGGCCCTGTTCAGCTCAAGTGCGTTTCTGTAGGCCGCGACCGCTCCGGCATGGTCGCCTTTTTTGTAAAGCGCCTCGCCGAGCGCACGGTAGTACCTGGCCTGGTTGGGGTCGCGCCGTACTGCCTCACGGTAGTTGTCTGCTGCATTGCCGTACTCTCCCTTCTCTTCGTAGACCTTTCCCAGGTTGTAGAAGCCTTCAGGCGAATCCGGATTCTGTTCCATTCCCCGTTTTACGGCGGATACTGCCTTATCGCTATTGCCTTTCTTCAGTTCCTGACGTGCGATATTAAGATACGCCTCCTGGTCACGTGGATCCGCGTTTATTGCATGGTCATATTCGCTGCGGGCGCGGTCGGCCTCTTCCTTCTCGTCATAGACGTTTCCAAGCCTGTTATACGCCTTCGGTTTTCCGGGGTCGCGCTTTTTTGCCTCCTCGAAGAGAGAGATAGCCTTGTCGTATTCTCCGAGTTTTGCATACAGATACCCAAGCCTGTTTAGTGCATCGTAGTTGTCCGGGTCTATATCCAGTACGCGCTCATATATGTCTACAGCCTTGTCGTACTTTTCTATATCCTCATACAACGCTCCAAGCTTCATCATCGTGTCGATGTCTCTGGGTTCGGTTTCAAGGAGTTGTTCAAACAGTTCTATCCGCTGCTTCTGTTTGTTCTCGATACCGGCCATGGAATTATCCGAGAGAGCGCGTACGGCAAAATAGGTTGCGCTTCCCGCGATTATCACCGCGGCCGCTGCAATCAACATGTTCCTTTCAACGTTTCTTCTGTAATAACTCATCTGTTTTGATGCCCGCCTTTATTATAATTCATCGTCCCGGTCGATATCAGCCGTCGAATCGATTGTCTTCTTCTCCTCGTGTTCAGCGCTGATGTCCGCCTCATCGCTTCGTTCCGTCTCCCGCAGGACCTCGCCTCCAAGATGGAGCGCTTCCTCAAGCGGTATGTCGCTGCCAACGGACGGGATACGGAACTCCGGATTACGGAGAATCTCTACTGCCCGGCGGATCTCTTCGTATTGTGGGTCTTCAGGCGCCAGTGCAAGGTAGTTTTCCCAGTGGGCGATGGCCTCCTGCTTGTTTCGCAGAACGATAAGATAGGTGAGGCCGATGTGGTACTGGGCGTATTTAATGTTTGGATTCAGTTCATACGCCTTTGTGAAATGCTCGACCGCGAGATTTCCAAGCTCCTTGTAATAGTATGCCTGGCCGAGCCTGAAGTGGTTGTGCGCGTTGTCCGCGTCCAGATCCAGCGCCCGCTTGTAGAGGGTAATCGCCTCGTCGTACCGCTTCTTGTACAGAAAGATGTCGCCAAGATAGGAGTATGCGAAATAGTTCTCCGGGTTGTCATCCAGCTCCTGCTGAAGAAGGAACTGTGCCATTTCGTACTTTTTCTGGAAGAAGTATTTCACCGCCTTCTTGAAGTTCTTGCTCTCGAAACGGTCAAAGTCGTCCTTTATTCTCTGCTTGTCGCGGTTGGTATCGGTATCCGCCGGCTGTATGTTCTGCGTATCGGACTCAACTGCGTCCGATACCGGCTGTGCGGTTTCGTCCTGCGCATGGATCAGTCCCGCGACGGCAAGACCGAGTATCGCTGTATATACATATCTTTTCACATTTCCACCCATCTGATACCTGCCTCCTGCATGAGTTTCAGAGAAAGAGTATCGTTATAGGAATTCTTAAAATAGACCGCGTTTACGCCGGCGTTTATAATCATCTTCGTACAGATCGCGCACGGCTGGGTCGTAACGTACAGGTCGGCCCCGTTGATGAGAATCCCATGGTATGCAGCCTGTATGATCGCGTTCTGTTCAGCATGGACACCTCTGCACAGTTCGTGCATCGTACCGGATTCTATATCCTGTTTCATCCGGAGGCATGACTGTGCCGTACAGTGGGGAAGCCCCTTCGGTGCGCCATTATATCCCGTCGTCAGCAGACGCTTGTCCTTTACGATAACCGTACCGACGCTTCGCCTGAGGCATGTAGACCTCGTCGCCACCATGTCAGCTATCTGCATAAAATACGTGTTCCAGTCAGGTCGCGTACTCATCCTATTCTTCTCGCAGCGTAAATTGTGTATCAACAGTAATCCGGTCGGTTGTGTTGAAGGTCAGTTTTGCCGTAAGGTTCAATCCGTCACCGAAAAGCAGAGCGTAGAGTCCGTCGGGTCTCTTTTCATTCGGCATGCTGCTTTCTTCCAGAGCGCTGTGCAGCCGAGCTGCGGGTACCGTCAGAAAATAGTTTTCCACCATGTCGGCAGATACGGAGACTATGTCTTCTTTACCGCCTATTGTTTCATGAAGCAGCACGGTTTCTTTATAGTATATCACCAGATCTGCTATATACCCATTAAATTGTATACTTTCCGCGCCGGTTTTCCCTGCCACAAATGCTCCAAAAATATAGGCGTTGTCGTTTTCCGTACAGGTAATCCGGTATTCGATGCCGTTTTTCTTCACGGATGCAGATGACACCGCTGTGTTATCACGTGTGTTGTAAAAATAAAAGAATATGGCAACGATCAGAATGATATCCAGTATAAAGATAAGGCGCGAAATCCTTCGTTTGTTTGACGTGTCTTTTGTCTGGCAGCCGTTTCGGATGCATTCCAGCCTCTCCTCGATTGCCTTTGAATAGTGTTGTCTCATTATCCTAACCTGGATCGCTGTACAAACAGTACGGTATCCATAATCTCCGGTATTTTGCCGTATAACCGTGGCGAAACTGATCAGCCCATAGTATCATGTACCGAAACCAGGGGCGTTGTTACCGCAGTACAGGGGATACCTGTGTCCGGACCGGAAACACCGCATCATGGATTGTATCGGCATAGTATGTCGGTATGATTAGACGTTGCCCCCTGAAGTGAAACCGAAATAATACTTGATCAAATCATCACCCTGTGGTGGTGGTGTCAGGTGAATGAAACTATATACGGTCATCTCCCGCGCTCCCGTGATACGCGTCTGATTTTTTTGATATCATCTGTATCATATCACACATGGAAACATGATGTATGACGGGATACGACGAGTATGAGGTGTCCGTGAGGCAAAGGAGCTTAGTATGTTTATAGAAGATGTTCATGCACGTGAAATACTTGATTCACGCGGCAATCCGACAATCGAAGTCGACGTGTACCTCTCTTCGGGTGCGATGGGTCGTGCGGCTGTTCCTTCCGGAGCATCTACCGGTGTTCACGAGGCTGTTGAGCTTCGTGATGGCGACTCATCACGTTACCTCGGAAAAGGTGTGGAAAAGGCAGTCGAAAACGTTATCAACACTATTGCCGACCACATCTGCGGTCTTTCGGCAATCGACCAGGTTGAAATCGATCGTACAATGATCGAACTTGACGGAACCGAAAACAAGAGTAATCTCGGCGCTAACGCGATACTCGGCGTGTCACTCGCGGCAGCCAAGGCTGCGGCAGAAGACTCCGGTCTCCCGCTGTACAAGTACATCGGCGGGGCTCAGTCATGCGAGCTTCCGGTGCCGATGGCAAACATCCTGAACGGTGGAGCGCATTCTGATGCACCGATCGATATCCAGGAATACATGATCATGCCAGTCGGCGCGAAGAGTTTCAAGGAGTGCCTCCGTATGATCGCGGAAGTATTCCACGCACTCAAGAAGATCCTCAAAGAAATGGGCCTTTCTACCGCAGTCGGAGACGAAGGCGGGTACGCGCCGAACCTTGACGACAACGAGCATCCGCTGAAGGTAATCGTTGAGGCGATCAAGAAGGCCGGATACGAGCCGGGTATAGAAAAGG
>CAZAHA010000091.1:0-9788 GCA_964484915.1 uncultured Leptospirales bacterium
CCCTTCCACGCCCGCATCGCGTTGTTCTGCACTATCTTGTAGGCCTTCTCCCGGGAAATGTCCTTGTCGATGATTGCAAGAAGCAGGCTCTGGGAGAAGAACAGGCCGCCCGTTCTGTTTATATTATCGAGCATTGTTTCGGGATAGACGTGGAGCCCCGATATAACAAATGTCATCTTGTCCAGCATGTAGTCAAGCGCGATTGTCGCATCCGGAAGCATGACTCGTTCGGCAGATGAGTGTGAGATGTCACGCTCGTGCCAGAGGGTTACATTCTCCAGCGCCGTGTTCATGCCAGACTTAACGATACGCGCAAGTCCGGATATCCGCTCGCAGATAATCGGGTTTCGCTTGTGCGGCATGGCGGATGATCCCTTCTGACCGCGCTGGAACGGCTCCTCCGCCTCGCGTACCTCGGTTCGCTGCAGGTGGCGTATCTCGGTTGCAAGTTTGTCGAGGGAGGCGGCCGTTATCGCGACGGCTCCGATATACTCCGCATGACGGTCTCGCTGGATAATCTGTGTCGATACAGGGGCGGGGATAAGGCCGAGCTTATCGCAGACCATCTTTTCAACCTTTGGTGATATGTTGCTGAAGGTTCCTACCGCTCCCGATAATTTGCCGACGCTTATTGTTTCAATCGCGCGAAGCAAACGGTCTCTGTTACGTTTAAACTCCTCGAAGTATAAAAGCATCTTCAATCCGAATGTCATCGGTTCTGCATGAACCCCGTGGGAGCGTCCCATACACGGGGTGTATTTGTACTCTTCGGCCTTGACGGCGAGTGCGTCAATCAGAAGATCTATCTGCTGGACAAGCAGTTCGCCGGCCTGTTTCATCTGAAGGCACAGTGCGGTGTCTCCGATATCGCTCGACGTGAGACCGTAATGAATATAGCGGCTCGGTTCACCGACAAACTCGGATACCGAAGTCAAAAAGGCGATAACGTCGTGGTGTATTTCAGCCTCAATTTCATTAATACGGTCCAGACTGAAGTCCGCCTTTGCCATGATTACGGCAAGGTCCTCATCCGGAATGATGCCGAGGGTGTTGTTGGCCTCGCAGGCGGCGATCTCGATGTCCAGCCAGATGCGGAACTTGTTTTCGAGGGTCCAGATGGATGATATTTCTTTTCTGCTGTATCGTTCTATCATTGTATTGCAGTCTCCGAAAGTAATTGATCTGTTGGCGGATGTGGCGAATAAAATACTTGATAATATGCCGGGAACCATGTGAAATTTAACGGCAGCAGTAACAAATACAGATGCATGTGGTAAAAATGCAATAAAAAATTGGCGCCGTAAAAGGAGTTGCCCATGTACAAGTACATCTTCGGCCCGGTTATTTCGCGCAGGCTGGGAACGTCGCTTGGAATCGACCTTGTGAGAATGAAAACATGTACGCTCAACTGTGCATATTGTGAGTGCGGTAAGACAACACGGCTGACGACCGAACGCCGTGAGTATGTTCCGGTGGATGTCGTCATCGACGAGATCCGGCAGTTTATGGATGAGGCCGAAACCCCGCCCGACTATGTAACCTTTTCCGGATCGGGTGAGCCGACACTGAACAGCCGCATTGGAGACGTGATACAGGCGATCAAACAGTCCTATCCCACTCAGAATGTCGCTGTCCTGACTAACTCAACGCTGCTGCATCTCAAAGAGGTTCAGGATGCGCTTATCCCTGCAGATCTTGTGCTACCGTCGCTTGATGCGGTCAGTCTCGAGGCGTTTGAGCATATCCTCAGTCCACATCCTGACGTCACGCCGGAGCTGGTACTGAAGGGGATCACCGAGTTTTCTGCCAGGTACACCGGGCGTCTGGTTATCGAGATATTTATTGTTCCCGGGGTAAACGATACGGACGAAGAGCTTTCACTTCTGCGGGATGCGTGTCAGAAAATCATGCCGGACGGCATCCAGATCAATTATCTGGACAGACCAGGCGCGTTCGACTGGGTAAAACCCGCAACCGCCGCAGAACTTGACCATGTGGAACGCGCGCTTGCCGGGCTGCCGGTACAGATCATCAAACGCCCCGATTACGGTACGATGGCAT
Organism: uncultured Leptospirales bacterium; assembly: GCA_964484915.1. Classification (GTDB taxonomy): domain Bacteria; phylum Spirochaetota; class UBA4802; order UBA4802; family JAFGJZ01; genus CAZAHA01. The sequence continues at coordinate 2,062 of CAZAHA010000091.1, forward strand.
CCGGAAACATCAGTCGTCTCGAGCAAAAAATACTGTCTACTGTTGAGCGGCGTCCGTCTACATTGGATGACCTTGTGTTTTCTCTGGGGATGCAGCCTGCAGAACTTCGTACGTTCATTGACAGACTGGTTGATGAACAAAAACTGGTCTGCGAACGCGGAAAGCGTGGATTTTTTTACCGGAAGGGGTAGGCGTCAGGCTTCAAGCCGGTGCTTCTTTCCCAGAGGAATCGACAGTTCAGCAATAGTCTTCTTTCTCATGTCTGAATATACCTTGAAGACGTCAGGGTCGATTCCTGACCCTTTTAGAAGGACGGTGACCATCGACAGACCAAGCCCCATTCCTTCGGCTTCCGGATCGGGGTTTTCGAGATAAAAATGGGCGAGGTTATCGTACCGTCTTGACGCGTTCATCTTTTTACTGATCCGTTCGAGCTGCTCATAGTTGAGCGGGACGGGATTGATGACACGTATAATCAATTCATCGGTCTCCTCTCGCATGTAGATGCGTGTGGAAAGCCCGTATTCCTTTGTCTTGATGCCGTACTCAAGCAGAATGTCTTCGCGAAGGATCGACTTCAGCCGTTTCAGGAGTTCTTCCTTGGTAAGCGGTTTGTCCTTTTCGCTTTCCATCATCAGTACCTGCTTGATATTGGCTTTTATCGAATTTGTCGTCAGTTCCTTGATGCATGAGTAAAGCGGTACCACGTATTCCCTGTTGCGGTCTTTCAGCGCCTTGTTGAGGATGTACTTTATGCTCTGCTCGGTCTTGTCGATCATGGCATAGGCAATAAAGACAACTTCCCCTTTTTTCTCCCAGGTGGCATCAAGGAGTGATTTTACCTTCGGACTGATTCTCATACGCGTTCACCTTCAGCAGGATTCTCGCACATGGTGTGAAGAATCCATATTTTTTGGAGATAAAAAGTATTGCATTGACAAAACAGTGATTTATTATGTTCCATTATCATGCAGAAGTCAAGACACATTTTTTTGGTACGGGATTGGCCAATGCACCATGCCGTTACCCCCTGTATGATTATCGATTCTGCGCTATAAATACTGTATGTAAACAAGAAGCGGCACCGATACGTCCGTGACACTGCCCCATGTGGTTAACGGGCACCACTATAAACAATACACTGATGTCACGGTGCTGCATACGGCGCGATGCCGTGAGCAAGGAGTTATGAAATGGACGAAATGCTTGTCCGGTCCGCACTGGCGGTCGGTTCGCTTACCGGTCTCGGATTCATCTTCGGACTGATCCTGTCTGTCGCGAAGAAAAAGCTTCATGTCGAAAAGGATCCGCGGATAGAGTCAGTCGAGAATGCCCTCCCGGGAGCAAACTGCGGCGCATGCGGTTTTCCAGGCTGTGCGGCGTATGCCGAAAAGATAGTGATGGATGATGCGGATATCACGCTCTGTCCGGTTGGAGGAGGCGAGCTTGTCACGATGATCTCGGACATCATGGGGAAGCAGGGCAGCGCCGTACGGCAGATGATAGCCCGGGTCCACTGCCAGGGCGGGATACACAATACGAAGAACCGCTTTATATACAAGGGGCCGCATAACTGTACGGCGGCCCAGCAGGTCAGGGGAGGTTTCCGTGTCTGTTCATACGGCTGTCTCGGTCTTGGCGAGTGCATGACGGCGTGCCCGTTTCATGCGATTACCATGAGCGAGGAACGGTTGCCAGTCGTCGACCCGGACAAATGCACCGGCTGCGGCAAGTGCGTCGTCGCGTGTCCGCGGAACATCATTTCGCTTCAGCCGGTCGAATGCGAAGTGTACGTCCTGTGCAGCAACCGCGAGAAGGGACCGGTTATGAAACAGGGGTGTGCAGTTGGGTGTATCGGCTGCAAGCTGTGTGTCGTCAAGGCATGCAAGCTTGTCTTTGCGGACAATCCGGATATTGATACAGCAATCACGGTAAACAATTTGCTGGCTCAGGTCAACAGCGATACATGCATCAACTGCGGTAGATGCGGAGAGGTGTGCCCGCAGAATGTGATATCGTTACCAAAAAAAGTTAAAGTGACTGCACATGAATAATATCAGAAAAGCCTCCGCATTCCTCATCGCTATCGGACAGGACGCCGCAGCGGAAATTCTCAAGAACCTGGATGAGGATACCGTCATAGAGCTGACAAAGGAGATGTCGCACATACAGAACCTCACCTCCGATGAGCGCGAGGAGATTATCGGTGATTTCATGGTGTCTTTTAACAGACACAAGCAATACAGCTTCGGTGGGGAGACCTTTGTCCGCGACACGCTGATAAAATCGCTTGGTGTTGACCGAGCCCAGAAAATCTGTTCGCGAATTAATGCCGTTAGTCCCGAGAACAATTTTGCCTTTCTCAAGAACATCGATCCGGAAATTATCGCACAGCTGGTAGCAAAGGAGCATCCCCAGACAATTGCCGTACTTTTCTCCCATATTGATTCACAGCTTGCCGGTCAGGTACTCCGCCTCCTTCCCTCGGAAACCGGAAAGGATATTGCAATACGGCTTGCGCGGATGAATACCGTTTCGCCCGAGGCGGTGACCCACGTGGCGATGGTCCTGAAGAAGAAGTACGACGAAATGACGTCGGTCCGTTCTTCGTTTGACAGTCCGGGAGGAGTCGACCGGATCGCCGATATCCTGAACCATCTGGACCCGGCCACAGAACAGGAGATCATGAAGCATTTCGAGAACGTGCTGCCTGATACAGCCCGGGAAATATCCGAAAAGATCTATACGTTTGAATCAGTTCTTACCCTTACCAATTACGAGATCCGTATTCTGATCGACCGTCTTTCTGACGACCGGACGATAGCCGTTGCCCTCAAGGGTGCCGGTGATGAAATCCGCGTCAAGATGCTCAGAAACGTGAGTAACAACCGGGCGACCGATATTATTTCGGACATGGATGCCATGGGGCCCGTCCGCATGACGGAGATCATGGACGCACGGCGTGTTATCGTACGATGCATGAGGCGTCTGGACGACGAGGGCCTCATCGTCATAAAGAAAAAAAACGAACAGTACATAGAATAGCACATGCACAACCGTACCATATAGTTCTTGCACAGTACAACATTTCTCCTTATATTAGTATCCTGTAACCGCGTTTGTGCCGATCATCAAAACGGCATTGTATTTGTTATTCCTGTTTTGTGGTGGTACGGATTCTATGAAATTTCTCATGACATACTTTGATCCTGTGCATACGAAGATGCTCGTGCAGAAGACGAACGAGTCGGGAAAGAAGACCGTTACTGTCTCAACGCCGTACAATTTCGTCTCTCGAAATGAGATAATCATGCGTGTGGTCGATGTCGACAGCGAAGAGGACGCTCGCAAGTACCTTGACACGGGGTATGAATACTACAATATCATTCCAAACCGTAAATTTACACTGGATTCATCCGTTTACTATGATGAAAAGGATCACGCGTATCGGTCCAACTGGTATGGTTTTGTTCTTTTGGACCAGAAGGGAAATCTCAGGGTGAGCACCCCGCTGCAGATTTCCAAGGATAAGACACAGGCTTTCTTTTTTATCTATCCCACCAAGTTCGGGAAGATTCCTGCGATGGCGGACATCACCGAGGAGCTTTCCACAAACAAGATCGTTACTCCGGTAGATGCCGCGGTGATCGAGAAGGGGCTTATGGAGATCGATCCGTCAAAGCCAAAACTCTCACGGATAAAGGTTGCCCAGTCCAAGGCGCCTGTGAACGGACAGAATGAGTATTTCGAGCCGCTGATAGAACTGGAAAGAAGGGTCGGAAAGGTAGAGATGGACGGACATATTGACTACCGTGAGGTTGGAACGATACAGGAGGTCAAGAAGGGTACGCCGTTACTGAAACGGTACCCCAAAGTCCAGCCGGAGAACGGATATACCATTTATGGCGAAAAGGCGAATGCAGAAATGCTGCCGCCGAAGGGACTGGCAAAGGGAGACAATCTTGTTCCGTCGCACAACGATCCAGACATATTCGTCGCCGGGGTGGACGGGTGCATTCAGAAGCAGAACCGCAAGGTCTCGGTGCTTGAGATGGCGATAGTCAGCGGTGATGTTGATTATGAATCCGGCAACATCGACTTTTCCGGGACTGTGGAAATCAAGGGCAATGTTCTGCCGGGATTTCAGGTGAAGGCCGGCGGAGACATAACGATATGGGGAAACATTGATGACGCCGTCGTGGAGTCGGGCGGCAGCCTGACCGTCAAACAGGGAATAGCCGGCAAGGGGAACACCCGCGTCATATGCGACGGCGGACTCTTTGCAAAATATATCGTCAATTCGACGGTAGAGTCAAAGGGCAACATTACTGTCGACGAGTCGATAATCAACTCGCACATTTTCTCAAACGACAAGGTGCTGGTCACCTCCGACCACAGCAAGATTATGGGCGGAAAGGTTATGGCACGGCACCGGATCGAGGTCGCTTCCACCGGATCCAACAAGGAGACGCTGACTGAGGTCATGGTTGGACGCAATCTCATGGTTGAGCGGATGCTGGATTCGATCAGGAAGGAGATTTCTGCGGCGCAGGGAGAGGTCGACGATGTGTTGAACAATCTCAAGAGCAGCTTCGGCACCCAGCTTTTTGAGAATCCAAAGGCATTTATTTCTGTACTGCCGCAGGTTAAAAAGAAGCAGTGCGTGACGCTGCTTGGTGAACTCTCAAAACAGAAGAGTATCGTAGCGGAACTCAAGGAGAAGGCTGCCGAGGTTGAAAAGAAACTAGTGCTTGACGAGGAGCCTCTAATTATCATAAAGAATACGGCGTTTGCAGGCACAACGGTAACGATCCGCCGTGAGGTTAAAAAGATACTTGAAAAGATGGTCAATGTGAAGTTTTATTATGACAACTCGGAGAAGACCATACGCTTTACCTCGGCCGTGTAGAGCAATCCTGTGATACACTGCCGCACAATTCCGTCATCTCTGATAAAAGGGGAGTGGCGTTAAGGAGCAGTATATGAGCATGCCCGGAATGGGAGAACTTATCATCATATTTTTCATTATTCTTGTCGTATTCGGCGCCGGAAAGATACCCAAGATTGCGCGCGATGTCGGTGCGGGTATTCGAGAATTCAAGAAGTCAATTGACGAGGACGATTCCGGTAAAAAGGATGAGAAGAAGTAGTGATTACGTATAACGGACCGTTTTCAAATACGAAATCGGTTACTGGAAACACAACTTGATGGAGTTACTATGGTTCTTCTTACCGGAGAGAACACTACCCTTGCGACATATCTTCTGCCACTTTTGCGAAACGAGTTTCAGGTCTGCTCCTTCGATTCGGGTAAGGGGGATCTGTGCGATCCGTCCTTCCTCAACAGCCTGTTCAACGAGATCATGCCCGATGTCTGCATAAACTGCGAGGAGATCGGTGATTACGCAGACGCTGAGGCAAACCGCGAGCGGGCCTATGCAGTAAACGGTTTTGCGCCGGGGCTATTGGGCGAGGAGTGTAAACGGTTCGGCATAACGCTGATTCATATAAGCACAACGGCTATCTATGACCATGCGACGCCGGAGCCTGCTACGGAAGACTCGCCGATCTTACCTGTATCCGTCTATACAGATTCGAAGAATCTCGGAGAGGAGAAGATTCGAAAATCGGGGTGCAGCCACTGTATCCTGAGGATGACCGACCTGTACGGCAAGAACGATCGTCTTATCTCGGTTCCGTACGGAATGGCCAGGCGGAACAACAGGATAACCCTGATACGTGATTCCATGATAATGCCGCTTTATGCGGCCGATGCAGCGCGCTTTGTACATGAAGCGTATACAAAAAAACTCGAAGGCGTATTCAATGTTACCGGTCCGGAACGCATGACAAACTATGAGTTTCTGTTCAGGTTTTTCGACCTGTACGCTGCTCAACGCGAAAACGGGCTGGAACCGGATGTCGTGGAAGTGGATTACGACCGCAATATCTATCCGGCAGATCTGCCGCTTCACAACTGCGCGGACAGTACAAGATTCAGTTCTGTCTCTGATGTTACCCACACTCCGATGGACGACGCGCTGCGGACGATTATTACGGAGCTTTCTGATGAATAATGAATGTGAAACCGGCATAGTCGTCAGGAAAGAGGGTGATGTCGCGATCATAGAAACAGAGCCTGTCTCATCCTGCAAGAGTTGCGGTTCGAAGGGACGATGCATGTTTTCTGAAAGCGAAGCGGGCGTCAAGCGCCAGATCAGGGCAAGCGCCCCGTTCGAGGTATCCGTCGGTCAGCGTGTGCACTTTGAGCTTCGTATATCCATGCTTCGGATATCATTTATTTTTTATCTTGTCCCGGCAATTTTTCTCTTCCTCGGATTTTACGGCGGATACTATTATCTGCCCTTGTTTGCAAACCGTGATTTCAATTCTCTTGTCGGGGGGGCCGCGGCGTTTGTTCTTTCGTTCTGCGTTATCTTTCTTGTGTCCCGCATTATAAATACCAGCCATAACACGCACGCGGTGATAACGCAAACGGTTGACGGAGATTAAAGAATTGGTTCTGCAGGGACGACTATTACAATAGTACGATCTTACTGACAACACGGCAATGGAGTATTCGCATGGGGACGAAGGTGTTTGATTTCCTTTCTTTCTATTATGAACGGATGATGAAGAAAAACGGATACAGCGTAAAAAGGGACTCAAACAGCAAAATAAAGGTTGCGTTACGCATGTCAAAGGATCCCGCAGGCCCTCCGCAATGAACCCGCTTCTCATCAATTGTGCTTGACATGGGTTTTCACAGGCCGGTATAAGTAGGAGTAATATACTGACCGGTTTACACAGGCTGAGCACGTTTCCCGGTTGCACAGAACATGATCATTCGCCGTAGTCCTATACAAGCCGGTTATACGCACGGATTTGTATGTGTATTTCTGCAGAGCTATACGGCAACCCCCTGATTGCAAATCGCGCGGGATTTTTTTTATTGGAACGTCGTATGACATCTCTCGCCGGAATCTGGAGATCAAAACTCCCTCCGACCGGGGGTGTTATTTTTTAGCATTTTGAGAGGACAGATGAGCAACGATATCGAAGCAAAAAAGAACGAACTGCTCGAAGAGCTTGACCAGCTCAAGCATGAATTCAAGATCGAACTGCCAAAACGGATTGCAGAGGCTCGTGAACATGGTGACCTCAAGGAGAATGCGGATTATCACGCCGCCCGGGAACGGCAGGGATTTGTAAAGGCAAAGATAGCGCAGCTTACCGAACAGCTGGGCAAGCTCAGCAGCATTAATCAGGACGAGATCCCGACAGACTCTGTTGGATTTGGATCAACCGTCAAAATACAGGACGTTGACTCGCCGTTTGAACTGGAGTTTACCTTTGTCTCAGAAGCCGAGACAGATCCTTCGGCTGGCAAGATTTCGATTTCTACACCATACGGACAGGCGCTGGCCGGCAAGAAGATCGGCGACGTCGTTGAGGTGAATATTCCCGCTGGAAAAAAGAAGTTCAGACTGGTATCGCTTGTTACAATACACGGAACATCATTTTCTTAAAGGTAAAATTTTTGTATGGCTGACATCAAACCTTTTTACTGTCTCAGGCCGCCCGCTGAACTTGTTGATAAGGTAAGCGAACTTCCCTACGACGTATGCAGTACGCGTGAAGCACGGGACAAGGCGTCCGGAAATCCGTATAACTTTTATCATATTTCAAAACCGGAGATAACGCTACCTGAGGATATTGATCCCTGC
>CAZAHA010000092.1:0-2039 GCA_964484915.1 uncultured Leptospirales bacterium
CTGTTACCGGGCAAACAAAAACCGGTGCACGGTCACCACGATAGAGGGCGTACCGATCGGGATTATGGATGAAGTTGAATACAATCAGACCGTTGTACAGTTCGGTCCGGGAGACATTGTCGTTCTCTATACGGACGGCATTACCGAGATGCGGAATCCGTCCAAAGAGGAATACGGAAGAACCCGTCTTCAGAAACTCATCATCGACAACAGCTCACTTGATGCGGAAAAGCTTGTGGATGTGATAGTAGGGGATGTAGAAGCGTTCAGGGAAGACGCTCCGCCCCACGATGACATGACGACGCTGGTATTGAAACGGTCTGAATAATCAGACCAGTTCACTTTCGTTCATATAGATGTTGAAGAATTTGTCCAGTGTTGCAAGCTTGAGGATATTCAGAACATCATCACTGATATTCATCAGTCCGAATGATCCCTTGTTGGCCTTCATCTTTTTCTGACCGGCTACCAGTGCGCCGATACCGGAAGAGTCCATGTAATTTACGTTTTTCATATCCACGATGACGCTGCCATATGTTCCGTCAGTAAGATGAAAGAGTGCATTCTTGAGCTCGCTGACGTTGTATAAATCAACTTCACCGCTTATCTGTATTATTTTGTTGTCTCCAATATCGCGGTAAGAAATATCCATTGGAATCCTCCTGATAGTCTTCGTCACATAATACTGATTATAACAAAGAGTAAAGTTTTTTTTATTCCTTCATTGGTGAAAATTGTATAATTAATAGAAGGTCCTGCCTCTGTCCACAACGATAATGGACGTCCTGCAGTATTATCATTGACGAACCGACATTTATTCGTATCTTATTCAGGTTGGGACTCTCTTACCTTGAACACCCCATCGGATGCTGCGTGAGGGCACATGACAGAAACCGTCAAAGCAATAAAGAAGATGCCTGTATGGAAATAGAAGATATCATTAAAAAATCGATCGATAAACTCAATCACGATATAGAACTGCGTAATTCACTATATCTCAATATCATACACCGCAATATCGATGCGCTTGTAGAGCATTCTCCGTCCTGGTTCGGCGACTCAGTCCCGAAGGAATTTATAGAGATCCTCAACTCACTGATCAACCTCTCAATCATCTTTGCTGACAGGGCACGCAAGAGCTCTGAACTGATATTTGAAAAATCATACCAGGAGTTCAGTCCTGAAGAGATTATCAACACCATTAAGTTTGATTTTCTCGAAATGATGACGTTCAGACATTTTGATGTGGAATCCGAGCCCGGCATTACGATCATCACTTCACGGCAGATATTCAAGGATTCACTCTATCACATCTTTTTCTGTGTTTCACAGTTTATAACGGAAGCGTCACGCTGCGCCGTTCGCATCTACAGTTCTAACGCTTCCCATATCATTTCCATCCAGTATCTTGATCTTGTCAGAAACCTTCCCGATATTCGGACATTGCTCCGGCTCTTCTTCGTTTACGACACGAAGAACACCAGAACGACCGGACCAGACATGAATATTCGTGTGGGACTGAATATCGCGGTCGAAAACATCAAGCGGATCGGCGGTATCATCCATATTGACTACGCGGGGAACAGCAACTCAGGCCTGGAGATACGGATTTCGTTTCCGTCAAAGGAGCTACTGGACACGATAAACGATGTACGTAAATATGCGTTCAACCGACCGCATAAATACCGATCAGGTATTATCATCATGAGTTTTCTCGATAAGATGACGGAACTGTTGGTATCCGAATCATTGCAGGACGCAGGATATACGATCGAGATCGAAAGCATAGCAAAAATCAAGCTTTTGCCGTTCATCGAGGCTGCTTCCGGAATAATTGTTGATTACGATAACATACTACAAAATTTTTCTTCTGTTGACGAATTTACAGACCAGATGCAGGGCAAACGGATAATCTGCATCTATAGAAAGGCAAAACCGGAAACGGCATCAAATGCCGATATACGATTTGTCGCCATACCGTTCGAAATAGATCATCTGCTTGAGCTTCTGGACTGACCAAGTACTGTAATATTCGCGAT
>CAZAHA010000092.1:2049-9752 GCA_964484915.1 uncultured Leptospirales bacterium
CGTGCCAGCGGCCGGTGGGCACCCACGATGATGACCCAGACACGATATGCCTGAGCAGCTCGTCCGCGGAGCACGCATGAGCTCCCCGGCCCTCCCGCCCGAACATTGACGCGAGATGGGTATTGATAGTGATAACCTGTCCCCGGGCGTCGATTAACGCAGCACCGAAAGGGAGGGCCGAAATGAGCCGGAACGCCTCTGTCACTCTTGAAACTCTTGTCTACCTTCAATCCAATTGCAAGCGTGTTCGATATTATTGGCGATATTCATGGAGAATATACGAAGCTGCTCGGACTCATGAACAGGATATTTGCGGATTTTGATACCGAAACTGATGAGTTTATCTTCCTGGGCGACTTCATCGACCGCGGGTCCGATTCCTACCATGTGGTTCAGTATATCAGCGATCTGACACACTCCCATACGGTTCACTATATCCGGGGAAACCATGAGCAGATGCTCCACGATGTCCTCTACAGAGGCCAGTCGATGGATAACTATCTCTATAACGGTGGACGCGCCACGATACAAAGCTACAAGAAGAATCTCGGAGAGTTTTTCATACCGGAGAGTCACAGAAAGATACTCTTTGAGGGCGATCTTTTTTACGAGACAGATACATTCATCGCCGTACACGCCGGCCTGCACCCGAACTGTGTAACACCGGAGACATGCGATCCGTTTGACCTGCTATGGATACGTGAAGATTTCTTCAGAGCAAACTACCGTTTCAGGAAGACCATAATTTTCGGACATACGCCTACTTTCTTCATTTCCAAGGAAAGAAACAGCGTGTACATTGACGATAATAAAAATATCATTGGTATTGATACAGGAGCCGTATATCATGGATGTCTTACGTCAATCAGGATGCCGGACCGGAAGATTTACCAGCAATTTTAAAGTCTTGAGTTTTGTTCTCATGGTCATCATGCTTACAACACTCTATTCCCAGGGCAGTTTTTCCGTCATGATCGAATCCTTCAAAGAAAACAACAGAATACACCTTCTCTCTCCGCAGCAGCTGGAGCCGGGGGAGTACGATGTTTTCTTTAAAAACAGGGAGATGGGTTCGATAACGGTCCTCTCGTCAGAGCGGATCGAACGGTTTGACCGGTTCCGTTTTTCAATACTGGCCGATACTGGAAACCTTGAACGCCATTCATCGATCGTATCCGGTACGAACATCGTACTGAATAGACGCACGGACGATGCGCTGCCGGACTACCGCGATGCGTTTGGAAGAGATGAGGTACAGTACAAAGAGCGTGTAGCAGGAGCCGTTGACGGGCGAAGCATGGTGTTTGTCCGGGGCGGTGTGACGCTCATTGGATCCGATGTCGGCGGAAAGGATGAAACGCCGCTCCACACACAGATCGTCGACTCGTTCTATATCGATGTTTACGAAGTCACTAACCGGGATTATCTGGTCTATGTGATGGAAGGGGGAGGATCGACACCGAGGGCATGGAAGAGCGGCGCCTTTCCTGCAGGCAAGGCGGACCACCCGGTGATGGTAACCTATTACGAAGCTTCAGGATACGCACGCTGGGCAGGCAAGCGTTTGCCGACTGAGTTTGAATGGGAGCGGCCGCGAACGGCGTCATTGCCTCCCGGAAGACGGTTACGGATGACGGCCTGGTCGAGAATCCGTACAAGACAAGGTATCCGTGGGGAAATGATATCACGTTCCAGACAAATTATTCCTCATTATGGGATGACACCGAAGCGATGACGCAGTATACTTATATTAAAAGAGGAACGCTTCCGGTACAACAGTTTGAATCGACAGATGTTTCATACTACGGTGCTGTCCATATGGCCGGGAACATCGGTGAATGGACATCATCATGGTACAGGGCATACGAAGGCAGCAGATATACGGATATTCGGTACGGAACACAGGTCAAGGTGATCCGCGGCGGATCATGGTTCAGCAGTGCAGAGGAGTGTACAGTCTCGGCACGGTCGTACGGCGGACTGCCGAACCTTGAATCGGATGCGTCCGCAGGATTCAGATGCGTCCGGGATGTGGATGCAAACGACAGAGCAGGAGAGTAATCATGAGAGACAAGATTTCAAACTATCTGTTTATCCTGAAACTGGAGCTCAAAGATCTTCATGATGACATCGATGTCCTCATAGAAGCATGCAGGAAGGAGAGAGAAAGTTGTCTCATCACCAACTATGTGTTTATGGAGAACCTGTCGCTGTTTCAGAATGAGATACTCGGCGTCGATGTCTTCGAGAAAATCATAGAGAATACTAACCCCCATGATTATGGCTCACTTGATGAACTTATAGAAGACTTAAAGGACAAATTTCAGCGCAAGATGGTAGAGTACGGAATCGCGAAAGCGATAAACTTGTCCATTTTAAGAAAAATGGACAAGGTTAAAAGGTACGTTACGCAGTAACGGACGGTTAAATACAGAGTGAGGCATCGGCATGCAAACCATCCTGCTGAGATATACTACAGCATCCTCATTATAAACCATATAAGAATAACGACCAGAATGATTGTAACTACGAGTGTTATCATAGTGCCTCCCGTTTCAGTATTAGCATCTATAAAATAAAAATAAAATGATCGATGTCAACTGTTTCTCAGTTTCTGTAGAGTATTTTTTCCCATCCGGACAACACGCACGCGAGATAAAGAAAGAAGGAAACCAAAAATACGGAGACGATTAATACGGGAACACAACCCAACAGGGAAAACTCGTCCATTATTACTTCCCTGATAAAATGGATTATATTGACAAGAGGTATCCAGTGGAGGAATGAGACCGTACGGTGAGCAGAATCAAAAAAAAGCGGCTCCGAGAATGAAGCAAGACCAATTGAAACAATGGAAAGCGGAATAATATACAGCTGGGACTCCTTTGTACTTCTTGCAAACAGGCTGAGCGTAACCTCAACGGCAGACATGACCACGCACAGGAGTACGCTTGATCCCGCAATAAGCAGCGCCTGACGCCAGGTTACAGAGAAATTGGTGAATCCGAATATATCGCTGTTGATATAGAATGAAGCGATGACTCCCGCTGCAAACGACAACAGGCCGATGCTTCCAAAGAGCGCAGCCGCGATATATTTCCCGAGAATAACACCGGTACGTGATCCTGCGCTTGAGAAAAGCACCTCAAGCGAACTGCGCTCCTTCTCTCCCGCGACGATTTCCGAAACGATCGCAATGGGCGAGGTGACCGATATCACCATCATGAAAAGCGGCGCGATGGTGAAAAGCACCAGACGGGACCTGGCGGTGTTCGCGTCACTCACCGGAAGAGGGATAATGACGGGAGCTCCTCCGCTGTACGCTCCCTCCAGCGCGCGGTTCAGCGTATACTCGGTAATCTTCGCCTTGACATATTCCAGCGCCTCGAGTGAGCGGCGGACCGAACCGTTATAGGATATTTCCATGCCGTTGATCCTGCTGTCGGGATAGCCCGTAATGAACACGTCGATGGCGTATCCCGATACGTCTGTATCGTCCACCCCCTCGGCAACTGTAATGTGATCGTCAGACTCGAGATGTTCTTTCAGGCCGGGGCCGATGTTTTCGGTGCCGATGGTAAATGAACGCGGAGTGGAGTGAAGGCTCATAAGGGCAACAACGGCCGGGAAGAGCAGTAGCGGAAGTATCCAGGAGATAAAGACGGACCGGAAGTCCCGGATCCCTTCCAGAATCTCCTTTGCGCAGACGGTCAGTACTGTGTTCATGGCTGATTGTTCTCTCCTCGCAGCCGTTTGCTGTATAACTCTTCAATACTCGATTGCGGCCGTTTTGTGGTGCTGCCGGGGAGCAGCGTGTCGGTGATTCTTCCATTGTGAAGGATGATGATCCTGTCCGAGACGCGCTCCAGCTCCGAAACGCTGTGACTCGAGTACAGTATCGTCTTCCCCTGTGCAGAACACTCGCGTACAAACGCAAGTACAGACTCCACCGAAGGTATGTCCATGCCTGTCGTTGGTTCGTCAAGAAGCAGAATTCTGGGGTCGGCGATGACCATCCGTGCCAGTGCCGTCTTCTGCTTCATCCCGTGTGAGAAGTTCTGGGTACGCCGGTCAAGATAGGATTCCATACCGAGTATGCCTGAAAAGAAGTCGAGTCGGCGCATGTACTCTGCATGTGGAATGCCGTGGAGGCGTGCGAAGTACCTGATGTTCTCCCGTGCAGACAGGCGGTCATATACTCTGGCCGAGCCTCCGAAGAAGACAGACAATAGAGAACGATCCGCCGATTGAGGGTGTGTGCCGTTCACATAGACGGCTCCGGTGTTTGGCCGCATCAGGCCGCAGAGGATGCGGTAGAGCGTTGTCTTGCCGGCACCGTTCGCGCCGAGAAGGCCGACTACCTCGCCACTTCTGATGTAAAATGATGTCCCTGCAAGGACGTCTCTCCTGTTAAACGCCTTCCAGACGTCGCATACCGTAATCATACCGTCTCCACGACAGACAGATAAATTTTGCTTGTCAATAATGCAACACTATTTACATTATATAGTGAGGAACAGACGGCCGCGCAGACACATGTCTGTGAGGAAAGTCCGAACACCACAGAGCAGGATGCCTGTTAACGGCAGGGCGCCGAGAGGCGACGGAAAGTGCAACAGAAAGTATACCGCCCCGCAAGGGGTAAGGGTGAAACGGCGAGGTAAGAGCTCACCGCGGGCCTGGTGACAGGTCCGGCACGGTAAACCCCACCGGGAGCAAGGCCAAATTGGGAGCAAGGGGCCGCCCCGCCCCGCGCCGGTCTCCGCGACCGGCATGAGCTCCGGGTAGGCCGCGCACGAGTCGGCGGGCAACCGTCGATCCAGATAAATGGCTGCCGACCCGCCCCCGGGCGGGGCCACAGGATTCGGCTTACGTCCGGCCTGTATGGCGATGTAACACCCACGGGGCGAGTCCGGCAAGGAGCGGGCTCGTCCCTTTTCTGCGCCCTGCATGCAAACGCGGCGCTTGAGCCGTTCGGCCCCCCCCGCTACAATCGCGCGACGACGTTCGCCACCGGAGTCAATCGCCACGGGCGGCTGAGCATTCGATTCGATTACCGACCCTCACGAGCGGAGCGCTTGCCATGGCCGAAGCCGAACTCACTCTGCTGCCGGGCTTCAATCCCGACGGCGTGCAGGGCCTGCGGATTCCCCTGTCAACCGATGCCGAGATCTACGCCGTGCCCGACCGCGGGCTCGAGGTGCTCGACGCGCTCGTCGACGGCCGGGCGGCGATGTATCGCAACCCGGCGGGGCATCGTGGGCGCCGGTCCTACACCGCCCACGGCCGCGGGCCCATGCGGAGCATCGAGGCGGCGTTCACCGCCGGGCCGGAAAACGTCGGCGCGCCCGAGGAGGGCCTTCCGCTGCACGGCACATTCAGCCAGACGCCCGCCCGCAACTGGCGGCGCTCACTGGCCGGCGGGGCGATCGGCGCCGTCGATTGCCGCCACCTGGTGACCGGCCCGCGGATCGTCGTCGAGCGTGCGGTCGAACCGGTCGACGGCAAGCGGGCCTTCCGCATCGTCGATTCGCTCGAGGCCGAGGTCGCGAGCGACTACATGTGGCTCTACCACCCGAACTTCGCCGTCGCCGAGGGCGCCGAATTCGTCTGCAGCGAGCGCATCGTCGCGCCCCGGCCCGACGGCATTGCCGAATACGCTCTCGATGCGTACCGCACGTTCACGAACGTCGGCGGCGGATCGGCCGCCTGGCCGCCGGCCGCCGGCGACCCCCAGGCGGTTCGCCGGGAGAACTTCGAAACCTGCTTCATCATGAGCGTCGAGCCCGACCAGGCCGGCGACGTCCGCGCCGCACTGATCGCTCCCGACCGCAGCTCCGGCGCGTACGTCCGCTGGCGGCCGACCGACTTTCAACCCAGCCAGCAGGCGTTTCAACTATGGCGCAATCCGCGAGACGCGGTGGCGGGGCTCGAGGTCGGCTCTACGTTCTTCGGCTGGAGCACCGCCCGCAGGCACGGGCTCCTGGCCCGACTCGAACCCGGCGAGGCCCATCGCTACGAGATCGAGATCGGTTTCCTGAAGGGCGCCGGCGAGGTCGACGAATTCCTCGCCCGCATCGACCGGACGGATCGGCCCGATCGCCGCACGCTCTCATTGGACGAGTTGCCCGCACTATACACGGGAAAGCTCGACTGAGGCCGGTTCGCCCGGCGAAAAAGAGGTTCCACAATCAACATCCGACCGGTCCAACCCGACGAACTGCTCGCGGCCTGCCGCCTCACGGTCCCGGCCCTGCCACGAGCCGACAGTAAGGCCCGCCAGTGGATCGACGACGCGGCGGAGACTCTCGGCATCGACCTGCATAACCAAATCGTGGCCGTCGATGGCGGCCGCCTCCTCAATATCTTTCTCGACTTTTGCAAACCCGGCGATGGCTGCCTTGACATAAAATGGCCCGGCAACAAAGAGTTGGGCCAGCACCACCGCCGCCTGGGTAAAGGCCAGTTCCAGCCCGGCATCACTCAGGTAACTGCCCAGCACCCCGCGCCGCCCAAAGGCCATCAGTAACGCCACCCCGGCCACGGCCGGCGCCTGTGCTTCGGGGCCGCGCAGGCTGGTGATGATAGCCAGCAGCACGGCGTCTCGCCCGGCCCGGTCGATGCTGTGGACGATCAAGCCTTCCTTGTCGTCGGCGTAGAAGATGGCCTGTACGGTCACATCCATATTCTGGGCGCGCACGCTGTAGCTGCGCAGCAGGCTGTCCCGACCGTTCACCTTCACTTGGCGGGAGGCGGTCTGCTTGAGGCCGGGAAGGGCCTGTTGCATCAGCTGTTCGTAGGCGGCGGCGGCGACGGCGCCCGGGGCGTTGGCCGCACCCTTCACCACCTGCACGCTGGATTGACCGTCCGCGCTGTCGCATTGCAGCAGGATGTCCGGCGCATTGGCCGGGCGGCCGCTGCGGTAACCGTCGGGCACCTCCAGGCGCAATTGGCTGCCGGCGATCTCCACTTCCCGGCCGGCAAGCTGCCAGCCACAGAACATCACGAACAGAAACAGGCCGAGAATGCCGTGCCTTTTCATCGAGCGACTCCCTCTATGTGGTTGTGATTCCGGAGTCGCCCCATGCGGCTGGGTCGCCCGGTGTAAGGCCATGGACGCCGCCGCCCCCCGCCGCATTCACCGTGTTGCGGCCCGACTCCCTCCCCCGCCGCCGATCCGATTAACGAGCAGTTAATCTTAATACAAGATTACAAGAGACTTGTATAACAATCAAGCAGCTTGGATAAATCCATAGAAATATTGACAAGCCGACAGGGACTTCTGGCCAGTTGGCCTCCGGCGCTCATCAGAGGCAGACTGGGTTCTGGTCAGGCGGCGCCGCCGTTGCGGGCTTGCAGGCGCATATGGGCGGCGTCTTCCGGGCTCATGGGCTGGAGGCGGTCGCCGGCGCGCAGGATAATCTCGCAGGCCTGCTCGAAGAACACCGCCTTCTGGACGGCATCGGCGAAGTCCTTGCCCACGGTTACCTGGCCATGGTTGCGCATGATTACGATATCGTCGCGGCGCATGGCCCGGATCACGGCTTCGGCCAGCTCGGCGCTGCCGCTGGGGTGATACTCGACGATCCCCACCACGCCCAGGTAATAGGGCACCTCGATGGTGACGTTGAAGTCCATGTCGTGCAGGTCCCGATGGCAGGCGAGCGTGGTGGCGGCGATGCCCTGGAAATGCAGCACCACCT
>CAZAHA010000093.1:0-9595 GCA_964484915.1 uncultured Leptospirales bacterium
GCTCCCCGCCAACGAGAATTGGAAACGCATGTATATCGAATGTCTCAGAAACAGCATTCTCTATCCTGTGTATGACAGTTTCTACATCAGTTTCGCACTCTACAGGCGTACCGCAGAAGATACCAAGTTCTGAGGGACTGCTCTTACCGTCGTACAGTTCCAGCTGCTGGGACGCCTCTACAATTGCGTCATACGCCAGGGCCGTGCCTCCGCCGTAGGACACGCTCTTCTCAAGCGGGGCCGGTATGATGTGGAAAAAGGAATCCTCGCTTTTCATTTTTCCTATTTCCGATTCAAGAAATGACTTCTTCATGACAGACGCTCCTTGAAGTCCGAATAGCCAAACGTTTTTGTATGCAGTATCTCTTTCGTAGTACTGTCGAAATAGACGATGTCCGGTAAGGACAATCCGTTAAATGTATTTGTCTTTACCATCGAATAAATTGCCATGTCGGTAAAGACGACTCTGTCGCCGACGGAAAGCGGCCGGTCAAAAGAGTAGTCGCCGAACACGTCACCGGCAAGGCACGAGAGACCCGCCAGCCGGTATGTATATTCCTTTTCTTTCGGCATTCCCGACCCGGTCACATGCGGTCTATACGGCATCTCAAGTACGTCAGGCGTGTGGGCCGCAGCTGATGTGTCGAGGATCGCGATTTCCATCCCGTTCTCGACGATATCAAGCACCGTAGCAGCAAGGTACCCCGTGTTCAGCGCGACCGCTTCGCCCGGCTCCAGATAGACCCCGCATCCATAGGTCCGCCGTATATGGGAAATAATGGAACACAGATGTTCTATGTCGTACCCCTCTCGCGTTATGTGATGTCCTCCGCCAAGGTTCAGCCATTCGCATTGTCCAAAAAGGCGGCCGAACTTCAGTTCCACAGCACGAAACGTCCGCTCAAGCGCAAACGAATCCTGTTCGCAGAGCGTATGAAAGTGAAGACCGGAGATTCCCTCCGGTAGCGTCGTTGGCATATGACGCGACGGGATGCCGAGCCGGGAGTATGGAGCGCAGGGATCATAGAGGGGAACTTCAGCCTCACAGTGTTCGGGATTTATACGGAGGCCGTATGTAATGGCACTCCCCGTCCTGTAGTACTTTTCATACTGAGCCATCGAGTTAAAGACGATATGATCGCTGTACCGCTCGATCTCGCGGTAGTCACCGCTGCCAAAAGCGGCAGCAAAGCTGTGCACCTCCCTGCCGAACTCCTCCTTTCCAAGGCGGGCCTCATGAGGGGAGCTCGCGCAGATACCGTCCAGATAATCCCGCAGAAGGCCGAATGTTGAGAACATGGAAAAGGCCTTGAGCGCCAGAAGTATCTTCGCACCGCTTTTCCTGCGGACACCGTCCAGTATACGGGCGTTGTGCTCAAGAAGCGAGCGGTCGACCGCGAATACGGGTGTCGGAAGGTTGCCTATGATATCTACAATACTGTTTCTTTCCATGGGAGACCATATCTGTTAAGGGCGTCCATGAACGGATCAGGATCAAACTGCTCCATGTTATATACTCCAGCCTTCTTCCAGGATCCGGTAAGCATCATCATTGCGCCGATCATTGCGGGTACGCCGGTTGTATACGATATCGCCTGAGACCCGACCTCGGCATACGCCTCCTGGTGGTCGCAGATGTTATACACGTACATTTTTTTTGGTTTACCATCCTTTATCCCGGTCGCGATGCAGCCGATACAGGTCTTGCCTTTGGTCGTCGGTCCAAGCGTCGACGGTTCCGGAAGAACGCTCTTCAGAAACTTGAGCGGGATTATCTCCTGGCCGTTATACACAACCGGATCGATCCTCGTCATACCTACGTTTTGGAGAACCTCGAGATGCTTGAGGTAGTTGTCTGAGAAGCTCATCCAGAACGATGCCTTCCGTATTGAGGGAAAGTGTTTCACCAGCGACTCGAGCTCCTCATGGTACATGCGGTAAATACTGTATGTACCGACATCTTCCGGACAGGTAAACTCCTTCTTTTCACTCATCGCCTGCGTTTCCACAAAGCGACCGTCTTCATAGTGACGGCACGGCGCGGTCACCTCGCGGATGTTTATCTCGGGGTTGAAGTTTGTGGCGAAGGACTTGCCGTGATCGCCGCCGTTCACGTCGATGATCTCAAGTTCTGTAATTTCATCAAAATGGTGTTTGGCAAGGTATGCGGTAAAAACGTTGGTCACGCCCGGATCGAAACCGCTGCCGAGGAGCGCCATGATTCCCGCGCTTTTAAACCGGTCATGATAGTCCCATTGCCAGCTGTACTGAAACTTCGCCTCGTCAGGCGGTTCATAGTTTGCGGTGTCCAGATAGTCAACACCCGTTTCAAGACACGCGTCCATAATATGCAGGTCCTGATACGGCAGCGCAACATTCAGGACAAGATCCGGTCTGACATCCCGTATGAGCGTGGAGAGTTCAGGAACGTTGTCCGCATCAATCTGTTCGGTCCGTACAGGACGGCCTATAGCCTGCGCGATTGCGTCGCATTTGGACCGTGTACGGCTTGCAAGCGTTATCTCTGTAAACACATCGGATGCCTGCGCGCACTTGTGCGCGACAACCTGTCCTACGCCGCCCGCGCCGATTATCAGTACGTTTCCCATAAATTCCTCACTTTTCGTAATATGTATATCCACGCAGACCGCTTTCAAACGCGCGCAGTATCTGACGCCGTTCCGAGACCGTTATCCTGTTGCGCCGGATCGCGCGCTCTGCTGTTTTTTTCATGTTGTCGATTATTCGCTTGGAATCATATTCAACATAAGAAAGGACATCCTCAACCGAGTCACCCTCTATCTCGCGAACGATGTCGTAGTCGCCATCCTCATACACCCTGATGCTTACCACGTTAGTATCGCCAAAAAGGTTATGGAGGTCGCCAAGCGTCTCCTGGTAGGCACCCACAAGAAAGATCCCCACATAGTACTCCTCGTCGTTTCTGACGGCATGCAGGGGAAGAGAATGGGAGACATCATGTTCGTTAATAAACCGGTCGATCTTGCCGTCACAGTCGCATGTTATGTCCGCGATGATGGCATTACGGTCCGGCCGTTCGTTGAGGCGGTGAAGCGGCATGATGGGAAAGAGCTGCTCGATGGCCCAGGAATCCGTCAGCGACTGGAATAGCGAAAAGTTTCCGTAATATGTATCTGCAATGGCGTCCTCAATTCCATCAAGCTCCTGGCGCGTCTGTTTGAGGTCGTTTTTCTCTTTCGCGATACGCTGAATAATCTGCCAGAAGTAGGACTCGCCCATCGAGCGCTCCCTCAGCGTAACACTGCCGTGCTTGAAATGGTCACGCAGCTGATCCCGGTAGTAGACCGCGTCATTATAACTCTCCTGCATGTTCCGCTTGTTGAGCCCAAAAAGGACATCCTTGAGATATGCGACATGCTCATGAAGTTCTCCAGTATCTGCTACCGGCAACTGTATGTCTGAAAAAGTTGAGGTGTCGAGAATATTGAAGACAAGTACAGAGTAGTATGCAACAAGCGCCCGGCCGGATTCGGAGATGACGGTCGGGTGCTCGATCCCCTGCTCCTCCATAATCTCCATGATGACTTCGATGACGTCGGCACAGTACTCCGACACCGAATAGTTCCGCGAGTTTATGTAGTTTGTCTTGGAACCGTCGTAGTCAACCGCAAGCCCTCCACCGATATCAAGATACCCCATCGGAGCGCCTTCCTTTACCAACTCGGAATATATCCGTGAAGCCTCGACAACGGCGGAACGGATGTCGCGTATATTGGGTATCTGTGAACCGAGGTGGTAATGCAAAAGCCTGAGACAGTCGAGCATTTCTGTCTCCTTGAGTCGGTCAACAACGGTTATCAGCTGGGAGACGTCCAGTCCGAAGATGCTTCTGTCGCCGCCGGACTCGGTCCAGTGACCGCCCGCGCGTGACGACAGTTTTATCCTGACGCCTATGTTGGGACGGATACCCAGCTCTTCAGAGCGTTTAATAATGAGGTCGACCTCGCCCGGAATCTCAACAACAAAGAAACACTGAAAACCAAGCTTGATCGCGTAAAGGCCAAGATCAATAAACTCCTCGTCCTTATATCCATTGCAGATCATGCACGCCTTCGTATCGGTTAGCTCCGACATGACGGCAATTAGCTCCGCCTTGCTGCCAACCTCAAATCCGTGATGATAACGTTCGCCGTATTTTGCGACCTCCTCCAGAACCTGCTGCTGCTGATTGACCTTCACCGGATAAACGCCGCGGTATTCTCCCCTGTAGCCAACCTCTTTCATCGCATTGGAAAACGCTTCGTTAATAAAGGTTACCTGTGAATCGAGTATATTCTCAAACCTCAAAAGGACCGGCATATCGAAGCCGCGTCCCTGTATACCGTCCAATATGCGCATCAGGCTAATCTCTGTATCGTTCCGGACTCCGAACGGCCGGACCGTTATCTCACCGTCGTCATTTATAGAGAAATATGAGGCTCCCCAGTTCTTGATGCCGTACAGCTCCTCGGAATCCTTGATCTGCCATCTGCTCAAGATTTCATTCTTTGTCATTTATTCTACCACACAGCGTTAAATTGAGTATTAAAAATTCTCTGTCAAGTCGTCATCTCTTTCTTATGATACCATGCGACAGGGATCATTGCAAATAATCTGTATCAGCGTATCGCCAGGCGATCACTACTGATCCTCCGTGACACCGCGTTTATTCTCCGTCACTCGTTATCGTCCGAAGTAAAAAAAACAATAGACCGCCTGCTTACACTATTAGTATCATGACATTATTATCAATAACTTTATATCCCGAACGGCAATACACCATGGTACGACCACTCATTATCTGTAACGGCGCCGTTGATGACCATGCGAAGCTGTACAAAGGCCTCTCCTTTGCTGCTTTGTATGATGCCGTTATCACGGTCGACGGAGGCATAGCCCATGCACGTCGGATGGGGCTGAGCATTGACCTTGCGATTGGAGACTTTGACTCCATACAGACAGACGACATACAGTATATCCAAAGAAACGGCATTAAAAAACAGACCTACCCGTCTGACAAGAATAAAACAGACAGTGAACTCGCAGTCGACTACTGCATCCAGAGCGGTTCATCCGCCGTTACTGTTGTCGCTTTCAGAGGCTCGCGTCTTGATCATACGGTGGCCAATATCCTCATGTTTTCCGAAAAATCACGTACCCTGGCGGTCACACTCGTTGACGAACACAACCATGCCTTCTTTGTTCACGGTCATCACGAGTTTGATGCGCCGTTGGATCATTACGTCTCGATTATTTCGATTACACCGAGCGTAACGGTTGAGGAAAGTACAGGACTATACTACAAGCTGAACAACAGAACACTAAAAAGGGGGGAAACTGTCGGAGTCAGCAACTACGCTGTCCGCCGGAAACAGACGATTACCGTTTCAGACGGAATCGCTCTCGTTACAGTGTCACATGACTGATGCATACAGAACGCGGCACATATGTTACCATCGACATGAATGCCATCGCGCATAATATTTCTACGGTCCGCTCCATTATCGGACCCGGCGGAAAGATACTGCTTCCAGTAAAGGCCGACGCGTACGGCCACGGTGCGGTAGCCGTTTCACGGTTTGTTCAGGAAGCTGGCATCGTACAATATCTTGGTGTCGCGTCGATTGAAGAGGGCGTGGAACTCCGCGAGAACGGCATCGGACTGCCGATCCTTATACTGGGATTCATCATACCGACACAGGACAACCTGGAGCGCGCAATAGGCAACCGTCTAACAATATCTGTCGGTTCGCTCGAAATACTCGAACGTATCGGAACCTTCTGCGAGGAACGGAAACGCAACGCCGCCGTACACATCAAGATTGACACGGGGATGGGCAGGCTCGGCGTCTCAATCCGCGATGCATACTCCCTGATCCGGAGTGCGCACCTCATGAAGAATATCACGGTTGACGGTATCTTCTCTCACATGCCCGTTGCCGATGACACGTCACATCCGTTTAACGTTGTCCAGATAAGCACATTCAGGGATCTTATAGACGAAGTACTGCCGCTCTTTTCCGGAAACCGTCCGATAATCCATCTTGCCAACAGCGGCGCGATAATGCACTACCCATACACCGTATACGACATGGTTAGACCCGGAATCATGTCCTACGGCTACCGCCCGTCTCCATACCTTCATACATCCATAGACATTCGTCCGTCAATGTCCCTCTTTTCACAGATTCAGTTTACAAAGAAAGTACCAGACGGAACACCTCTTTCATACGGCCACACATACCGGACCGAAGGGGACTGCTACGTATCTACCGTCTCATGCGGATACGGAGACGGTTATTTCCGCTGTCTATCGAACAGGGCCCACTGCCGTATAGACGGTCGTTATTATCCTCTGGCAGGAAGAATCTGCATGGACCTTCTGCTTGTCAATACCGGAAGTACGCGTATACCGGAAGGCACGGCTGTTGAACTGTTCGGAACAACCGGTATAACTGCAGACACTCTTGCGACACTTGCCGATACGATATCCTATGAAATAACATGCAGCATACAAAAGCGGGTCCCCCGTATCTACCTGTAGAATATAGCGGACCGAGTGATACCGTTTGCATATTGCAAACCGACCTCAAAATATTAGTTACAGTAAGACAATCACCCATAATTCTTCTTGACTTATAATGCAAAATGTTATAGGCTATTACCAATTATCTATCAAGGACGGTCATGTAATGGAAAATATCATTACTGAAGTTAGAATATTCCCGAAAGAAGATCTCGGAAAGACGCTGGCCTTTGCAAACATCACCATCATGGACCAGTTTGTCGTAAAAAACCTGCGGGTTGTCAAGGGTGATAAGGGAATTTTCATCGGTATGCCGTCCAATAAGAAGAAGAACGGTGAATATGTCGATATTTTCTTTCCTATAACCCAGGAAGCAAGAGACTACATCACCAGGATAATTGTCGACAAGTATAACGAGGTAACCAACTCCCACGAAGAGCTGTAGTCCTAATCTCGTGTTTTGGAAAACATATTCCGCAAGAAGAGCATAAACCTTACCGAAACCAGTGAGGTAATGATGTAATCCGCCATCTCCGGAAGAAGGATTGTCGTACCGTCAAAAATTCTCACATTCTGCAGAAAAAACAGCACGATAAACGCGGTTATAAATGTCACCGCTTCCTTGGTCGTCTTGACCGCCATCGTGTGTTCGGCCAACCGGACGGCCGTTATGGAAAAGAAGAGCGACACGCACGATTCGACCACCAGTGACAGCAGAAAAAGCGTTATAATGTTTTCAATAAGTATGTTGTTCATCAATTCTCCTCCGTTTTGTTCCGTACTGTTCCAAACCTTGCATACTCCGCACCGATAATATACAGACAGAGGATGCCCGCAACCGCAATGGTGAACAGATCCCCGAACCTGGCATAGAAGGTGTCTATATTTTGGCGAATATCTATGCTCCCGTTAACGTAGCCCGGCTCAAGTATCGGTATCGATTCTGTCTCGTTCCCGTACGGATCGATGATAACCGTATAGCCGGTGTTTCCGACCCGTACATACCAGATGCCGTTCTCCACTGCCCTGAACACAGACGCCGCATAATGCTGCATGTGACCGCTGTAATAGTCCGACCACCCGTCGTTTGTGATGTTAACGAGAAAATCGGCACCGGTCCGCTTGTAATGCGTCGTGAGCCGGGGAAACATTCCCTCATAACAAATAAGACACGCATAGCGGTATGAATCAAGCGAAAAGAGAAACGGCGCGTCACCCGGAGTGAAGCTTGAGCTTCCCATCGACTCGAGATACTCGCGAAGGCCGGGAAACCACCTGTCATACGGAAACCACTCGCCTATGGGAGCCAGATGAATCTTGGAATATTGCTGCCGTATGGACCCGTCCGGTTCAATGACGGCAGCGCTGTTGGCATAGTCATATCCGTATTCGCCTGTCTCAGACTCGAACATGCCGATCTCCGCAGTCAAAAGCGGAATATCGAGCGCCTTGACATAACTTACTAAAAGACGGCCAAAGCTGTCCAGCATGTTATGTTGGACGTCATGCGTCAGCGGCTCAAGCGTTGCCGACTCGCTCCAGATAACAAGATCTGGCCGGTTTTCTTCTACCGCGCGGTTTGTCACCTGTATCAGTTCATCGAGATAGCTGTAGCGGTTTTCCATCCAGTTTTCCCACGGGCTGATGCACGTCTGGATGAGGGAGAGTTTCAGATCACCGTCATCCGTTTTCTCCCCGGCGCCGACGCGTGCGGTACGCAGTGTACCGCCGACAAGAATCACGGCAACAAGCGTTGCAAAAAAAACATACTCGGGCCGGGCCAGATGTGACACGGAGAAACGGCCGTCTGAACGGTATAGAAGATCCGTCAGAACGGTGTTTGAAAGAACAAGGAGAAACGTTATACCGTACACTCCGGTTATCGATGCGGCCTGAACAAGCGGAAGGACCGGATACTGTGAATACCCCCAGTATGTCCAGGGAAAGGCGAGATACCCGTATGACTGGAGAAAGTCGAACATGAGCCACACTGCAGGGAAGACGAAGAGCCTTGCCGAGGGATAGCGTCTTGAAAGGAATTCACAGACGAGTATCTTGGTTGCCAGTATGACGCTGATCGTTGGTATGAATACGATCAGGAGAACCACGTCTCCGTAGGGTATCGTGTTTCCGAACGATCCCATCCATCCGTAGGTGAGAAGGTTTGCCAGTACCGCGAACAGAAAGAGCCGGGGATATAGCGGCGGCAACGACTTTGCCTTACGTATATAATAGAAGAACGGAACAAGTGAAAACCACGCAAACAGGGGAAAGAAGCGCAGCGGTGCGATATTGTATGATGGATACGAGAGGAAGATAAGGATTATGCCCAAAAACGGATAAAAGGATCTGATTCTTTCTGGTATTTTCATATAATAGCGGCCTAAAAAAGCGAGGCCTGTCCGTCGTCGCTTTTTAATTTCTGCGTTACACGCAGCTTCTCATTCATTTTTATTTGCAGTCTTTCCGGGAGAGTTCCGTTTTGAAGGTACTCCAGTATCTTCTTTACGTCATCCCATACATCCCGCTTGAGCGGACTCTTTTCTCCGCCGTTTCTGAGCACATAGGACGGGTGGTATGTGGGCATAACCGGAATATGGCAAAAGAGGTGCCAGGTTCCCCTGGCCTTTGTAATACCGAGCCGTGTGTTGCAGAGAAACTTCGTTGACGGATTGCCCAGTGTCACGATGACCTTCGGATCAATAATCTCTATCTGTTTTAACAGAAACGGTGTGCATGCATCGCGTTCGTCATCCTCGGGTGGACGGTCGCGCCTTCCGGCCATGTCTACCGTAGGACGGCACTTGACAATGTTTGCGATATACACATCAGAGCGTGGAATGCCGAAACCCTTTTCGATTATTGCGGTAAGCAACTGCCCCGCTCTTCCGACGAACGGCCGTCCACTGGCGTCCTCGTCCCTGCCGGGCCCCTCTCCGATGAACATGATCTCGGCATCACTTCTTCCCTCACCGAAGACAATCGTGTTTCTGGTCTGATGCAGTCTGCAGCGGACACAATCGCCGATAGTTTCATGCTGGAGTACGT
>CAZAHA010000094.1:0-3716 GCA_964484915.1 uncultured Leptospirales bacterium
GCCGTATGGGATATGGCAGTGTTTACGGAACGATGAATCGGGTGGTGTTTTGCCGGATCCTATTCAACAAACTTTATCGTTCCCCAGCCTTCTGTGCTTCTCCATGATTCGTTAGTGGGGTCGTTCCACTTGACGATTGCCGTACGCTTGCCCGAACCGTCGTTCTGGTTTACCTGAAAATCAGCACCAATAACGGTTCCGGCTTCCGGAGATATCTCCTGCAGGGTGATCCTGGCCTCAACTATGTAGCCGCCTGGTACTTCCTTCGCGGCGGATGTGATCATGTCCTTGGTTCCGTACCCGCCGACGGTGACGGTATTCTTGTAACTGACCCGGAACTGGTAGTCGTCGCTCTGGTAGTCGGGTGTTTTGGCGTTGTTCTCGTCTACGAAGATCTCAAACGAATCGTTCTCGTAGGGATTGCCTGCGTTGCTGCTGAGGTCCGTGTCGTTGATCTCTGCCAGAACATAGAGATGGGTGTTGTCCCAAAGGATCCGCACCTTTGCTGTCGGATATTCGGTGCCGGTGGTGACCACGTCGGTCTCGGTAACCGGAGCCTTCTCCCAGACACCATCGATTGTTCCATCGATGGACGGGGTTCCTTTTGGCGCCTCGTAGACCTTGGGCTCTCCGATAACGAGAACCTCCTGGTCGGGCGGCAGCTCTGACTGGATGATGCCGTCGTAGGCGAGTTTGTGCTTGTAGTGTTTGTCAAAAGGAAGCGGCCAGTCCTGCTTGTTCATGGAAAGCCAGGTGTGGCCGTCGTGGAAACCCCAGAGCGTGACGTTGGTGACGATGTCGCTGTTCTTCATGGCTATCTCAAAAACATCCTGGTACCGGTGCGCCTGGTGTATGATATGCGACTCCGGCGGCGTCTGGATGTCCTCGTATTCATGCGCGTACATGCTGATGTCAAGCTCGGTTATGTGGATCTGAAGGCCGAGTTCGCGGTACATGTCGATAGTCTCGGCGATTGCCGACATTTCCGGACTGCCGTTGGTGATATGCAGCTGCAATCCGATACCGTGGATCGGTACCCCCTTGTCCTTTAAGGACTTGACCAGGTTGAAGATTGCTTCCCGCTTCTGTGGCTTGTAGTTGTCGTAATCGTTATAGAAGAGGAGTACGTCCGGATTTGCCTTGTGTGCAAATTCAAACGCCTTCTCGATATAGTCAGGTCCGATCGTTTCGTACCACATCGTCCGCCGCAGGTTGTCGTCCTCTGATGTATCGATCGCCTCGTTCACGACGTCCCATGCGTACACATCATCTCCATACCGTTCCATAAGGGTATTGATATGCTCCTCAAGAGCGGCGAGAACCTCTTCTCGCGATTTTCTGGAGCCGTCGTTTTTTACGAAGACCCAGTGTGCGATCTCTGCCGGGTGGTGCCAGACGAACGTATGGCCGCGAACTTTCATCTTGTACTGTTTTGCAAAATCGACAATCCGGTCGGCGTCCTTGAAGTCGTATTCTTCCGGTTTTGGATGAATAGACTTGAACTTCATCGCGTTTTCGGCGGTCAGACTGCTGAAATGATAGCGGAGAAGGGCCCCTTCGGCTTTCTTCAGCTGATTGGCCTCGACAGCGGCGCCAACAGGAAAATGATCCTTGTAGACATCCTTGATCGGCACCAGATCCGTCTCGATCTCGACGTCATAGTTCTTCAGCGGGTCCTGTTTGCAGGAGACCGTGAAGACAAGTGCAAAAGTGAGTAAGAGTAAGGCCCCCGCGGTGACTGTATTTTTGAGTTTTCCGCCGATTACCGCAGTGCGCGTGTGCCGCGCAGTGGAAACCGCCTTTTTCATGCTGTTCATGATAGATGTAACCCCCGTGTTGTGTGATTGTGTGTTAATACTGAATCTTCAGTTTTGACAGTATATTCGCTAAATTGGTTTTTGTATACGATAAATTATGAAATCGGTTGCAAACTCGTCATTTTCCAAAGTATATCAATTCGTTTCAAGATAGGGATCGTCCATAAAGATTTCCAGCATTATTTACTGTTTTCATCCAGAGAATGATAGGTCCGTATCCGCTTATTCGGCAAAAATGGGGCGTTTTTACCGCCCGGTACTGTTCATATGTGGTACGCGAAGGGCTTTGCTTGTGCCCTTGCCGATAATTAATGAAACAAACAGGAGCCAATGTGATGAAGCGTGCAATGTACCTCCTTTTGACGGCTGTTATCTTCCTGCTGGTATCACAGGCCTTTGCATTTGGGTCGCAGGAAAACGGCTGGAGCTACACCGTGGGGGGACTCGTACAGTACGAACCGGTATATCCGGGATCTGACCAGTATGGGATAATGCCGCTGCCGTATGTGAACATTACCTATACGCAGGACGAGTTTCAGTTTTTTGCCGGAATGATGAACGGCATCGGTACTTCGTATACGCACACGGATACCGGCCTCTTTGTGAGCGGCGGTGTCGACCGTGGCATAATCCGTGATCCGGAGAACGAGAAGGTTGACAAGCTGCTGGAAGACACACCGAAGGCGGTAAACTACGTCAAGGGGATTGGACGGGTCGGCTGGAAGTTCTTTGCCGGCGAGATAGTTACGGGGCTTGAGTATTATCCGACAACACTGGAGTATGCCAATGGAGACGAGAAATTCTATAACGCTTTTCTGTGGAACTCTTCGCTGGTAACGGGCTATCCTGTTATGGAAAATCTGCTGATCCTGGGCGAAGGCATCGTCAGCGTAATGGACGAGAGCTATGCGGACGCGTTTTACAGTCTTGGCGACGGAACAGACAGGCTTGATGAGTTTGACGCCGGGGCCGGCATACACAGCGTTGAGGGGAATCTGATCCTCCTGTACTTTATACACAAGAAGGTCGCGTTTGTAGCATGCGGCGGCGCGGCGCGATATCTTGGAGATGCTGCCGACAGTCCGTTTACCCGGGATGCCGTCAACCCGAAGGGTGTTGCGTTGTTGATGTACACGTTTTGAACGGGGCCCGGAATTTCTGTTGACCTGCCGGCCCATGCAGGAGACCGGCAGGTCCATACGGCCGGCATTGCCGGATATGGAAGCTGTCTGCGGCGAGGCAATGCCGGAAACACTCTCCTGTTTTGTCAGACACGGGGCGTTACCCCTGTTGGCTGATGGTCCGGTGTATCGCGTCCACCCCGGCTGCGATATTATCAAGCGAGAGTGCGCCGTATCCGAGGACCATGGTGTCGGACGATTCCGTTTTGCGGATATCGAAATCGTGCAGAAAATATACGCGGACGCCGTTGCTGAAAAAGCGCTCGCGGTCTGCGTCTGTGAACCTCATGCCCGGAAAGACTGCCGCGATATGCAGTCCTGTTGAATTGCCGTGGATGACAACCCGGCTGCCGAACCGTTCTGCGAGCATTCCGGTCAGCCGCTCCATCTTTTGGGTGTACAGCCTGCGCATCCGGAGTATCCGCCGTTCGAAATGTCCCTGGCTGATGTAGAGGGCCATTACCTCCTGGGTGAACGAGGGCGTCCGTATGTTGAGCTCTTCCTTGAGATGTGCAAGCTCGTGAACCATGTTGACCGGCACTACCATATACCCCAGACGGAGCGCCGGCGATATGTTCTTGCTGAATGTCCCCATGTGTATGACCCGCTCGGGCATGATGGTGAAGAGCGAGTGTACCGGCGCGCCGCGGTGGCGGAACTCGCCGTCGTAGTCGTCCTCTATGATGAAGAGTCCGTGTTTTTCCGCATAATCGGTTAC
>CAZAHA010000094.1:3816-9570 GCA_964484915.1 uncultured Leptospirales bacterium
CGTCGTAGTCGTCCTCTATGATGAAGAGTCCGTGTTTTTCCGCATAATCGGTTACTTCTATCCGTTTCTGTATGGAAAGCGTTCCTCCCAGCGGAAACTGGTGCGACGGCGAGAGGAAGAGGATCCCCTCCGACGGACTGTCCGGCAGGCTCTCCATCCGGAGCCCGTCGAAATCCGCGTCAACAGGCGTCAGTGTGTGGCCCGTTTCGCGGAACCCCTCGGGCACAAACCAGACCACCGGGTTTTCTACCAGCACGCCGCTTCTTTTTTTTCTTATAAACAGCGACGCAAGGAGTACGGCCTGTGAGACCCCGGATGTTATGAATATCTGTCCGGGCGACACATGGATGCCGTTTCGCCGTTCGAGGTAGCGTGCGATCTCGCTGCGCAGCGAGTACTGTCCGCGGATCTCGCCCAGGTCCCAGATGGTGGGGTCGCTGTAGCGCTCTACCGTTCTCTGGCACTGGATCCAGTTTCTGCACGGAAAGTCGGTTAAATCCGGGATGCCGGAGATGAAGTCTATGATCCCCTTCTGATGTGTGAACGAGAGCTCCTCGCCGATGGGGATCTCCTGCGGCGTGGTGCGCCGTTTCTCGGGCGGCAATGCGAGGTCCCCTGCCACGAAGGTACCGGACCCCGTAACGGCCTCAAGATATCCCTCCGCAATGAGCTGTTCGTACGCCTCAAGGATGATGTTGCGCGACACCTTCAGCTTTTCGGAGAGGTATCTGCTGGACGGCATCTTCTCCCCGCCGGAAAGTGTTCCGTCGAGTATCCGTTGGATGATCCTGTCGTAAACCTGCTTTTTCAGCGTAACGGCGCCTGATCTGTCTATTTCGAGATACATGTTGCAAGTGGTCCCCTTGTGTTTCCAAAAAACGGCTCTTCTTCAGGTAGTATTCCCGGTGTATATTTCAATTACAATTTTAACCTTTTTAGGACAAGGAGTAATCATGAAAGACAGAATACTTGGACGTTCGGGCATGAGCGTGAGTCCGCTGGGGCTGGGCACCTGGTCCATCGGCGGTGAAATGTATCTTGACGGCAAGAACGACAGTTACGGCGACGTAAACGATGAGGAGTCCGTTGCGGCGATCCGCACGGCTATCGACAACGGCGTTACCTTCTTCGACAGCGCCGACTGCTACGGCGCCGGACACAGCGAGAAACTGCTGGGCAGGGCGATCAGGGGGAAGCGCGATGATCTCGTGATAGCGACGAAGTTTGGCTTTGTCTTTGACCAGAAGACAAAACACATAACGGGTACCGATTACAGCCGGGAATATGTGAAGCGTGCGTGCAAGGGTTCGCTGAAGCGGCTGGGGACCGACTACATAGACCTCTACTACATTCATATCTGGCACCTCGAACGGGAGCAGGCGCTGGAGGCTTGTGAAGGCCTTGAGGAGCTTGTTGAGGAGGGATACATCCGCTACTACGGCTGGAGCACCGACCATGAGGAATGCATCACGTATCTGCAGGACCGGCCGAACTTTGTTTCCATCATGCACAACCTCAACGTCTTCGACAACAACACCATGCTGACGGATTTTTGCGAAAGGCACAATCTGGCAAGCGTTAACCGGGCACCCCTTGCGATGGGGCTTTTGAGCGGCAAGTACGGCAAGGATTCCGTGATGCCGAAGAACGACGTACGCGGCAACGGTTTTGAGTGGAACAGGTATTTTACCGGTGACCGGCCGACTCCGGAATTTGTGGACAGGCTTGACGCGGTACGTGAGATACTGCGCTCCGGCGGACGGTCGCTTGTACAGGGCGCGATCGCCTGGATCTGGGCACAAAGCGGCAATACCGTTCCGGTGCCGGGCTTCAAGACCGTGGCCCAGGCGGAGGAAAACGCACGCGCGATGGAGTACGGACCGCTGACACCGGAACAGTCAGATGAGATAAACCGTATCATCGGCGACTTGAACAGTGGCTCTCCCGTACAGGCATGACGCCAGTAACCGCGGTATCAGGAATCTCTTGATGCCGCGGTTCCCCTGCCGGAACCTGGTCTGGCGTGTACGGTCTTCCTGTATCAAAACAGATCCCGTTTGAATGTTTTGCACCTCTGACACCGATTTTTCCGAGTACCGTGGCTACGAGTACCGTGCCACCGTTTGGTTTTGCATCTCTGGCACCGCTGTTGCCGTCCTGAACAGCCGCGGAACCTTGATCGTTCCCGGGTTTTAGTATATCATGTTTACCATACGGATACTTCTGGGTATGGCCACGAACGAGCCGTGAAGCATGCCGTAAATCGCAGCAAAAAGGCAAGGATATGCGACAGCAACCAAACAGGAAAAAGAAAGACACCTCTGGCGGCGGTTACCCGTTTGTCTGGACCTTCATGCTCTGGGGTATTCTTATGGGTGTCATTTTGTTTTACAGCCTACAGATGTACCGTGACGTCAATGTAGCGGACATAGCCTATTCCACATTCAAGCAGCAGGTGAGAAAGGACAATGTTTCAGAGGTCCTCATACAGGGGCAGAAGATAAACGGCAAGTTCCGCTCATCCTATACGGTAGTGGAGGATAGGAACGGTGACGAACAAAGCCAAACGTACGACGTCTTCCGGACGGTTAAGCCGCCCGTTACGGACCAGGGCCTTCTGCCGCTGCTTGAGGAGCACAACGTGCGTGTTGATGCCGAGCCGTCGGACGGTTCCGGATGGTGGAACATCATCTGGTTAATACTTCCCTGGGTCCTTATCATCGGTTTCTTTTCCCTGATGAGGCGGAACATGCAGCAGCAGATGAAAGGCGGCATGGAGGGAGGAGGTCTTTTTGGTATAAACCAGTCGAGGGCGAAGCGGTTTGACAAGTCGAAATCCAATGTCTCCTATGATGACGTTGCCGGGCTTGAAAACAGTAAAAAGGAACTCTCCGAGGTCGTGGATTATCTCAGGGAGCCGAAAAAATTCAGGAAACTTGGTGCCGAAATGCCGCGCGGGATACTTCTGGTGGGGCCTCCCGGTACAGGCAAGACGCTTCTGGCGCGGGCTACTGCGGGTGAGGCTGACGTTCCGTTCTTTTCCATAAGCGGTTCCGAATTTATCGAGATGTTTGTCGGCGTCGGCGCATCACGGGTGCGTGACATGTTCAAAACGGCGAAGAAGGAGGCCCCTTCCATCATCTTTATAGACGAGCTTGACTCGATTGGACGCTCCCGCGGTACCGGACTGGGCGGCGGACACGACGAGCGGGAACAGACGCTGAACCAGATCCTTTCGGAGATGGACGGCTTTGACCCGCATGAGTCCGTTGTTGTCATGGCCGCAACGAACCGCCCTGATGTACTCGACGCGGCGCTGACCCGTCCCGGACGGTTTGACCGCCGTATCACCCTGGACATGCCGTGGAAGAAGGCGCGCGAGAAGATACTTGCCATCCATACGAAGGACGTACCGCTTGAGAAGGACGTTGATCTGGCAGAGATCGCCGCGATGACGGTTGGATTTTCCGGAGCAGAGCTTCATAATCTTGTAAATGAGCCGGCGCTTCTTGCCGGCCGGCATGACCGTGACCGAGTGTCGAAGGAGGACTTCTACCAGGCCCGCGACAAGATTATGATGGGTACCACACGGGATGAACGGATCACTGACAAGGACAGAGAGGTTATCGCCTACCATGAGGCCGGGCATACGCTTGTTGCGTACATGATTCCGGAGACCGACCCGCTGCAGAAGGTATCCATTATTCCGCGGGGGAGGGCGCTTGGGGCAACGGAGCAGATTCCTGAACAGGACAAGTTTAATCTGAGCAGGGAATACCTCCGCGGCCGAATCGCGGTGATGCTTGGCGGGCGGTCCGCAGAGAAGCTCATCTTTAACGACGTGACGACCGGCGCGGCGAACGACCTGCAGCAGGTAACCAGGATCGCCCGGCACATGGTAACACGGTACGGCATGAGCGACAGACTCGGCGCAGCCGCCTTCAGCATGGACGAGGAGCATGTTTTCCTGGGCAAGGACATCTCAAAGCCGAAACATTTCAGCGAGTATACAAACAGGATCATCGACGAGGAGATACAGGCGATCATTGATGAACGGGAGAGAACGGCATCACAGATCCTCTCTGATAACCGTGAAAAGCTTGTCCGTCTGGCTGACGCCCTCCTCGACAGGGAGACACTGGAGAAGCAGGATATAGAGGCGATACTGGACGAATCCGGCGCCAGTAATCGCGAAACGTAATTTTGAAGATACCGGCCGTGCCCTGAAACCCGGTCTTGAATGACGGTGCTGCACTTGGCAGGAAAATACGGTTCCGGTTTTACCTGCGCGGGTAAAACCGGAGAATCGTACTCCCGAACCGGGGCCGCCCCGCAATAACGGCAGGGAGACGATCTTTTTCAGGCCGGAGTCCTTGACAACCTTTTCGATAACATCGCCCCTGTCGGCGTAATAGCCGATACGATTGTCCGTATCGCCCTTTGATTGAATCAGAATATATGCCGAATCGGCACCGGACAGGGCCTTCGCAAGAAAGTCTGTGCCGGACTGGTCTCCTGGAAAGCTTTCTGCCCCCCTTTGAAACAAAGTCCTTATAAAAGATGCACAGGAGAGTAGCGGCCGGCTTAAATATCACTTATATGGTAATGTAATTCGGCATCCGGCATCGTCAACGGAATGTTCGGCATGAGTCAGGTTTTTAGCGATGGGTGATGTAACGGACAGGAGTATACACCGGTGTGCCTGGTGATTAATCATGGTAACAGTATTCAGAGACCGGTATAAAACATCCCGTCTATGGTTTCGGTTGTTGTGTGCAGCTTTCGCCTTGCTACTGGATATACATTTTCTAAAAATGTAGTGAAGATTGTCTTTAAAAATTGTGGTATCGTTTGTTTTTCTTTGGTGCAGAGGGTAGAGGGCGTGGTGATAACTTCAGCACGCTGCAAAATCCGATTAAATCCATGATTACTGGGATACTGACATGAAAACCAACACATTAAATGCCGTCGTACACTTTGAGAAATAAGTGGACGATATGGAGCGTGCACAAAGAAATTTACGAGTCAGTGTTTGACATCAAGCTTGCCAGGATGCAGGTGCCGGAGCAGGAAGAAGCGCCTGCGGAAATGCTGTTCTTCCCCGTCGAAGACAACCAGATGGAACTCTACGGTGCCGGTGGTGCATTGGTTAAAATGGCTGGAGTCAAAGCAGGTATTGGAGGAACTCTTGTATACTTTGGCTGTGAAGATTGCGCTATAGAAGAAGCCCGTGTGACAGGAAACGGCGGAAAAGTACACAACCAAAAACAGTCCTTGGGTGAATACGGCTTCATGTCGCTGGTTGAAGATTCTGAAGGGAACATGATTGGACTGCATTCAATGAAATAGTTCAACGGGTTTATGTGCAGGGGTTGGGCCGGGGCATAACCGGCCCTATCCCTTGTTGATGTCTTTTTACGTATACTGTCCTGCCGTACAGTTTGCAAAAACCATGGCCGATTATTGCGATGACAATGGCTAGCGAGACACAGTACCCGGATTGTGTTATTCTTGGTGCGTTGATACGTACTGGAATAGAGACAATATGAAAAAGTACACAGTCCTGACAGCCGTCGTGTATCTGTCTGTTGTCACGTTTTTTGGAGCATGCTCATCGGCCCAGCGCACGGCCGATACCATCAGTATGCGGGAATTTATCACCAGATGTGTCTACGAAGACTTCATTACATCTGAAGATGCAGTATGCGGGAATTTATCACCAGATGTGTCTACGAAGACTTCATTACATCTGAA
>CAZAHA010000095.1:0-9542 GCA_964484915.1 uncultured Leptospirales bacterium
TGAACTTGGATACTTCTATTCCGCGAAGAAGCGCGACCGTGAAGACGCTCCCGGAAATTTCGATGATTTCTTCCAGAAATCTGTAAAACTGAATCTTGATGAGTATTATTTTAACAAGATCCCGCCGCTTGGTACAGTAAATACCCAGTATGACCTGGCACTAGACTTTTACCAGAAGGCACTGAACAGGGACCCGGACAATATACGGTCACTTCTGGGTATCGGCGATGTCTATCAGAACCAGGGACAGTTTCTGAAGGCTCGCCAGTACTACGAGAACATACTCGAGATAGACCGCGACTCCATAGCTGGACATGCCGGCCTCCTGAACCTCTTCATCGAACAGGACAATTTTTCGGAAACGGTTACCGAATTTGTAAACCTCCGAAACAGGAAAAACCTGAAAGAGCTGCCGTCCGCACTGCTTGCGAAGCTTGCCAACTATCTGTTAAGCAAGACGAAGACAGAGTCTACAAATATCCGTATCGAATACGGGATTCAGTCGCCGCGCCTCAAGGACAGCGATGACCAGCCGTTTCCGGCGGTGGTCGAGGTATTGAAGGCCCTCAGAGAAAAAGACCCGGACTATCCGCCGCTGTATACCGCGTATGCCCGGCTGTCACTGAAGCAGAAAAATATCAAGCTTGCGAAGGAATACCTCGAGAACGGTCTCAAGCGCTCCGCCAAACAGGGGTATCCGTTCTTTGCCGGACATCACATGATGGGCGAATACTATTTTTACACCAAACAGCCCGACGCGGCATATGACCATTTCAGAAAAGCATTGAAGGACCAAAAGTCTCCTCCGGAATATACCTACGACCGCTATTATGAGGAACAGGAAGAGGTGGGCGATACCTACGCCATGCTGGGCAACATTTTCTACTACTTTTTCGACGAGGTCCGTTTCCGTACGGGAGACCAGGAGACTGTGTCAGAGATAGAAATGCGGCAAAACCAGGACATGATGGGAAACTTCAACATAGCCGGCGATTATTATGAAGAGGCATTGCAATCCGGGTATGAATCTCCCGAGGTGCATTATAACCTGGGCCGTATTCATTATCTGAACAGACTCTATGCGCAGGCAAGGGACCAGTGGCTTAACCTGTATGAGGAATTCACCACGGCGGCGGATATGATGCTCGGTTTGGGAAATGTTTTATACAAGCTTGGCAATTACGACACGGCGCAGTCACAGTATATGAAGCTGACAAACAGCTACGAA
The DNA here is from genome assembly GCA_964484915.1 of uncultured Leptospirales bacterium. Lineage (GTDB taxonomy): Bacteria > Spirochaetota > UBA4802 > UBA4802 > JAFGJZ01 > CAZAHA01. The sequence continues at coordinate 1,229 of CAZAHA010000095.1, forward strand.
TATGAAGCAGACAGGATTCGGGAGGCACAGGCCGAAAACCAGACCCATAACAAGTTCTTCGGCACGCTTTCGAGAGCATATAACAACCTCGGAGCGGTATACCAGAAGCAGGGAGAACTTGAGAAGAGCGCGATATCGTACTGGAACGCCATCGAATACGCGCAGAAGATAAACGAAGAGAACGAGTTTGCCCGGGTTAACCTTGCCAGGGGTACGCGCGAACGCGAGGAACCGGTAGACCCTATTCTTGACGACAATATACCGTACAGCATCGACTACTATACGGAAAAGATGCGCTGGTAATGGTGTATCAGCCGGAAATGAAAGCAGAGCGTCCGCAGACCGTGTTAAAATGAGCGGCCGACACCGGCATAGAAGACGGATGATCCGGACGGTTCCGGAACAACATTAAAACTGACACGGAGCTCCGTCGTGTCGTACTTTTCCCTGCTGTAGAAACCGTATGCCGGACGGATCATGACCGAATGGATGATGTCCGCAGCTTTCAGGGAGGCCAGACCGTAGAGTGCATACCGGCCGCTGTCCGAACCCCAGTGAGATACCGCATACATACCGGCACCGAATTGTGCAGCAAAATATGACCAGCCGATCCACCGGTGACCCTTGTAGAAGAAGCCCCCGCCCGGTACAACCAGCGAGTGCAAAGCCGTTGCGTATGGATCCATCGCTCCCGGCGGCAGGACGCTGCTGTGATGATATTGCAGCGACAGCTGGTCAAGATAGGACGCGCTGAACGTCAGCGGTATCATCGCCCAGAGAAACTGCTGGGTTCTCAAATCTCCGTCCGACTTGTCAGGATCCTGGACCCACGGGAAAAAGTTTACCCGGAACCCGTTCTTGGCCGGTATATACAGCAGTTCATAGAGGTAAAGTGCCGCGCAGGCACCCATCGACCCGTATGATGGAACCGGATTCTCAAATCCCATGTAGTGGGTACTTAAAAATGCACCGTACCCGGGCAGGAAAAGGTTGCCGAGCGGATTGATGACCAGAAGCGACTCAAGGTAGTGTCTATCGGGTTGGTCTCCCTTCAGGTACGCGTATCCGGCTCCGTATCGGCGGAGGATGTTTTCCTCGAGCGCAGTATCAATCTGCTTTTCTACGGATGTTGCATCCGGATAGAGTGCAATCATGCTGCGGCCGTCGGGTACCTGGCCGGTAACGACGCTTGAGTGACGGCCGGCCGTGTGAACGGTTACCGCCCCGCCGCCGGTTAATGAATAGGTTTTACCCCGTTCCAGGCCGCTGTATGTCCCCGCGTCGATAACGGTGCGCTCCCCGTCTCGTTCAAGCGGTGTTATGAGTACCGGCATATCAGCGGTAAAGCCGACGAATTCCCGCTGCAAAAGGACCGGAATATTCTGCATGAGATTGCTCCTGACCCGGACGCCCCTGTTAAACCGTGCAAGTTCGGGATCAAAGGCGTTGATCTTCAGTTCGCCGTATGAGACCGGTCCCTGCTGGTAGATGGATATGATGACGGCAATATCGGCGCCATCCTGCCTGGCCCTGACCATCAGGTCGTTTACGGAACGGTCTTCTGGTCCTGCGGATACCCTTTCTACGGTGAATCGTCCGGTTTTTCTGATGAGCTGTACTATTCCTGAAGCTGTGGTGGTTGCCGAAGCGTTGATGGATTCGAACGCAGTCGGTTCGGTAATGACCGCAGCCCTGGGAACGGCAAGAATCAGGGATGAGAAAAAAACAACGCATATGGATGCGGTATTCAGAAAATACTTCATAGTTTTGTGTGTACCGATATTCCGAATGTCATGCCCGAATCTGACGGATCGGGGCGGATCTCCGGTACGATCTCCGTTCTGTTATGAACTTCACTACCGTTGGCGATGTTGAACGGCAGCGAGGCGCTGTGAAAAATTTCAACAATCCGTACGGCAGCCGCGAGCGCGAGGAGGCTGTACCCGGCCGTCGTGTTGTTTCCGGTGCTTTCGTACCGCCCTGCGGAATAGCTCTCCCTTTCCGAAAGATAATACAGTGATGAAAAGAGAAGCAGATTATCGGCGTGAAAGTACAGGTATCCCCAGCCTCGGTATCCCTTGTAGAAATGCCCGCTGCCGTTGCCAAGAAGTGACAGGTAGAGTGCAATGCCAGGATCTCCGGTGAACGGCTGTGCCTGGACATAGTTTGACGCCTCGTATGAAGCATGGTTGCCGATGGCATCGGCATACAGCGCCATGCCGGTACAGAGAAAGTAATAGTACGAATAGTAGTGTGAAGCTTTATCAAAGCGCGAAATGTCAGCATGCGATTTCCGGAGGCTGTCCGGACTGTTCAGGAATCCGCGGGAAGCTGTGTACAGATATGGTGCGTTGTTCAGAGTCCAGAGCCCCAGTCCCGTATAGTCAGCTGTCAAATAGTAGGCAATCGGGGTGCCGATCGGTGAAACCACACTGAGGACAGGTGTTGACAGTACCGCGAGCGCCCGCTGTTCAACCGTAACCGGCATAAAGACGATCTCATGCTTCCGGCCGTAGTAAAACCTGCGGAGCGATTCCGCCTCGCGGTTGTAGCGAACGAGCAGAAAGTAGTCGCCGTCCGGGAGAGAGGCGGTTACTCTGCTGTCCGACACGGCTACCCGTCCGGCCGTATCATATGCGGTAACGGTACCGTATTTTTCAGCGGTCCTGTAAAGCGAATAGGTGCCGTCCTGAATGTCGGGAAGATCTCCGTTCGGGACGGAAAACCGGATTGGACGGGCGTAGGTATCCAAAAGTTTCACGAGGAACCGTCCGGTATGCTCTTCCATGATATAGCTCAGCTCGCGCGTTGAAACGGTCGGCAGTATCGGTATGCGGATCTCATGGTTGGCGGCGAGTGAACCGTTAAACGGTACATCGTAGCAGGTGGCGTAAATCCGAAGCTGTATGTATTCTCCCCGGTCCTCGACAAGCCCCCGGACCACGACAGGAATCTCAGCCCGGCTGGCGAACTCGGTTATCGAGCGGTCCGATCGGTTTCCTGTTTCGGAAAGCTGCTGCATGAGCGACGGGTCCCTGATAAGAACGAACCCCTCTACGGTTGAGACGATGTTTGCCAAGTGTTTGTCGAAGAGTCCGGCCATGACAGATCCGCGTGCGGTCCGGTTTTCGAGTCCCAGCGAGAGAATCTGGATATTGTCGGCACCGCATAGCTGCGTGGATATCAGTACGAACACAGTAAGCAGAAACGGTTGTATGAATTTTGAGGTCATATACGGATCATTGAAAACAGACGCGGCGGTTTGGACAATTCATTTTTTATTTTATTAATTGAGCATGTTGTTGGCAGAATCGGCCCTGCTGCCGTGATGCATGGGCGGTATACCGTTACCACCGCAGGAAAATGTACAGGAGGACGTTTAAACGGCCTCCTGAATGCGGCAAACTATATATACAGGTCGCGTGTTCCGTTGCGCACTTTTTCGTAGCAGGAATGAAACTCGGAAAGGATTTTACCGCGCCTGTAGAAGTCCATCTTCTCAATCTGCGACAGCTCCTGTGCTATGACCGTTTCTCCTGCGGCCTTCGTCTCAGGAGATGCATAATCATCGAGAAACTCCCGGTAGGTGAGTACGGCGTTGAGCTTGCAGAACTTGCCCTCGGTACCGTCGTGCAGAAGTTTCATGATCTTGTCTCCGGTCCTGCCGCAGCGGTAACCTGCCGTGCAGAACGAGGTTATCATTCCCATCTCTGCCAGTTCGCGCGCAACTTCATCGAGCGTACGGGTGTCGCCGAGCATGAACTGCTGCTTTTCGATGGACTGTTCGTGCCGGTTTGAATACGATCCGATGCCGATATGCGTGGATGCGTCTGTCTGTGTGCATCCCGCCATGATGGCCTGTCTCCGAACCGACGGCTTTTCCCGGGCGGTTACGATAAGACCGGTATACGGTATTGCAAGCCGGAGGACGGTGATCAGCTTTATGAAGTCATCGTCGTTCACTAGGTGCCGTGACTCCTGGGGAACGGATGACCCGCTTGCCGGTGTCAGCCGGGGAAATGATACCGTGTGCGGACCAATGCCGAAGTGCGTTTCAAGGTCTATCGCGTGATGGACAAGCCCCATTACCTCGAAACGCCAGTCGTACAGGCCGAAGAGGGCACCTGCGCCGAGGTCGTCGATACCGGCCTCCATGGCACGGTGGAGCGCGTAGAGGCGCCACCGGTAGTCGGCCTTGGGACCGCGCGGATGCATCTCTCCGTAGACGCCACGGTGGTAGGTCTCCTGAAATACCTGATAGGTGCCGATGCCGACCGCATGCAGCTTCTTCAGCTTCCCGACGGACATCGGTGCCGCATTCACGTTGATGCGCCGTATGGAGGTATCGGTACCGTTTGGAGACTTCTCGTGAACGCTGTAGACCGCGCGCATCGCCTCGCACATGTAGTCTATGTCCGAGGTTGGGTGTTCGCCGAAAACGATGATCATCCGTTTGTGACCCTCGGCGAGCATCGCGCTTGTCTCGCGCTTCATCTCATCAATGTCCAGCCGTCTGCGTACTTCGCCTTCGTTGTCGCTGCGGAATCCGCAGTAGCGGCAGCCGTTTACACAGAGGTTGCTGCAGTATAGCGGTGCAAAGAAGACGATACGATTGTCGTATACCTTCCGCTTTACCTCAAGCGCGGTTGTGAACATCTTCTTCCACGTTTCCTCGTCGGTAACGTTTAGCAGCGCAGCGGTCTCCTCCGGTGTCAGACGCTCAATCTGGAGTGATTTTGCCAGAATGTCATCAATATGTGAGGGATCGGGGGACGCAGCTTTTTCAACGGTCTGCTGTATGGAATCTTCGTCAATAAAATCCCTGCCGCCGATAAGATATCTGTCGATCTCATCCTGCCTGATGACCGTCTCTTCCCAGTTTTGTGTCATAGTAGTCTCCGGTATCATGTTTTTTTAATACCATCGATTTGACCTGTACGCCGTCGAGTCTGCCGAGCTTGCCGGTAAGCGATCCTATTTTGTCTGTAGAACCTTCGAGAACGAGGGATATCACGTTGATGTTATGAGATGAAAGGGGAAGACCCTGCCTGGCGATGATAATGTCGGCATGGGTCGAAAGAACAGCATTGATGCCTGAAACGGCGCCTCTGTCCTGTATAAGGATAAGTGCCGAGCCGATTCTCTTTTCCATCAGATGACCTCTGGATTAGACAAAAAAATGATCCTTGATAGCGACGTGTCAATATCTCAGATACGGTACAAGTATATCTCTCCCGTTTGGAACGTCCAATGTTTTTTGCCGTTGCCTGTCAGGGCCGGTCGGGATGGAAGAAATTCCTGCTTACGCGTTTATCTCCCCGTTTTGATTTTACCGTACGCTTCTCAACCCTGCCGGTGAGCGTTATCGTCTTGCCCTGAAGTTTCCAGAAACGGTCCTTCATGTCCGGTGGAATGTGATAGGACCTGCCGTCATCTGTTTGAAAAACAAGCATGGTAAACGGCTCGTTGCCGACGGCGACAAACGTGCCGGTCATGGTGACCCGTGGAATGGTCGTGACCGTGAGAGTGCTCTTGTCGCTCTCATAGTAGTCAACCGTGATCCTGTTACCACGGCTGTCATGGCCTGCGGTTTCACTCCGTACAAATGTAAAGTCGCGGATTCTATCCTTTTCGGGTACCCGGCCGGCTGCCGTTAAAAGAAGAACAAGACTGGCGGCGAGCGCCAGTCCGGTGAGATGACGGTATATCATACGCAATCCGTCAGTTCCTGTCCCGAGATTTTATAGATTCTATCCGATGAGTCATGGCAGAATCTGTCCTGAAGGCCTCCTGCGGCAGAGGAGCGTTCTGTACAGATTTTCTGCCCAGAGCGGTATAAGCGGGTATACCGCTGCTTCTGAAAGATGGAGCAGGGGACAGTGCCGAAGGAAGCGGCGCTGAAGTTTTAGCCGTATTTGTTTCCGTAAATGCGTCTCCGTTTAGTACGATGAGGGTTTCTCCGTTGCTTCCTGTTCCGTATGGGGCTGCAAAGTCCGAAGAATAAGAGCTGATATTGCCGAGCGCATAGACGATATCCGGATCACCGGTTGAGTCAGGCGTCCAGCTGTTTAGTTCTGTATAGGAAAAATGTGCGGCCCCGCCCGGATAGAGTGATATGCTCTCTGCGGGACTTTCAAAGGTAAACGGACCGGTATGCTGATTTTTCCCCAGATAGCTGGCAAGGCCGGTCTCATTGTCGTTTCCGCCAAGCAGATTTGCCATATAGAAGTACTGCAGCATCTCGGGAGCCGTGTCAACCTGTGTGCCGTCTCCCAGGCCGCCGCATTCGTTGAGTACGGCCTGAAAGGTATTGTCGGTATCGTCGATGATGTTCTTCAGAAACTGGTTCGTGTGTCCGTCGTTTTTCATCTGGATGCCAAGCCATGCGAAGAAGAGGTGGCTCAGTGCGTAGTTGTTGAGTACCGCAGTACTGTCTTCAAACGGGTTCCACACCGTGAGCGGATAGCCGCAGGCAATGCTTCGATCAGGGTTTTTGGTAACGCCGCTTTCACCTGAATAAAGTGGATCCATATCATACCATTTCTCACGCGCCGTGAGGATGTCGACATTCTGGTATAGTGCCTCGGCTGCCATGGACAATCCTTCGTCCATCCACGTCGGCATGAAATCACCGTTCTCGGCGATATAATTCCGGGAAAAGTTTACCAGGTGCTGAAACTCGTGGGCGATGGTGCTTCGCGTGTCTATGCTTGTCGGGTCTGCCGGGTTGACGTCTATGTACAGGATTTCTCCTTCATTTGACCGGAGATAGGATGGATAGTTGAACGCGGCAAGATCATCGTTTGTATACAGGTCTATCGAAAAGAAGTATCCGCCGATATAGGTGGATCCCGCTTCTCCGGTATACCCGTCCTTGATGTCCAGAAGCAGGAGAATCACTTTCTGGTTGTTGTCAATGTCTGTCGGTGATGAAAAATAGGTGGAGACCGTTTCATGGATATTGTCGTCAAACTCCGTAGCTAACTGGTCTATCGTTGTCTGATCAATGTCCTGGCTCTCGTCAAGATAAACGATGCAGTGGTCGCCTTCTGCAGCTTTCTTTGCTGTCAGCTGGTACCATGCATCGGGATCGTTGAGGTAGTCCTTTTTGTTGTCTACCGCCCAGAACGTCCTGGTGTTTGATTCTGATGAGTCGTCTCCCTCATCGGTGGTTACGGCTACGTCGCAGCCGAAAAACAGTATCGCGGTAAAGAGTATCAGGATTTTTTTCATGGTTTTTCCAAGTCAAAATTTAGATTTAAAACATACGATCAGGGAGAGTTGGGTCCGCTTACGCGTCAAATAATCTGCTTCGAGGGGGCAGGTCTCTTGCGTATTACAATCAATAATCATTCTCGGTATGAAAAGCAAGCAAAAAGTCGAAAAAAACAGCAATGAAATGTCTGTTTTGCCTACAGTAAAAATGGGGCTAATCTTTGTTGCTGACATCTGGGTCCACGGCGGCGGGCCCCGGCTTTTCTGCTGGTGTATACTTCAGCGGACCTTTCGGTTTCAGATCCGAGAAGGGTTTCTGGTTCATGACACTCTCTATGCGGGATGTATCGACAAAGGCGCCGGAGCCGTTCCACTGGACGTAAATCCAGGTTTTGGGTGTTCCGCTGAAGTGGTTCTGAGCAGAGAGATAGAAACCCCTTTCGCGGTCCTTTTCTGTAAACGGGGTCTGCGTCTCAAACAGGCGTATCTCTTCTTTTGCTGCAGGAAAGTACCCGTGGTTGCCAAACGGTGCGTACCGGATGATATTCTTATAGGATTCGTCCTTCGTTATGACATGGTCGAATACGTACGGTATCCGGTATCCATGTACCGATAATGAGCCAATCCTCAGTTCGGAACGCGTTCCCCTGTTCTGATAGGAAACGAAATGTGTGAGAATACCGTCATCCTGTGCCGAAACCGCGGCGATACTCACCAGAAGAATCGATGTTGAGAGTATTCGTATCATGATACTTATCCAGGGAATACGAATTTTCGCGGACATGTAAACAGGCATCGCAACAGTCATGGAGTTACGTAAGCCGCTTGTGGGTATAGGATTTTTTGCCGCTGATGTAATCAGCACGTACCTGTCCGCTTCCGTACAGCTTGTATTTATATATCAACAATCCATCAAGACCAACCGGCCCTCTTGCATGTATCTTGTTTGTACTGATACCGACCTCGGCACCGAAACCGTAGACGAATCCGTCGGAGAAGCGGGTAGACGCGTTGTGAAAGACGTTTGCGGAGTCGACAAGCCGCATAAATTCCTCGGCATTCTCACCGGATGCCGTAATGATCGTGTCGGTGTGGCCGG
>CAZAHA010000096.1:0-9541 GCA_964484915.1 uncultured Leptospirales bacterium
ACTTACGACGTGCCCAAGGCCGGACTTGAACCGGCACGGACACAAGGTCCAAGGGATTTTAAGTCCCTTGTGTCTACCAAATTCCACCACTTGGGCATGTTAAGAGGAAATGAGGCGTCGAGCGGATTCGAACCGCTGCATAAAGGTTTTGCAGACCTCTCCCTTACCACTTGGGTACGACGCCGAAAAACTGTGACATGTATAAAAAGTGCCCGTAGTTTTGTCAAGGTTTTAACACGGGATTATTGAGGACGTATCAGACTGATACGGTACGCTTTGCCGCGGTGGCTTTTTCACGCTCGTGTTTGGAGTAGACACAGCCGCAGTATGTTTGCCGGTAGAAGGAATATCTGCGGGAATTCTCAATCGAAATCCGGTAGCCGTTCTTCTTTTTGAAGTCAGATACAAGATACGCCACACCGTACGTTTCGGCAAGTTCCTGACCGATCCTGTTGATGGTGCCCGTCATTTTGTAGGGACTGACGGTCAGCGTCGTTCCGAACATGCTGTATCCGTTATCGCGGGCATGGATGCAGGTATGTTCCAGTCTGATACGGTAGCAGAGTTCGCACCGTTCCGAACGCTCTCCGAGGTCACGCAGAGGATGTATCGCTTTCTGCCAACGGTCCTTGCCGGAATCCTCAACAATGCAGTCAAATCCACCGATGGCTGCATAGCGGCGCAACTCGCCGAGACGCGCGGCATGTTCTGTCGGTATGGTAATGTTTGGATTGAAGAAGTACGAGACGACCGTACAGTCAGCAGGCAGCTGATGCAGACACCCGCTCAGACACGGGGCACAGCATGTATGAAGCAAAAGCTTCTGTGACATTATAGTGTACTTTTTTAAAGAAGATACTTATCTATAACAGAATTCAACTGATCAACGGCAGCAGGCTGCGCCTTCTCTTCCATCTTGAAATACATATCTTCGTTGGAGTAATAGGCCGGACCAAATTCGTGCTTCATGATGAAGTGAGCGATGGAATATTTCATCTGGTCAAAGATCTCTTCAGCTTTACACAATGATCCGGGATTCCTGCAGTCAATCATCGTAGCAATCTGGGCGATCAGATCATGCTTGTCGCACTCATAGACATCGTCCTTGCATGCCTTTTTCAGGTCTTTCTGGTTTATTTTTTCCGTTAGCGGCATGTTCATTCTCGATTCCCCTCATCGTCTGTTTTCCATTAAAATAAAAACATAACATGAACGCGTCAATAAAAAATAACACTTTTATGTTATATTTAATTTTTTTTTACTAAAATCGGTTTTTTTTACAGTGTTTTTGCTCAAGATCCCAACCACAGGTATATCAACGCCCGTTATTGTAAAGCAGTATTATACCAAAAGCAGCCGTACAGGCACTCCCGTTTCAACAATAATCCGTGAATGGGCGCTGTACATATCTCCGTCCATCGTGTACTCAAACGCACAGTCGGTACAGATCTCGAGTTTCCGAACCGTTTCATCGATATTCACGTTGCTCTCGACCGGCGTTCCGCTTAAGAAGCGGTTTAACTGCCCGGCGAGGTCTATGGGCTGCATGCCGTTGACAAATACATGAAACGTCCCCGGTATGTCGTTTGCCCTGTAGAGCGCACGGAAACCCATTCCGATATTCTCAACGGTACCCGCCAGCAGAAAGAGCATGTTGTGAAAGCCGATTTTCCGGGAGTTGATCCGTACTTCGGCCTCCATATGCTTCATGACATCGAGGTTCGTGCCGGTATTCGTCATGAGACTGTTCAGTACCTCGCCAAACGTCTTCCCGATGGCTTCGATGTTTTTCCGGAATCCCTTCTGACCGTCGCTGTAGCATTCGTTCAAAAAATTGGCGATCATTCCCATGCCAAAGAGGAAACAGTATCTGTCTTCGATCTTCAGCGTGTCGCGGTAGAGCATCCTGGGGTAGAATGAGCGGGTGACGGCTGCAAGGAACCGTTTGAGGATCTGCGCGCTGTCGCCTCCAAGGCCGATACTTGCCGCGATATTGTTCATGGTGCCGTCGTTAAACAGAAGGACCGGCGGCGGAGGTTCCGGCATGTATATGTTGATTATCCGCGTGATGACGTTGTGTATGGTACCATCACCGCCGGATATGCCAATATAGGGATACGCATTCTCCTTAAACTCACGCAGCACATCGTCAAGGTGCTCGAGCGATTCGGTCGGCCGAACGTCCACAGCAGAACCGCCGGTACGGACGAAATCGTCCACGGTGGCTTCGCGGTTCTTCAGGTTTCTCCGGGAATAGGGATTAACGATTATTCCCATCAGTATTTTTCTGCTCAGTGCCGGATCTATCCGCATGGCATGGCCTTCTCTCTGCCCGGACGATGCGTCTGTCCTCCGCAGTATCCGTGTAGCGCGTACCCTGCTCCACCATGTCGGCAGGAACGCGACCGGGATTATTATGTCTCATGTTGATAGTGACAAGATTATATGCAGCGCTGGAAAAAATCAAGTGCTCAATTCTTTTTTTTTAATATTATTATTGTGAATGTCGAAATCCAGATTTCTTTAAAAATATGTAATAAATCGGGATTTCGTAGTTTCCGGGAACAAACTGTAATGAGTAGAGATTCTCTCATGCAAAACAATTATCATCCCTGTATTCCGAACACGGTGTATACGTTCAACGATGATCACAATGACTGTATCGCAATCGCACATTAATATCCTGGCCAAAAAACTTGCTTCCGTCTATTCGGCAACCAGAAGCAGGATCGAGTCCCGCATTGCCGCATTTCAGGAGATCCGGTTACGTGAAGACACGATGGAGTTTTTTGAGGAGCTGGTCTTCTGCATACTGACGCCGCAGTCCCGCCCCAGAATGGCAGAGAAGGCGATCGCCACTCTCAAGGCGGAAGGCCTTCTTTTCGCTGGCGACGCACAAACGGTTGCGCCGCATCTGTCGATTTGCCGGTTCAAGAACGGAAAGGCCCGCTCCGTGGTAGCGGCGCGGGAACTGATGCACGACGGACAGATCGTGAAACTGCTGACGTCATCCCTTCCCGTGCCGGACAAACGCATGCTTCTTGCCCGGACGGTCCGCGGCATCGGACTGAAGGAGGCAAGCCACCTCATGCGGAACACAGGATGCAACCTTGACGCAGCCATCCTTGACCGGCACGTGCTCCGTTTCATGGTAGAGGCCGGTCTGTACGATGCCGTTCCCGGCACATTGACGCCGCGGCTGTATGATGATCTTGAGGCGCGCCTGTATGACTTTTCGCGACACATATCGATACCGATGGAGGCGCTTGACTTCGTGATCTTTTATATCAAGACGGGAGAGATCTACAAATAGGTCAGCCATTTTGCCGCCGTTATCAGTTTTTTGCTTTACAATACCGCCCCCTGTTTTACTTTTTGATTTGTTCGTATCGGGGTGTAGCGCAGTCAGGTTAGCGCACATGACTGGGGGTCATGGGGTCGGAGGTTCAAATCCTCTCATCCCGAATATCAGGAAGAAGCATGCATATCAAACATCTTACCAGCGACAATGTTCTGTTCTGTGACAGAACGGAAAAGCAGCACGTTATACGCGAGATTTTGCAACATCTTGAGTCCCGGGGGCTCATAGGAAACACCATGCGCTACTATGCGCAGATAATCCACAGGGAGTCCCTCGAGAACACAGGCATTGGAAACGGTTTCGCGATCCCGCACGCGCGGACCGAAACCGTTGACCGCCTGATAATGGCATTCTGTTCGTTACGCGAACCGATAGAGTACGAGTCGTTTGACCATAATCCTGTACGGTTTTTGCTTTTGTCCATCTTTCCCGCACATTACAGTACAACGTATCTCTACTATGTCAGCATGTTTGCAAATATCTTCTCGGTCCAAAACAATATCGACATGTTTTCCCGGTGTGAGGAACCGGACACACTCTATTCTCTTCTGATTGATCTTTCCCAGAAGTACTATAACGGAATCTCCGATCCGTGCGACGCAGTCATAGACTTCAACGCAAATCTCGCCGGCGTTCCCGGCGCCGACCTTGAGCTCCTTGTGAGGCTCGACAGGCTGTACAACATCCGCCAGAAGAATGATGACGAAGACCTTTCAAGAAGAATCGGGAAACTTGAGAAGCTTATCGACAAGCGCTCGCTTACCTACTACAAGAGGATGAAGGATCGGTGCAAAAACCCGTTTGCGTTTGTTGAAAAGAACGCATGCTCCGGCTGCAACATGAATATTCCGCCGACAGAACTCAACAGGCGGTCGTCCATCATGCTCTGCTCAAACTGCGGCAGGTTTCTTCTGTATCTGTGACCGTCACACCATCATATGTTTCAGTTATAGTTGTCTGTTCGTACGGCAACATATTTCAGAAGCACCGGTTTCAATATGGGATTATACAGTATCTCCTCAAGAAGGCTCCGTTCCAGGGAATCTATGATTGCGCCGCGGGACATGAGCTCGTCCAGAAAGGCGATGGCACTGCCAGATTCTTTCGCACATTTCACAATATGGGCAAAGCGGTTCCTGTCCCGCAGGTGAAGGTCTGTTCGGGAATCATTCTCCACATCATACAGGGAGTATACCTCGGCTGCGACCTTCACGGCCGTATCGCTTTCATTCAGGGTTATGGACTCTTCGTTTGTCTCGTTTTTCATCACATTCTCGAAACCGTACACCGGCAGAAAAAGGGAGACATATCCGTACAGTTCGGTGTTGCGTGAAAATATGTCCATCTGGGTCTGTCTGGGAAGGCTGGCAAGTCCGGCAAGAAACCCTTGAAGGTCACTATGCGAATTAAACAGTTCATCAATATACTGGCGCGAGAGAAATGATGCAAGAAACGCGTACAGCGCAGGATCGCTGCTGATATATTTCGAGTCCCTGATGAGAGCCACCAGTATGTCGCCGTCAAGCAGTTGAAGCAGGCTTGACAGCAGCCGACGTTCGTCCATCCCGTGGCAGACGGCGTGCGTATAGACCGATATGATCAGGTATTCGAGTATGGATTGCGGAAAGTCAGCATCACGGATGTTTTGCCGTACGGTATTCTCATACCGGAAAAGTGTCAGGTAGTAGATAAACTGTCCGGTCAGTTCAGTGTTCTTGCTTTTTTCGATCCGTCTGGCAAGTCGGGTAAATGAAGCCGGGTCAAGAGCAGTAAAGAGTTTCCGCATCCTGTTGACAATGATTCCGCTTGTTTGGGAGAGTTCTGCAATTATTACATCGTCCGGCATAACATTCCCATTCTGCCTGGTCCGTTTTGCTTTCATTGTCTTCATGACAACTCCTGCATGGAATCGGAGTATACGGAAGTGGCTGCGGAACCCCGTTACATGTCCGCATTACTATGTGGAAGATAACCAATTGTACTCATCCATACAATAATATTTTTCCAAAAAGTATATTTTTTTGAATATTAGTTTTCATATCTGTTTTCCACATTCTATGCCGGTTTTATCCTTATACATAATTTCGATTTTGTTCATATGCAGCGTCGAGGATGAAGCGGCCACGCAGCGCTCATCAACAAGCACCCGCTCCGGACGCGTGCCTGTCCGTCATGCGCTGCCCTGATCCAGAGTACGGCAACCGTTTCGGAAATAACCGGGTCAACACCTTATCAGTCGCATTCGCATCAAGACACAGACGTTAATCTACATCCTCTCTCGGGACGGTGTTTTGCACTGCCCGACTGACAGTCTGTGTTTCCTGCAGGTATACAGAATCTTCAGCGAATCTCTTTCTGCATTTCCTCCAGTACCCCGTTCAGCACGGCAGACAGTTCCTTCTGCACGGCGATAAACTGCTTTACGGCCGTCGGAACGGTGCTGCCAGGACTCTTATCTACAGATTCCTCGGCTTTCAGCCGCTTTCCAACCTCAACAAGTTCCCGGTACGTTTTTGCCAGGTCTTCGTCTGACTCGACGGTATTCCGCAGGTGGACATACGACTGGTAGAGCGAAGAATCAGCTATCAGATCGCGCAGTTCACCTGCCAGTGTTTCAACAGTATCATTCATTATGGAACAGTTCCCTCTCATTATAAGCGGTAAAAAAAAACGGACCGCTTCATCTAGGCGGCCCGTCCGGTAACGCGTTACAAACCTTTCTGCTATTCGATGCCGCGCTGCATGTATGATGTGACATCAATGCCGAACTTCTCGAATATCATGTTGGTCGCGATGTCCAGCTGCACGAGGGCGATATTGTATCCCACCAGCGCCTGCAGTTCGTTCTGCTTGCTGTCGATATAGGCGTCGAGTCCGTTTTTTACCGTGGCTGCAGTAAAACGGCCCCGTCTCAGGTTTGCCTGCATCTTCTGATAGTAGACGCGCGACTGAATGCGGGCCGCACGCGCCTGCCGGTAGACCTCGAAGGTCGTGTTGACGTTTTGAATCCTGCTTTCAATATCATCGCGGATCTCCCGCTCGGTCTTCTCCAGGGAGAGCTTTGCCTTCTCGAGAGAGAGCCGTGCGTCGCGGAGGTTTGTATCCTGCTCGGGGTTCGAAAGCGGATGGGTCATCGTCATTCGGATTTCGTATCCTGATCCGCCGAAAGCCATGGAATCGGTGAACTCCTCGTGATAGCCGAAAGTGTTGACGGAAGCCGATCCCTTGAGCTCCGGCAGGTCTTCGTTCTCATTAATTGCTATCTGCTGGCGGGCGCTCTTCAATGACAGCTGGGCAATCCTGTAGTCTGAGCGCCGGGTCATTGCAAGGTGCAGGATTTGGTCCCTGTCCAGTTCCGGCAGTTTCGTGTGGAGCTCTACCGTTTCGCCGATCTCCACCGTGGGGTCAAGGGCAAGCATCGTCCGTATATTTCTGCGCTTGTCCTCAAGCTGCTGCTGCGCCTGCTCCCGGCTGATACGCGCACCGGCTACAAGGGCGTTGTAGTAGTTCAGATCAAAATTTTCGGCCAGACCAAGCTTGACGTTTTCGCTTACGATGTTTCGTACCTTGATGGTTTCAGAGAGCTTGATCTGCGCGTTTGTACGCGACTCCCTTGCAAGTGCGAGTTCCCAGAACGAGATAATGAGCGACGCGGCGGCACCGGACATCTGCGCCTTGACGCTTTCGCGGTTGATATCGGCGGAATTCTCCAGAAGCTCTGTCATCTTGCGGTCGTTGACACCGAAGCCGTTCTTCAAAAGCTGCTGCTCCACCATAAGATACACCGACGGCTGATATCCTTCCATGTCCCTTGCAACAGGCTCCATGCCGGTTATGTTGCCTGTTTCGTCAAATTGAGGAGAGACACCGAGGGGCATGTCCGTTGTTTTGGAATACTCGGTACCGACCCCACCCGAGACCGTTGTTCCCGTCTTGAACGCCTTCCGGATACTTGTTGTCACGTCCCAGGTGTCCTTTTGCTCTCCGGTACTGGTGTGGAGGTCATCGGGATATGTCGTCGAACCAGCACCGACCTCGCCGGTTACATACGGCGCAAATTTCTGTTCGTACTTGCGGGAGTCGGAGTCAGCCATACGGTAATCGTGCCGCTGGGACCTGAGATCATAATTATTCTTTAAAAGGAGATTGAGCATCTCCCCCATGGAAAGGTTTCTGCCGTCTATTGTGAATACGATGTCCGAGCTGTATGAAACGATGTCGGATTCAGCATGAACAAGGGTACACAAAAGCAGACCAGTCAAAAGTAAAACTATACTCTTTCGTACAGACATGTATTTCTCCTTGGGATCATCCCCGGCAAGCCGGAGGGTAAAGATGGAATGTGATTAGTGCCTTTTCCGCGTTTTCCGGGAACATTACTCTTTGTTTTGTGCGGCATGCATACTGCCGAATCTGTACTGTATCCGATCCGGCGGAAGTTCCACACCATATCTTGCATAGTTATCTGTAATAGTGCGTCAATGAAATTATTAGTAAACGTTCGTTTTTTTTTGGTTTCCGATATTCCACTATCAGAACCAGCCGAACTGAAATACCAGGCTCATGGACAGACCGTTAAAATCATCATCTTCGAAGTAATCCGAATTGATACCGGAGAAGAAGACGTAACCGATCCCTCCTCCCATCCTGAAGAAGCGGGTAAAGTTGATGTACATGTTCAGCTCGGGATGCATTGAGAAAAACGAATCGGGATCTTCTCCGTTGCTGCCTGTATCACCCTCGGAGTCGAAGGAATCCGAAAACATATAACCGCCCCCGCCGATAAGAAGTCCCGCAGAATACGTTATAAGGCTCTTCGGACGGTAGTAGTACTCAAAGAGAAAACCGCCGAAACCCAGATTGAGGTATTTGTTGGACTCGGGGAGCTGATCGTCGGTATAGGTGCTCAACCGTATCGGGTTGACGAGGCCGTACCCGCCTCCGCCGAAGACGAACGAATCGTTCAAGATGACGCCGCCCTTGCCGCCGGTAAAGACACCGACTTCGCCGGCGATACTGGTGAAGATAACAGCCGGCCCGCCGTAGCCCGAGAAGTGCATGTTGCCGGACTCTATCAAATATTCTCCGCCTTCATCAGAGTCGAAGAGGTTATCCATCTGCGAATCAAAATCGTCGAAGACCTGGTTTTCTTTCTTACCGCCGCGCACCCGGGTCCACTCGACAGTTCCGCGGGAAAAATCATTCAGCGCAAGCCGGTACGAATCGTTTCCGGGTATCGTGATCCGGGCCTCGTCGACCATGTTGTTATACTTGTTATTCGTAACGCGGTAGGTTCCCGGCGAAATGCCAAGCATCATCAGCTGTCCGTATGACTTGTTGAACTCGGCTACGGGTCGTCCGCTCAGGTCACTGACGAGCATCTTGCCCTCAAGGTTTTCGTCTATGAGGAGTTTTGACGTACTCCGGTTGATGTCGGTCAGTACGACATCGCCTGTGCCGATCATTTCTATGTGATAGTTGGGATGCTGGGGACCTGCGCTTGTCGCCTGGGTCCTGGACAGCGTCTAGTTGTAGGCAAACTGATAGACCTCGTTCAGCGTAATCTTCTTGTCCTGGCTGACGTCGGCCGCGCCGCGCATTCCGGCGATAACATAGTGTGTAAAGAACGAGCCCTTTATCCGGTCCGATTCCTGGGAGGCCTCATCGGCGGAACTCGATGTCATGAACGCGTTGCCCTTCATGTCATACGAGCTGTCAACCAGGAAAGCCGGCTGCATCTGGCCGCCCTTGGTCCGGGTAAACGCTCCGGACGAGCATGAGTCGAGAATAGCGATGCGTACGTCTACATTGAACTGTGTTATCGCTTCCTTGAGCTCCTTATACGTTACCTTTTCGTTGCCAATCAGGATGCCTGTCTCGTCCGAGTGTCCCGAATAATATAAGAAAAGTTCACTCTTGCGGAACGAGTTTCTGTCCTGGTCAATGCGTGCGCGGAGGCTGCGCATCGCGGAGAAGAAGTTTCGCTTGTCCGGATTGTATACGGCAAACGTGTCCCTTTCCGAGACGCCGCCCAGTTTGATCATGACATCCCTGAACGATGCCGCGTCCGAGACCGCATATTTCAGTGTTACCCTTCCGCTTCCTCCGTCGTTTTCCCCAACGATCATGGCATAGCGCCGT
Source organism: uncultured Leptospirales bacterium (assembly GCA_964484915.1). Taxonomy (GTDB): domain Bacteria; phylum Spirochaetota; class UBA4802; order UBA4802; family JAFGJZ01; genus CAZAHA01. Next base: position 9,503 of record CAZAHA010000096.1, read on the forward strand.
ATCGCTTCCGGAGAAACGGCATTGACCGGCACGAATAAA
>CAZAHA010000097.1:0-4875 GCA_964484915.1 uncultured Leptospirales bacterium
ACCGCTTTCGCCCTGCAGCAGTACGGTGGAGTCGCTTTCCGCAATGTCCGGCAGGATGGAAAAAAGCTCGTGCATACGGCTGTTCTTGCTGACGATATCCTCAACGGTGTATGCGTTCTGTATTTCCTTTCGGAGGGTCTCGACTACAGACATATCGCGGAAAATCTCGACACCGGCAACAACGGCCCCCTCCGGTGAGAGAAGGACGGAGGATGTGACCGAGAGAGGAACCGTATCACCATGCACGTTGACGATATAGATACTGTTCTGCCTGACCGCACGCCCGCTTTCGAAGGCCTGGCGGAGTGGACAGCCGTCTTCGCATACAGACGCATGAAAGATGTCGTGACACTTCCGGCCCAGCGCATCATCCTCGCGGAGTCCGAGTATATCGAGCGCCGTCCTGTTGATGGCGATTACCGTATAGTCGGTATCGGTTATAAAAAGCCCGTCGCCGATTGAATCGAGGATGCTCCCGGGCTGTATATCCGGCGGTATTCTCATGAGCGGTACAGCTCCAGAAGTGCCGCGAGCCTCTTTTTTTCGTTGCCGGATTCAAGGCCTTCCAGGTGGGCCGCAAGCTCTTCCCGTACTTCTTCCTGGTCAAAGAGAAGGAGGGATTCGTAAGCGGTCATGCGCACGTCGGTATTCCCGTGTCCGGCATGCTTCCAGATAAGGGGAACCGTTTCGGGGTCGCCTATCTGCGCCAGTGTCCACAGCGCCTGCTGCAGGAGATCCGCATCGTCTATTTGTGAAACCATGCGTTCAACAGCGACGCGGCTTTTTCTGTCTCCGATTTCACCCAGAATCTCCAGCGCAGCCGACTGCAGCCTGCGGTCGGTATCCGAAAGAAGCTCATGAAGAAGGGAAAGATTCCGCGCACCAGTCTTTGCCGCAATTAACGCGAGGGACGTTCTGTAGAGCATATCAGTTGAATCATCATGAGCAAGCCGCTCCAGACATTCTCGCATAACGCTTTTACCCTGCTTTGCAAGCAGCATCCCGGCAGCACTCCGGACCTCGGCGCTATCATGACGCAGAAATGAAAACACGGACGAAAACTCCTCATCATCAACGGTATTCTCAATTTTCTCAAGAAATAATTCAATGAGTGAGCTGTCGCACTCGCGGACAAACTCGGTCCCCAGCCGTATCTTCCCGTGGAAGGATGCAGCGGCAACAGCAGTGAGAATATGTTCCATAAATTCATGATCGGGACAGCCGGTGAAACAGAAAAGGGCCTCTCCCTTCTCATACGTATCGATGACAACAGCGTCCCAATTTTCGCACAACGCTTCGTATATCAGACGGTCGCTTTCCGAATCGAACGTATGATTGATGCCCTTCAGAATCTGCGCACAGCGGCGCTGCAGATGAAACTCTCCGCTTTTCATGGCCAGCATCAGGATGTCGATGTTATCTTCTGCTGATATCCCTGCAAGCGCCTCCAGCGACTCCAGCCGGCACCTCGATTCCGGATCAAGCACCTTGTTGCACAGTATGGTCGACGCGTCAGGGTCGCCGATCTCGCCAAGGGCATGCGCAAAGATAGGATCATCGGTCTGTTCAAGCAGAAAAATAAAAATGGGAACGGCCTCACTCTCGCGCATCCTGCCCAGCGCGGACACGACGCTGTACTGCAGCCTGCCGTGCTCGTCATAAATCTCATTCATCAGATAGCGTGCAGCGGCGTGTCCCACCGAGGCGCACGCCTTTGCAAGAGCGCTTTTTTCATCATAATTAAGATCGTCACGCGACACGATGATGTCCAGCAAGTAACGGATCGCCTCCTCCGTCCCGATGGACGCAAGCGCACGGGCATCCCGGATGAAGTGCTCGCCCTTCTCATGCTGTAGCCGAGAGTAATAAAAATGTGCGCGTATGGCGTTAAACATTGCCCGGTCTTCCGTCCTCCAGTTCGTTCAGCCGTGTCTCGAGATTTTCGAGTTTCTCTATCATGGTTGCGATCGTCTTCTCAAGCTTCTCCTTCTCCTTCAGCAGGATCTCCCGCTCATCCTCTTTCTGGAGTTTGTACTTGTCGGGATTCACCACTTCGGCCTTGACCATCGGCTCGGTCATCCCCTTTTCAAACGCGGTGACTGCCTGCCTGCGGACGTTCTCGTCCTTGATTCTGGCGACCATCTTCATCTGGTCATATCCTATCCCGCTTGCAATGTTGTACTGGAATGCCTTTATTATCGCGGAGGCCTCGGTCCGCTTTATGCCAAGTTCCCTGTCGAGGTAATCCTCAAAACTGGCACCGGTTTCGGCGCAAAGGTCGACTGCCGCAAGCAGTACGTTGCCAAAACTCTTCATGAGGGCCGCATTTTGCCCAAGATATTCGTTTTTTATTCTGTTTGTCAATTCTGTAAAACGTGGATCGGTCCTGAAGACCGAGTTATAGATCCCCTTCTTCTCTGCATCGAAGAGGAGCGTGTGAAAGAGGTTCCAGAAAAGCGTCGTATGTGAACGCGAGGTTATGGTGCCCGATGATTCTGTAAACTGTATATGATGAGCGAACTCGTGTATGGCGGTATAGATGAGCTTCTCGTCTGATGAGAAGTTGAGGTTATGTATGATGATCTCTGCGCTTTCGGGCTTGTAAAGTCCGTCCACCTTGCCGGACTTCTTGCCGGAAAAGATTACCGAGAACGGTTCTACATCGTTCTTCAGTTTGAGAAGCTTTTCGTGTACCTGTTGCTGGTTCATGGTATACCGTCGGATAGTGGATTGGGGCGCATGATATGCGGGCGCCACGCTGCCACTATTGACGGTGAAATGGCAGACAGGTCAAGGATTTCTTTTACTCATGACCGTCCTTCGCATCGGCGGAATCCTCGGCATCTTCAGCTTTCGTATCATCCGTATCCTGCTGCATGGTCTTTCTGCCGTCCGCCGCATCATCCTGTACGTAGACGTTCCGCGGAGTGTAATCAACCGGATGAATGGATCCGGACCCGGTTATGTCGGTTCTGATATGGGGCTTGCCTGTGTACAGTACCTCAGCACTTCCGTGGAGTGTGACGTCAAGATTCTCCGCGGCATACACTTCGGTCCTGCCGGCCCCCGAAAGCTCAAGCTCCACCTTCTGAACAGAGTATTCGAACGCCCGTATCTGCGACGCGCCGAGTGACTTGACGGTAAGCCGCGTTCCCGTACCGGCCAGTTCGAGTTCAGAGGCTCCGCGTGATCGGACATCACATTCGCGGACGGCAAGATTGAGCCGGCACTGTGCGGCGCCATTCATCGAAAGCTCAAGGCGGGATGCGCTCAATACGTTGTCGGAGATGAGACGTGCGCGGCCGTCGAGCGCGATTGAGCGAAAATCGGGAGCTTCTATGACGAATTCGGGTATCTTTGTTGATTGAAAGTCCTTCAGGTATGATATTTCCAGAATGCCGTCATTGATTACAACATCGGTTATTCTTAGAATATTATCGTCAGCTGTCGCGGAGAAACGGTAATTCGGAGACTGGACAAGATGAACGATGCCGGTTCCCGAGAGCCGTATCCCGTGATAATCCTGGTAGTACTTGGTAATTGTTGTGATCCTTCCGGAGCCGCGAACTGTCGTCAGGGCACATCCGGCAAGGAGCGATATCACAAAAATAGCGTACGCAAACCGTTTCATTTTTGCCTCCCGTATGGACCGCAAACAGCCGCCCATGTTTGTGTAACAACGGCACATCACGTGCGGGAGACTTTTTTTTGTCTCCTGTTTCCCGTTTTCTTTAACTTCCGTCCGTATTCGGCAAAAAAGAGCATGTGCTGCCGTCTTCTGTAGGCCGTATCGCGCTCAACGAAAACCTTTTCACCGGTGAGCGGATCGAAACCAGTATAGTACATGACTGACGAGAGGGTCATCGGCAGCGGATAGAAGGACTGCACCTGGTCCGGGACAAAGTTGAAAATCGAACGGGTCTTCCCGACAAGTGCGCGCATCGATTCCTGCGTGGAACCGGGATGGTTGGACATCATGTAGGGGACAATAAAGTACTTCCTGTTTAATCTTCTGCAGATCTCCCTGAAACGCCGGACAAACGACTCAAGCGGATAGACCGGTGATTTCCGCATACATTTGAGTACCTCTTCTTCCGTATGTTCCGGAGCGATCTTGAGCTGCCCGCCCGTATAGCGGCGGATAATCGTCTCGAGCGAATCGGCACCGTCATGCATGAGAAGGTCGTATCTGATACCCGATCCCAGCGTGACACACCTGACACCGGGCAGATTACGGACAGTATCAAGAAGTCTGAGCCACCGCCGGGTGTCCGTCTTCAGCTGCGGGCAGACAGCGGGATAGAGGCAGCTTTCCCGGCGGCATCGGGTTCGTGAGGCGCATACAGTTCCATACATGTTCGCAGACGGACCGCCGATGTCCGTTATATGTCCGGCAAACGACTTTTCCAAACTGAGAGCCGTCGCCTCCCGTACCACGGACTCCTCGCTCCTGCTGACGACGCTTTTTCCTTGATGCAGACCGATAGAGCAGAACGCACAGCCGGACACACAGCCACGGTGTGCAGTGATCGAATGACGGATCATCTGGTAGGCGGGGATAGTCTGGCCGCCGTACTTTCCGTCCGGCTCCCGTGTAAACGGAAGCGAATAGACGGCGTCCAGCTCCTCCGGAAGAAGCGCCCTCGCCGGATACTGGACGAGATATCTGCCGCCGCTTTTCTGGACAATAACGGATTCCGGATTTGTATAAAGACGCCTGAAGTTTTCAGCGTAGATTCCGGTATCGGCCCGTTCCTCCTTTTCATCTTCAAGCTGTACATATTCATCGCCCGGCGGTTCTTTCTGCATAATGACCGTACCCGAAATACCCTCCAGGGATGATCCTGATCCGATCCGTGCGGCGATCTCCCTGAC
>CAZAHA010000097.1:4885-9529 GCA_964484915.1 uncultured Leptospirales bacterium
AATATCCCCGCCCGCGTGTTCGCACAACCCGAGGACAAGATGATCAGCACGTGAGTCCAGAAGGATCGAGCGGCGCAGGGCATTATCGATATAGTCGTAGTGGGTAAACCGGCGCATCGACGCTTCGATTCCTCCGATGACAAGCGGTGTCTCCCTGCTGATCTGTTTTATCATGTTGCAGTAGGATATGACAGCCCTTGGCGGACGCCCGCCGCCCTTCCCGCCTGCCCGGTACGGATCGTCGTTTCGCACCTTTTTAAACGAGGTAAATCGGGAAACCATTGAATCAACGTTGCCGCCGGTTACACCATAAAACAGACGCGGAACACCGAAGCTTTTCACATAGTCCGCATCGTCAAGGTTTAACGAATCGGCAACGGCCACACGGTACCCCACACCGTCAAGAACACGCGCGATAATTGCAGCGCCGAATGACGGATGATCGACGAAGGCGTCACCAGTAAGGATCAGGATGTCCGGCCGCTCCCATCCGAGCAAATGGACCTCGTCGGGCCTTGTCGGGATCTTCCGTGTCATTCCTGCGGTATCATCCTGTTGAGCGCGGAAAAGACCGCCTTGACCGCCGCCTGGTTGACGTTCGGGTCCATGCCCGCGCCGATGTACGCGTTTCTTTCGGTTACGAGTTTAACGTAGCAGACAGCCTGCGCATCTGCGCTGTGACCGGTTGAGTCCTCGTAATAATCGTCAAGAACGAAATGGGGTATCTCTTCGATCTTGCGGATCGAGTTTACCAGCGATGATATCGGTCCGTTTCCGACAGATTCGAGTCGATATTCCATTCCGTTAAACACGACATTCAGCTCTCCCTTTATGACGGACGGGTCGTTGTCGTCGGGACGGGGCCAGAACTTGTTCAGCTTGAGCTGACCGGCACCGCTGAGATAGTGCGCCCTGAAAAGATCAAGCAGCTCATCGGCATTGATCTCCCGTCCGACCGTATCGGCATGCTTCTGGACAAAACCCGCGAAATCCGCCTGTGCCCACTTCGGGATGTCTATGTTGAACGATGTCTGCATGACATACGCGATCCCTCCCTTGCCGGACTGGCTGTTGATCCGAATATACTTCTCGAACGATCGGCCGATACTTTTGGGATCAACGTGCAGATAGGGAACTTTCCAGCCGTCAAAGTCGCTGCCAAGCGTATCCATCTGTTTGAGCGCCTTGTTTATCGCGTCCTGGTGCGATCCGGAAAACGCGGTAAATACAAGATGACCCGAGTATGGGTGTCGGTGATGGACCGGTAATCCGGTTATGCTCTCCACCTTTTCAACTATATATGAAAGGCGGGAAAAATCCAGACCGGTTTGCACGCCCAGATACTCGAGATTCATCGCCAGAGTTATGAGGTCCAGGTTTCCCGTACGCTCGCCGTGGCCAAGGAGGGTTCCCTCCACCCGTTCGGCACCGGCAAGGAGCGCCATCTCGGTTGCAGCAACTGCACCGCCCATATCGTTATGCGCGTGAACGGAAACGATTGAATTGTCGCCGTACGGATACTTCTGTTTGAAAAGCTCGATCATGTCGGCGTACTCATTGGGTAACCGCCGCTCAACCGTCATGGGAAGGTTCATGATGATCCGTTCGCTGCCCTCCGGTTTCCAGGTTTCAAAGACCCGGCAGCAGAGACGGACGGCGAAGTCGATATCCGTGTCGGTAAACTCCTCGGGCGAAAACTCGTACCCAACGTTGTATCCCTTCTTCCGAAGCTCGTTCGCCGCGTTCCGTATAAGCGCGCACGCGTTGACTGCCGTTTCTACAACCTCTTCCTCGGTCATGTTGAACACGTACTTGTGGTGCAGGAGGCTGCTTGCGATATACTGGTGTATGACGACATTTTTCGCACCGGTGACCGCGTCAATCGTACGGTTGATAAGATGAGGCCGGGACTGTGTCAGTACGGATATCGTTACATCATCCGGAATGAGACCGCCCTCTATAAGCTCCCGGCTGAAGTTGAAGTCGTCTTCTGAGGCCGAGGGAAAACCGATCTCGATCTCCTTGAAACCGATGTCAACAAGCAGATTGAAATAGTCGTGTTTCTGTTGGGGCGACATGGGCTGAGGAAGCGCCTGGTTCCCGTCGCGCAGGTCAACCGCGCACCATTGCGGTGACACCGTGATCCTGTTTGCCGGCCATTGTCTGTTCTGTATGGGTATTTCCGGCATTGTTGCATACTTTCTCGTTTCCATTGTAATCCTCCTGCATGTTGATCGCGTGTATACGTACCATTCTCATTTCCCTTGCTTCATACTGTCCGTTCAGGCGAAACCAAAAACAAAAAAACCGCCGCTTGAAGGCGACGGTTATGTTAAAGGTTTCTTTTATATTCACGATAAAAGCGTATTACATCCTCGCCTCAAGATATGTTATATCACGAGCAATAGGAGTCCGGAACGATGTAATACGTTTACTGTAGTCATGTTTTATCACTATAAAGGACTGTGCAATCTGTCAAGTAAAAATGACAGGTTATCTCCTGCAGGACGATTAAAATACCGTTTGCCATTGCTGCACGGCATCCCAAAAAGATGCTTGCCGTGGATGAAGATGTATCGTACCACACGTAAGGGTATTCGCATACCTGCTGGCGCATGGGCCGTACCCGACAATACACCACACACTGGATGTCCGATAGAGCATATGAAAAAGACCGGTACACTCTACATAATCGCGACCCCTCTGGGCAATCTGCAGGACATGACATACCGAGCCGTGGATACACTGAAAAACGATATCGACATCGTCTACTGCGAGGACACCCGCGTGACGCGGCGCCTGCTTTCAGCTTTTGATATAAACCTTCCAACGCATTCCCTTCATTCCCACTCGTCTGTCATGAAAGTGGAAGGCGCTGTCGAAAAGCTCAGGGACGGCAAGAACATAGCCTATATGAGCGACTGCGGTACTCCGGGCGTTTCCGATCCCGGAAGCAGGCTTGTGCAGGTTGCCGCAGCAGCCGGGATACAGGTTGTCCCCCTTCCCGGCGTCTCGGCCCTGACCGCTATAGTATCGGTCAGCGGATTCGCATCCCGAAACATTCTGTTTGCAGGTTTTATCAGCAAGAAGCCGGGACGGAGGATAAACGAACTCTCCCGTCTTGCCGAATTTGATGGAACGATCGTCCTGTACGAGTCCCCGCACCGGATAACGAAAACACTCTTGGCGATAGCTGAAATCTTTCCTGACAAAAACGCCGTTTTGGGCCGCGAAATGACCAAACTGTACGAGGAATATACACGATACAACACCTCTGACACCGAAAAGGTTGTTGCAGGGCTGACCGTCAAGGGTGAATTCTGTATTGCTATTGACAACACTGCATGATTTCGGTACAATGATCCGGGATGTACTGTCCGGATGATATTTTTGAATAGTCCAGAGATAATACAGCTAAAGAAAAATGCGGCGATACCGATAATAGTAACAGATCAGACAAGGGATAATAAAATGATTCTCGATAAAATAGGCAACATACACAAGATATTTGATGCCAAAAAGACGAAATCGGTAAACAAGACCAATAATGTCAACAACACAACTGACTCCATACATATATCGAATGAAGGTCTCAAGGCCGCCGACGAAGCGCGTATCACCCAGATGGTCAAGGAAACATCGGACGTCCGCCGCGAGAAGGTTGAACAGATAAAGAAGCAGATACAGGACGGAACATATGACAGGCATCTTGACGACAAGGTCCTTTCAATTGTTGCAAACAAGCTTATTAACGGTATTTTCAGCGAGTAACCGACACGATATTGTCCTTTTTTCCGTAGAGCGGTCCTGTATGCCGCTTTTTTTTATGCCCGAAACAACAAGCACGATGTAGACGTACAGACTCCGGTGAGTTAAGGAAATGTATCCTGATTTTCATCTACCTACAAAAATATACGCCCAACCCGGCATAATCGACAGCATCGGAGAAATTATCTCGGCCGAAGGAGCCAACCGCGCTCTCATCATCACATCATCAGACGACTTCGAAAAATACGAATCACGCATAGAAGACATTATCGCCAAGCTGAACCAGAGCGACGTTATCTCAATCGTATACGATGAGATTCCCGGAACAACGAACAACGAGTACATAGATTCGGCAGTGTATTACGCTAAGAAGACAAAGGCCGACATAATCATCGGGATCGGCCGTATCGAGTCATTGAACAGCGCCAAGGCCATCGCCCTTCTTGCGAACAACTACTTTTTCTGTGAAGATATTTTCGAATATCCCAAGACCGACCGTCCCATACCGTTCGCGCTGGTTCCGTTTATACCCTGTTTTGGACTGGAGATATTGCCGTGTTTCTTCATACCCGATATACACGAGAACATAAAGCGCATCTACTACAACTACACGATGTATCCAAGCCTTACCATCATCGATCCGACGCTTGCAATCATTGCGGACGACGAAGAAACATCGCAGATGGGCATTGCGGCCCTTTCACTTTCTGTGGAATCACTGATATCGCAGAAAGCCAGCGAGTTTTCCAATACATACGCGTTAAAATCGATAGACCTCACGTTTCAAAACCTGACACGGGCGTTCCGCGAACCGGACAATCCCCGCTACAGGACACCTCTGGCACTGGCGTCCCTCTTGAGCGGCATCGCGATGTC
>CAZAHA010000098.1:0-2851 GCA_964484915.1 uncultured Leptospirales bacterium
GGGTGTACATTACGTGACCGTGGGGATAGCAGATCAGGAAGATGTCGTAGTAACCGAACACTTCGGAATACTTCGCAAGCTGTCTGTCAACATCGCGGTAGATATCCTCGTAGGAACGGGTCAGGTTGTTTCCCGTGCCGGTAATGTCATATGGGCCGTCGGGCTGAATGTTCATCTCATTGTGATAGAGGATCAGATCGCGTATGGAATGTGCAACATCGGTGCTCTGGGAAATAACCAGGGTCTGCTGCTTCATATCCTCAAACAGCCTCAGTAGAACATCATGCTTCTCGTCATGGATCGCGTCCAGACGCGAGAATGCCTCTTTCGACAGTGCGCCTGAAGCCTGCATGACCGCTGCGACGGTAATACATCCCGCGGTAATGATAATAATGATGGCGGTAATGGTAATCAGCTTGGCGCCGATACTTAATCGTTTAAACATGATACATTCTCCTTGGAGTGCACAGTATTGACCGATAGAACAAGACAGCATGTGGAATCTAAAACCGCAATACGCAAGGGTTTACTAAATGATATATCAAAAAATCTTGAGTAATCAAATATTTTGTAAAATAATGAAGATTTTTGGGCTTGGCTCAATATGTGATGGACTGATCCCGTGTCCAGCCGACTGCCGGTTGCTGATACGGGAACTTGTAGCAATATCCCGTGTCTGGTAAAATGAGAGGAATGCTCTTCAGCAGATCATCTTGACGGATATGTGGAAACATCCGGAGAAGAGCGTCTGGCTTCGACCTGTGTGATTCGGAGCGTGTATGGCGCACCGTCAAAAAGGCCGTCTGTTCAAGACGGCCTTCTTACATGAGCGGTATAGTGTGTTTCCCGTTCCACGACGGGTTTTAAAGATCGTCGATGCCTTCGAGTCCGAGGTCGTCGTCATCGCCTTCCTCTTCCTCTTCTTCTTCCATCTCGTCAGATGTAGCAGGCTCGAGCGAATCCTCATCCTCGTCCAGGTCGGACGTTTCCTGCTGCATCGCAGCCGGTTTAATGATGGTAAAGGTAATGTTTCGTGAACGGCGAGGTGTCTGGAAGTACTGTTCGCGGTAGTTTATCGTATGGGTTACATTGACCACGGTTTCTCCGTCCTCGTTTGTCTCAAGTTCCTCTCGCTCAAACTCCGTCGTATTGGCGTCGCGCGGCTGTTCGTATGAGCTGTAATCAAGGAGGAGATGTGCCTGTACGCGATTTTCCCGTGACTGGAGCATCGGAAAGCTGATGTCAAGCGGAATGCGGCTTGTGTCGGTATATTCCTGGTCGCCGAACGCTTCGCGTTCGCCCTGTTCGACGCGTTCCCCAACGCGCTCGCCGCGGCGGTTATACGTATAGATAACGGTATTCTCCTGACGGTATCCCTCAATCCCCTGCATGGGTACCTCGACCCGCTTGATTTCATTGCCGTTCTCGGGGTTCCTGAAAACAAGCAAAACCTTCAGTCCGTTTCTCATCTCGGAAACCAGTTTGATATGGTCGGCTCTGCTTGTCTGGCTGAGGTCAACATAGAATGTCTGGAAACTCTCATCGTCCAGGGTGACCCGTTCGTTGTCCCGCAGGTCAAGTGGCTGCTGGGAATTCGGGTTGCTATACTTCAGCTGAATGTTCTCAAGTATATTTCCCTGCGCTTCGGTTTTTACAACGAGTTTGCTTGGACCGCAGCCGGCTACAAACATGATAGCAATAAGTGCGACTAAACCTCTTTTCATAATCAACCACCTGTTTATAATAAAGCTTCCGCTGTACATCAGAAAAACATGCGACAGCAGGATTCTGTCCTATCTACATCTTTTTTCGATGATCCGTCAACTAATTTTTGCATACAGTCATTGTAAAAGATTTCATAACGCGAAGGCGATTTATGTCACGGAGACTCAATAGCGCTGGCGTATCGGGCTATGTTACCGCCGAACCGTCCGGTATAGGCGCTGACAAAGACGGCGACAAGGGAGCCGTCGAACTGTGTGTCGCAGTTTCTGTACATCTCGTCAAACGCCTCTTCAACGGTCATCTGTTTCTCGCGGTAGATCCGCTTGGACGTCATCGCATCAAACGCGTCTGCGATGCTGACGATACGTGCGGCAAAGGGTATGTCGTCACCACTGATGCCGTTGGGATATCCGCGGCCGTCTATCCGTTCGTGGTGGGAGAGGATCATGCCGCTTGCGTTATCCAGAAATTCAATCTCTCTTACGATTTCAAAACCGAACCGGGGATGAAGCTTAATCTGTTCATACTCATCCGGGGTGAAGGTGCCCGGTTTGTTGAGAATACGGTCCTTGACGCCGATTTTGCCGATGTCATGCAGCAGACTGCCGTACCGTATGTCCTGGAGTTCCTTGTCGGTCAGTTCATACTCGTCGGCAATGAGCAGTGACATCTCCATAACCCTTTCACAGTGGCCTCCGGTATAGCTGTCCTTTATGTCGATGGAGTTGGCAAGCGCCCGTGCGATCTCGAAGTATCCGCGTTCGTTTTGTTCGAGTGCCGATTTTAATTGGCGGTTTGTCTGTTCCTTCTCATCAAGAAGTGAACTGATGTTTGTTATCATGATATTGATATTGTCCGCAAGAATACCGATCTCGTTTTTTGGAATGATCTCCACACGTCTGGAGAAATTACTGTTGTGTATGCCTCGTATGACGTCGATGACGCGTTCCAGCGGGAACAGATAGGTACGGTTGAAGAGACAGTTGGACGCGAGGAGAAGGGCGACAAACACAAGAAGGATGGCCGATTCGCGGGCAATCTTGTTCTGGATGTCTGTGAGTATGTGCCTGTTTGAGTAAACCGTTTCAAGACCGATGTCGAGGAAGAGTTCCGTGTTTCCCTTCAG
>CAZAHA010000098.1:2951-5279 GCA_964484915.1 uncultured Leptospirales bacterium
TTGAGTAAACCGTTTCAAGACCGATGTCGAGGAAGAGTTCCGTGTTTCCCTTCAGCACATAGGGATGGTAGAGGTACGTTGTTTTTACCGCGCCCTCTGTCATGGTAAACGATAGGACCTTCTTTTGTGCAAGAGCGGACCTGTTGTATGTGTAGCGCCGTCTGTCCGACAGAATGGACAGGTCCGTTTTTCCGTCGTAGCTCTGGCCGTTGCTGTTGAAGATGGTCATGTCTTCTATGGCGGGATTGTCATGATGGGTGTCTGTTGTAAGCTTGGTCAGTGCGTCGTGTCCCAGAAAGTTCTCGAATCTGTTCATGCTGTAGCCGGCCTTGAAGAGGTAGCGGTGGTCGTGAGAGGGATGGTAACTGAACTTCTTAAGCTCCTGTGTGAGAATGGCGGTGTTTATCCTGTCTGAAACGTACTCGGTACCGTTTCTGATACCGGCGAATATTCTGTTTAGATGGCCATACTGCGTAAAATCAATGCCGAGTTCGTCCGGATCGGTTGACCGGATTATCCTGTTGTTCTGGTCTATGACATACAGTTCCATGTGCGGCGAACCGTTGAGAATAGCATCGTAGTCCAGATCAAGGGAGGCTGTACGCCTGTATTCGTTGCTGACCGTTTCAAGAGCCATCCGCATCTGTGCATCAATCTGTTTTTCCAGCATGTAGTAGAGCTTGTCGACCGTTCGTATCCGTTCCATGTAACGCCTCGAAAGCTCACCGGCATGTTTGTCCAGCTCCGCCTCATATAAATTGAGGGTATGCGTTGTACTTATCCATGTATAAACGAAAAAAAAGAGAATAACCGCGGAAATGAGCAGGTAGTAGTACCGTCGGCCGAATGATCGTGAGTACAGTGTCTTCATCATAATCAGTGCAACATCCGTGTCAGAAAGGTAGCGGTGCGTCCAACTGCTACCGTTTTTATCCTGTGTGTCAAGGGTGTTACATGCACTCCGGAAAAATAATGCGTCATATGACATCCTGGTAGAAATTGATATAAAACGGTGTTTGTGGCAGGGTAAGGCTGCATTTACCCGTGTTGGGCCGGATAATGGCTGGCTGACCGCGCTTCTGCACGTATTGAGCTTCTGGAAGGATGTGTGTATCTTTCCCGCTCGTCTACCACGGCAAACGGAGAATGATCCGGAAGAAAAAATTTGCATTGACAGAATTATGTCTCATTCTATGATATGTGTCAGAACTTCATGCGAATATACCATACAGATACAGTATCCCCGGCTTTATTGTGTGCAGACAGCAGGCGGTGCGTATGCCGGACATTACGGTTATTAATCGAAACGGGCATTGGTGAAATTATATTGTATGTAGGATTGTAAAATGGAATCTTTGATTTTTTTGAATTTTCTCACCATTTTTATCTGCACAGGCATCATACTTTTCTTCAGAAGAATGGACCGCGCAAACACCAGAATTGTAAAACTCAAAAGATTTACCGACAACTCGCTTAAGGAGTTTCAGAAACTTGTTGCTGCCGAAAACCGGAAGTTTAACGACGCAACTATCGAAATGGATCTTCTCCTGAAGAAGGCCGGATCACTCTCCACAACGGTCCGCGGAGCAGTCAGCGAACTTGAGAACAGGATGTCGTCCCTCGACACCGAAAAGGCCGGGCTCCGCAAGATAGAGGAGGACCTTTCGTCTGTGTCGGATGCCGCTGTTAATGTGAACGAACAGCTCAGGTATATCGAGCACGCCCGTTCCGATTTCGGCACGGTTGTTAAGAAGAGAAAGGCGCGAAACGACGGTATGAAGCAGCTGGGGAAGAACAACGCAGCGCTTTACCACAACTTCAACGAGAAGCGCAGGGACCGTTCGCGCGAGCTCTCCGAGGAGCTGGCCGTTGAGGTGAGAAAACTGCAGGGGTCGGTTTCCGAGAAGGAGCAGATCATCATAACGCAGGCTCAGGAGAGGATCGAGGCGCTTTCCGAAGAGTTCTCCAATTCCGTATCGGAGATGGAACGAAGCATCACCCAGACCGGTGACGCCATCATGCAGAATATCCGCCAGAAGCTGGAACGGCTGACCAAGGCGGTGAACGCCATAGAGGGAACGGTCGAACGTTCGGAAAAGCGCGTCTACAGCGACCTCTCTTCCGCAATCGAGAATGCAGAAAACGAGATCAGCCAGATGTTTGAGAAGATCGAAAACGTTGAGATATCGATTGACCAGAGCAGATCGAAGCTGATCGCCTCGTTTGAAGAGGAGACTAACAAGATACGGAACACGATGGACTCGCTCTCGCTTCATTCTATCGCGAAGAAGGACGAGGTCATCAAGGCCGCGCGGACGGAAGCCGCAC
>CAZAHA010000098.1:5289-9472 GCA_964484915.1 uncultured Leptospirales bacterium
GGCATGTTACGGTAGAGAAGTTTCACGAGCAGTACGCCCAGTATGAGACAAACCTTAACACGATAGCGAACGACCACATGGAGTCCATCGTACGGGAGTACGAAACGATAGAGGGAAACTTCGGACGGTTTACACAGCGCCTTGAGGAGCTTGACCAGAAGATCTCCGAACGGCAGAAGGAGCAGGCGGAAAAAAACAGGCTGGAATTTTCCGAACTTGACGAGCGCCTGAGCGCAATTAAGGCGGAGATCATCCAGTACGAACAGAACAACCGTATCTTCGAACGGACCGACGAGATGATGGAACGGGTGGAAGACTCGATCGACCACTATACCGCGCTGCTTGAAAAATCACGCAGCGAGTCTACCGTTATCGAGAGTTTTATGGACGACCTTGAAGAGTTCAAGGAAGCCAGGCGAGAGCTGGAAAAAGAGCTTAAGGTATACAACGCCAAGCGGGAAAAGCTGCAGAATGTCTCGACCGACATCCAGGCGCTCTTTGACCTTGCCGGGGACGTAAAGTCCAAGGCCGAGTTTCTGGAAGACAACTCGGCAAATATCGACAAGGTCAACCGCAGGATCGACTCCCTGAACGAGACCTATGAGGGACTTGAGCGTCAGATACGGGAGTTGTCCGACTACGAGAGCCAGATACAGCACAGCGTCAGCAGCATCGAACGGGTTGAGGCTCTTGCCGTTTCTATCGAAAAACGGCTGACGAATTTCCAGACGGTCGTCGAAAAGTCGGAGAGCCGCATCACGAAGCTCCGGGAGTACCTGCAAAGCGTTGAGGAAACAACCCACATCCTGAAGACCAAGGAACACGAGATTAACAATCTCAAGGAGAAGTTCAACGAAATCGACAGCCTCGGCGATTACATGGAGTCGCGCGTTAAACAGCTTCAGGCGATGATCAGCAAGATCGAAAACATTCGGACCGACATCGATTCCACAGACGAGCGTCTCCAGGCCATGTTTGAACAGACCGACAGGAAGATGCAGCAGTTTTCGCAGTTTATCCAGTCCGTCGAACCGGACAACCTCATTACCAAACAGATGAATTCCGACTACATGCGCTCCGCGAGGGGCCTAAACGACGGCATGGTCCGTACCGTACGGGAGCTTTCCAGCAAGGGATGGTCCGCGCCTGAGATTTCCCGCAAACTGATGCTGGACGAAAACTCGGTACGCCTCATCATCAATACCGCTACACAGTAGGGTAAACGGAAAAACGATTTTGCCGAATCATTGCGCAGTTTTTTCCGGGACTGCCTTCTGGACGGTTATCCGGTTCTGTCTCGTGATACCCCCCCTGACTCGCCCGTATCGGTAACGACACATACCGCTTTAGATTTTTTTGTGGTGCATCGCTTCGAGTACGACGGTTGATCCGTTCGGAGTCAATACCTGGATTTCAAGCGGAGCGGCCGCATCCATTGCGAAAGTGAGGGCGACAACAGCCGTATCTTCGTATACATATGGAACCATCGGGTCTTGTCACTTTTCAACGGCAAGCAGCGCCAGAGCCAGCGTCTTTATGTCTATGCTGCGGTCGCGGAAGTAGTGATCGAGTCCCACTTCCGTAATGACAACCCCCTCGGGGTGGATGGCGTCCACAAGCGTCGTCAGTCCGTCGTTGGGGCCGTATTGCTTGAGGTAGTTGAATCGCTCTGCGAGATAATCATGCACGTGCTCCTGGAACGGAAGGCCGATGAAATGGACCGTTTTTATACCGTCAGGAAAGTGGAGCTCCTCCAGGCGGCGGCTTCGTGTTCGGTGTGTGAGGTTCTCTACAATATCGAGTGATACGCCCTCCCGGTACAGGAGTGCCGATGTAACGATCGAGCGGGGAAAGGCCGTGTTCTTTTCTGCAATGAAGCTTCCCTTCATGATGCCGCCGACGTTCACCCAGGCGTGAATGTCAACAATTCCGTTCAGCTTGCCGCTGCCGAGTGCCTCGGCAAAGTCCAGGCTGCCCTTGGAAACGGAGACCACGACCAGGGGCCGATCATATTCCCGTCCCCTGAAATAGTTTGCGATGCGCTGTGCATTCTCCTCGACAAGACCAAGTTCCTTGGTGACGACCAGTTCGTTCCGTATGCCGTATCTATCAAGTAGTTTCCGTTGGCGGGAAAAGTCGGCCCCGCTATTTTGGTCCCGGATATAGGCAAAACCGGGTATAAAGACGATCTGGTAGGTGCGGAGTTTTTCTGTGGCTGATTTTCTGTATGTTTCATCATGGAGGGCTGAGACAAGCTGTCTGTAACGGTTCAGCGCCGTGTGATTTTCGCTGTTGTCTTTATACATGCGTGACAGGAAATAGAGGTTTGCGGTATCGATCGAATGTTCCCGTGCGATTGTACCCATAAGTGAGTTCGTGAGCGGCATGCTGTCGAATGTATTGAAATCGTCCCGATGGGCCTCGATGCGGTCAATGTAATGATGGTAGCCGGTGTAATCGACTTCTTTCGTTTGGCGGCCGTTTTCTGATCCGACGAGAGGTTCACGTAATACAGAATATGCAAACATGACCATAATCAACTGGACACCCGTGATGAATCGTGTATAGGCATTATGTGCAACGGTCCTGTTCATCGGATGACAGTAGATAGAAGAGGCAATCCCGTGTCAAGATGTTCCTGCCTTGCATAGGCCGCACTTTTGGGACATTCTTGAGATAAAAATGAGGAGGGATCCGGACGGTATGTCATCACTTTCTGCCGGACCGAGGAGCGTATTCCGGAAATATTTCCACTGACCGTTGAGCTGTACGGGGCCTTGTGCCGTACAGTTATATGATGACAGATCAAGCTTGCCGCTATCGGTGGCCGGTCATTTTTCCGTATACCGGCATCCGACAGCGGCCGGAAGCAGTACAAGCAGGCAGGCTGGATCATTACAAGCAGGAAAGTACTATACCGTGTAAACGGGTGCGGTACCGGGACGCGTGATATCGAAAGTGTCGATAAAAGGTACGTATCAGATCCCTGCTGTATGTCTATCGCGGCAGTCTTGTCCGCATCACGTGTATCAGACGGTATCCGGACAGGTGGACAAATGTGTATCCCCGCTCCCTGAGTTGAGGTACGGCTATCTTCAGTGCCGCGAGTGAGTTTGAACCAGGCCGGTTCATGTGCATGATGATGATCGAGCCCGGTTTCGCTTCCAGGATGTGTCCGGCGATCTTCTCTGCAGGAGCGAATCGGTCATAGTCGCGCGAGTTGACGTCAAAGTTGACGATCCGGTACCCCATCTCCTCAATAATACGAATACTGCACTCATCGTACCATGCGGTGCCCGACCTGAAATACCGCGGAAAGCGTGCGCCAAGCTTTTGCAGCACCCGTGACGAGCGCTCTACCTCCTCTACGAGTGCCGGTATGGATGAGGTCGCCTCGATTCCGTAGCGTTCGGCAGGGGCGATCGTACAGGGACAATGGCGGTATCCGTGCGATGCGATGTCAAAGAGTGGATCAGAACACAGCCGTGTAAAGACTGCGGGGTGCGCCTGTGCCCAGCGTGCGTTTATAAAAAGCGTTGCGGGAACGTGTTCCTGTTTCAAGTATTCGATCATCTCACGGTCATATGTCCCCGGGCCGCGTCCCCCGCATGCGTCGAGGGTGAGGGCGATTACCCTGCGCTTCGTGTCAAGTCGTGTGAGAGGGCAGACCAAACGGCCGGGGTCTGCATTTTTATAGCGGGCAGCATATCTTGCTGAGAGTTCCTCGATCGATGCCGTTTTGCAGCCGCAGAGCACGGATAAAACGGCAAGATACAGAATACAGCCTATAAATTTGACATAATATTGCAATGGCTGCCCCCTGGGCGGCGCAGTTCTTCTGCGGTTTGCTGCGAGGCCCGTTACCCTTTCTCATTTGCCGGTCGACCGTTTATCATTATGCTGTTGGATGGTGCAAAGATACCGTGATTGGCGTTTTGGCGCCAACCGGCCGTCCAAATCGGCCGGTACTGTATCAATCGGGCAGTTTTTCGGCAGAGTAGATAAAAATATGATGAAATAACAAAATTTCCTTTCCCAGTTACACATCGGTGTATATATGTAACCTGAACACGCCTGCATACATATTCTTGTGCGTCAAGGAGAGCAGCAATGCATATTCTACTGATTAGCGATACATATAAACTGATTGACGGAGTAAGCATGCACGTAGCCCAGGAGGAGC
>CAZAHA010000099.1:0-9428 GCA_964484915.1 uncultured Leptospirales bacterium
AACCGGTTAATCCGGACGCTCTTATGCTCCACTGTCTGTTCCGTCGGCTTCGGCGCCGGGTTCACCGTCCGCCGCAGGTTCAGGGTCCTCGCTTTTATACTCTTCCAGGTGCTCTTCGATATCCTTGTCCGTTTCGCTTGAGCACTTATTGAACCGGTACGTATATTCTTCGCCTTCTATTTCCACAACGAGTTCCTGCGCCCGTTCGGAAAATCCGAGTACATCCCCGAAAGAGGTTCCGTCCGAGAAGCGGATGAGCTTATCGTTCATGTCAATGTCAAAGGTGCCCTCCTTCTTGAGCCCGCCGCGTGTTGACCGGTAGGTTTTATCCGGATAGAGCATCAGCATGTGGCTGGTAAAGTTACCGGACTTCGTGACGCTCCACCACTTTCCTTTAAGCTGTTTGAGCGTCAGCTCGATCTTCTCCTGTGCTACCTGTTCCCGGTAATCCTCTATCGTGAAGTCGTCTCCTTCCTTCAATATTTTCAGGTTTGATCCAAATGTCCAGCCGGTCAGTCCGGACGGCATCGAGACGTAGTACCAGTAATCTGTTATGCCGCCGATCCGTGACTGTTCGGAAGAACGACCGATTATCTGTACGGTATCGCCCTTGTCCAGGTATTCGATCCGCGCCGTGTGAAGCTGCGGCTGAAAGCGGACAGCGGCGTTTTCGTTGAGTATGATGCCGAATGACCGGTCTTCCATTTCCGGCGCCGTCAACGGGGTGCTTTCGTCATGTGTGTCCCCGCATGAAACTGTCAGTGCGCAAAACAGGAAGAACGCTATACTGTATCTCATTGTTATTACCTTATGATCTGGATGTACCGCCTGAAGCGGTTCACATGGTCTGTTATGGTACCTGTACACCCGCCGCGGCGGAGTTTGTGCACCGTTCCTTGAATACTGTCGTGTTGATGTAACAATTAGCGCCGGGCGGCTGAAGAGGTCAAATCATTTATTGGACGGGATCCTTGATGAGGGGGCGGAGAGGCCGGTAAAGATGCTCAAAGGTGCGCATGCGCGAAAACCGGCATTAGCCGGCCTTCGTATGCACAGGATGCAGCGGATGATTATCAGCTGTTTCTGGAAATGAAATCATCGATAGCCGGTTCCGGAAGCGCGCCGCTGAAACGGTCGACCGCCTCACCGTTCTTGAACATGATGACCGTCGGGATGCCGCTAACCTGGTACTGAGCCGCAAGCGATCCGTACTTGTCCACATCCAGCTTGGCAATCTTTACTTTTCCGTCATACTTTCCGGCAAGTTTCTCGATAACCGGTCCGATCATCCGGCACGGTCCGCACCAGTCCGCGTAAAAGTCCACGAGTACGGGTATTTCTGATTGAGCCACTTCCTTCTCAAAGTTTGAATCGTCGATATGCAGTAAACTCATCGTTTCCTCCTATGTGATATCCGCGCATGCGGGTAAGATATACATGTTTTCAGGCTTCTCCCTGAGAATATACTGCCGGAAGGTGTCCCCGTAAAGTTTATGCATGCTCAGTCGTTCCGCCTTTTCAGCAGCTCAATCGTCCGCAGGACGAAGTCGTTCTCGACCTTGTAACAGGTGTTTACACCGTCCTTGTGAGCGGTTATGATACCCTTGTTTCTGAGAACGGCAAGATGCTGTGAGACTGTCGATTGCGGTATCTGCAGACGCTCCACGATGCCGTTCACGTTGCATCCCTCGCAGAGTATTCCGACAACAATTTTCAGCCTGACAGGATGTCCGAGCGCCTTCAGCAGTTCGGAATAATACAAAAAATCAATGTCGCATTCTGTCTTCATATGAGCACCTATGATTCTTATATCACAATAATGCGATATATGTCAATATAATTATGTTCGTTTTGGTAAGGGCGTTTCCAGAATTGCAGGTTTTTTGCATGGTCTTTCCCGTTCCGGATCCGGTTTTGTTATACCGGACACATTCGGCTAATACAACCGACGGTGTCCGTATGTATTGAAGACTAACGGGTTGTATTTGTATTTAAAATCACATGCCCGGTATGTTTCGTGTGCCCTTAATATGGTACGGACTTCTGTGCGTTGACTCATGATAAACCCGTATGAGAATCTCTGCCTGTATTCCCATCAGAGCAAGTATCACGCTTAGTATGACAAAAAGGAAAAACAGGAGAAAGAACGGATTTCCCGTGATGTCAAACCTGAGAAACAGTTTCATCAGAATTACAGCCGTTCCGGAAAGGAAGGCGAGAAACATCGTTATCATGCCGAGGCCGCCGTAGAGATAGATCGGTTTGGTTGAGAATGATCCCAGAAATTTTACGGTGATCAGGTCAAGGAGGACCTTGAATGTCCTGATTATCCCGTACTTGGACTGGCCGAATTGACGGGGATGGTGCCGTACGGGTATCTCCACTATGGAGGCGCCGATCCATGAGGCGTGTACCGGAATGAAGCGGTGCATTTCGCCGTAGAGCTTAACCTTCTTGAGGATATCGGTCTTGAATGCCTTGAGTGTGCATCCGAGGTCATGGAGTTTGACACCGGTTATCCACGCGATCATCGCGTTCGCGAGTATGGACGGCAGCCTTCGTGAGAAAAACTTGTCACGGCGCTTTTTCCTCCAGCCGCTGACGACATCATATCCCTCGTAAATCTTTTCCACAAGAAGCGGAACGTCATCCGGATCGTTCTGGAGGTCCGAGTCCATGAACACGATGATTTCACCGGACGCATAATCGATGCCTGCGTGCATCGCCGCGGTCTGGCCGAAGTTCCTGCGGAATTCGATCAGTTTTACGTTTTTGTCCAAATCCGCGATCGCGTTCAGTATTTCTGCGGAGCGGTCCATGCTGCCGTCATCGACAAAAATGATCTCATAACTGTGTCCGAAGCCCTTCAGGCTTGCAGAGAGCTTGTCATACTGGATCTGAATATTCTCCTGTTCGTTGAACACGGGTAGTATGACGGAAATCTCGGGCGTGCCGCCCCTTTTTACAGCTGCTTTTTTCTTTTGTGCTGTCTTTTTGGCTGTCTGTTTCAAACTGCGCTCCGTTTTTTTCTGCGTCGTAAGATGTCCGCTACTCATCCTGTTTTCCCGAAAGCTGCACTATGTAATCCCCGGTTATCGCGAATGCCTCGCGGAGAAAAATATCGTTTTCAAGGTCATACACCTTATCGTCATCCGCTTCGGGGATGGTTTCCTCGTCGGTGGCGGTGTGCTCACCCCCGTTTTCATCGAGGAGAAGTGAAACCTTTTTGGCGCTCTCCTCCGCCTTGGCCTCGGCGATCTGTTTTGAGAGTTCCTGGAAATCATCGTCGCCTTTCCGGCGCTTGTCCGATTCTCGCTGCAGCGTTTGAATTATCTCGTTCGTTACATATGTTTTGCCGAAATCGTTGAAATCGCTTTTCTTGATTGCTTGCCAGTCGAGTGCGTAGTCGAGTTCACTTTCATGAAACTCAAGCAGACTGGAGTAAGACGGCACGGTAATATCGGGTACGATTCCGTCCTTGTTGTTGGATTTTCCCGACGGCTGATAGAAAAGCTGAATGGTAACCTTTATGGCACCGCCTTCCTTGCCCAGGTCATTCAAATCCTGTACGGTGCCCTTTCCGAAAGTGCGTCCCGTACCGATAAGGATGCCTCGTTTGTAGTCCTGTATCGCTCCCGCGAAGATTTCCGACGCGCTGGCGCTGGAACTGTTCACAAGAACAACGACCGGGCCGTCGTAGTACATGGCCGGATCGTAGTCGAAGTGCGTCTTTACGTCATCATGCGCCTTGACCATCAATACCGGACCAAACTTGATAAAGTATCCGGCAATCTTGGTCGATTCATGGAGCGCACCGCCTGGATTATTCCGGAGGTCGAAGACGAGGGCGTCGATCTTCTGACGCTTGAACTCTTCAAGGGCGTTGAATATGTCACGAGAAGCCATCTTCGCATCGGGATCCTTGTTGTAGTATGCCTCATAATCCATGTAGAAGGAAGGCAGTTCAAGATATCCTATCTTCAACTTACGGTCATTTTTCCTGACGGTATGTACCGCTTTCTTCGCAGCCTGCTGTTCAAGCACAACCCGGTCTCGTTCGATGGGTATGATGTTCATCTTTTCCTTTTTTGTCTTGGGGTCCTTGCGGAGTATGGTCAACCTGACGGTTGTGCCTTCCTTGCCGCGTATCTTGTCCACCGCGTCGCGGAGCGGAATATCGATTACATCCTCCGGCTCCCCGTCTCCCTGGGCGACCGCGATTATCTTGTCGTTGGGTTTAAGTTCTCTCGACCGGGGCAGTTCGGACGCGGGACCGCCTGGTATGATTGAGTCCACATATACGAATCCGTCTTCAGAGCGGAGCACCGCACCGATGCCGGTCAATTTCAGCTCCATGGACATCTTGAAGTCTTCATATTCCTGCGGGGTCATGTATGCGGTATGTGGATCAAGCGCCATGGCGAACGCTTTTAAATACAGTGACTTCTGTTTCTTGTCGTCATACTTCTGTGTTTCCTTGCGGACAAGCTCGTACCGCTTGATGAGTTTCTTCTTTGCCTTGTCGATCGGAATGTCGGTCTTGAGAAAGTTCAACAGCTGAAACTTGATCCGTTTACGCCACCGCTCTTCCAGTTCCTTCTCGTCTTTTGCGTATGAGATTGCGTCCGGGTCGGTTATCATGCTCTCGTCCACGGTAAAGTCGTAGTCGTTCTTGATTAATCTGTCGAAGAGCCGCATCTGCTCCGAAAAGCGTTTCAGGTACACAGAAAAGAGCTCATCCAGAAATTCGTAGTTCTTCTCTGCGGCATAATTTTCAAGTTTCGACCTGTGCCGCTCTAGTTTTTCGATATCCGACTGGAGGTAGTACATCTTGAACGGGTCCGTAATCTTGAAGAGATTGGATAGGGTCCGTTCCGATATTGTGTCGTTATATGTGTTCTGATTTACATGTTTGGCAAGCATCGCCTGAGTTACGGAATTTACCTGGTTGCTGTTCAGGCTCTCTGACTGTTTGAAACAACCGAAAAAGGTGATAAACAGTATACAGTAAAACAGCAAATTCTTTTTTAACGAGATCTTCATCAGTTGTAAGCTCCATACCTGGTTTTTGTACACGGCGCGTTTTAAGGATAATGTGTTCCTCTGTCTATCAATCCCCTGTCCGGGCGTATTGTAAACAGTATCGCGTGTCGGAGTGATTAATAGGAATCGTCCTTACGATATATTAATTGCAGCCTTCGTTACAGAAATTATAACAAAACAGGAAGTCAATAAAAAATTCCGGAGCGCGCACTCATCAAGGGGCCGTTGAAAAGTATTTGACACGTTCACTTAAAATTACATACTCACAGGCAAGGCCAAACAGCTTCCGGACTCCGGAGAAACGGGGGGCGGCTTCGATTAATGATACGGATTTTACAGACGTCTGATGTGCATTTGGGCCATTCTTCATATTTACCTATAGACGATTCACATCGTCTCATAACGCTTGACAAGATCCTGACAAGCGCCCGAAATCACGACCTTCTGCTTGTATGCGGCGGATTGTTTTCCGGTATTACTGTACATCCGGATACGGTATCCCGTGTCCTGAAACAGCTTGCCGATCTGTCCAGAGCCGGTACACGGGTCGTCATTACACCGACGCAAAAGGAATCGCAGCTGTATCAGAATCTTGATCATCCAAATATTATCGTTTGTACCGATGATATACGGACCATACTGTTTGACAGCCTTGACCCCTGTTTGACAGTATACGCGGGAAGCCTTTCGCAGCCTGATGATCTGTTTTCGATAACGAGGTCTGGTTCGTCCGGATATCATCTGGGCGTCTTTCATACGGATTTTCTTGTGTACGCCGCAGACGAAAACGACACAGCAAAGAACGGCCTGTCAGGTCTGACGCTGGATTTTTACGCTCTCGGCGGTTTTCACAATTTCAGGGTTTTCCGTTCAGGCGGTGTACCGTTCGCGGCATATTCCGGCACGCCGGAAACGGTCTATCCCGGAGAGAACAGGGAGCGCTATGTGCTGTCGTATGAGATCGGCAAGACGTCCATAGAGCGGATGAAACGGCTGGCGGTCAACACACTCATGTATGACCGACTGTTCATTGACTGCAGGCAGTACGGATCTTCAGAAGAGATATATAACATGGTTAAAAAGCTTGCTGGTCCGAACACTATACTGGAAGTCAACCTCAAGGGTGACGATTTATTTACCGAACACACCGATATACGGAGTCTGGCGTCCATGTTTAAACTGCTTCTGGTTCATAACAACTACAACATGCAGCTCGTCGATCTCGCGGGCAGATACCTCCGTGAAGATTCGCTTCGGGGCGATTTTTACCGCGCACTTTCAGCGCAGACAGGCGGATCGGACACGTCTTCGTTATATGATACCAAATTCCTGGCTGGTGTCCTTGATGCCATCGATTCCCAGGAGACACTGACGGAGGAGTACCTGTGCAAATTGTTCAGTGTATAGCCTCCAAGGGTTCACTCTTCAGCAATACAATGATAGAACTCGGCGCCTCTGTGAATGTAGTGTTCGGACAGAGTGATTCGGGCAAGACGCTGCTGTTTAACGCGTTGTGCGACACTATTTGGGGCGGTCCGGGCACGGCCGCGTCCGACAGGTCGTTGTGGGAGGACTTCTGGCTTAATTGCGTGACGGAAGTTTTCGGAAAAAGATACCGTGTTATACGCGATATAGACGGGGTGTCGGTTACGGGACTTTCGGCAAGCCGTACGGTATCTCAAGGGTCTGCGGCAGACGGCGACTTCTTTCGTGAGGTGCGAAACGTCTTCCGCACATATTATGATGCGACATTCGCGGTGGGCTCCGGGATATACTTCCGTACATGTTTTGCGCAGTCGCCGGTGGACGAACAGCGTTATATGGATACGTTTGAAGAGCTGCGTCCACTGCTCATGAACGATATATCGTCCTACTACAGCAAGTTTGAGCTTCTTGACGCATTCTTCGATACAGAGAATATCGACAACCAGCTTCTGGTGTATACAAACCGCATACAGAAAGAATTGCGCGAATGCGAGCGTGAAATCGAGATCCGGAACATACGCCATTCAAAGTACGTGAAGCTCCAAAACGAGGGCCTCGCTTTAAAAGAGGAGATTGAAGCGCTGGAATCGGAAAAGAAGGACCTTAACGGCAGGCGAGGCGCGGTCGCCGAGACAGGACGCATGCAGAGTAAGCTTCGTGACCTCATTGCCGAGAATGAGAGTTTGCGTGAACTGCTTGAACATGAACATGACAAACGGGGCAAGGTAGCGTCCATCGAAAAGCTGATAAAGCGGACCTATCCCCGGTTTCAGAAGATCAAAAAGGATTCCGGTATTCTGGCGGGAATCAAGAACGAGTTTACGGTTATTCAGTCTCTCCTGCAGAAACGCCTGGACCTTTCAGACAGACTCGCCGAGGCCCGTTCGGTAAATATTCGGCGGACAGGTGGCATTCTTCTCTTACTGGCCCTTGCCTCCGCCGGCTATTTCCTGTTTATGGACAGTATTCCCGCCGGGTACAGAACCATTGCCGCGGGTACTGTTTCCGGACTCTCCGTGCTGACTGTGGTCATCGGCGTGATTATGCATTTCTTTTACGGCAGGCGCTTTAACGATGACGAAATCAATACAACGCTTGAAGAACGCTTCAAAACCCTCCGTTCGCTGCTTCACAAGACAAATATCGATTCCAGTGCAATAGAGAGTGATGAGTTATACGAACTCATTCTGCATTTTTTCCAGGAGTTCGACAGTTATGCCGAACAAAAGGACGAACTGGAATCGGTATCGAGCTCGATCGACCTGAAAAACGAGGCGGAGATCGAAAAGAAGATAAACGCAAACATCACCGTCATGGCGGAAGTTGAACAAACAGCCGCAAATCTGTGCAAAAGGCACGGTATCTCTTTTAACAATCTCGACGACTTCAACAGTTCGGGGGAATTCCTGGCGATTGACCAGGAAATTGAAAAGATAGACGCGGAGATACAGAAAAACAGCGTCCTGTATCGCGAGATCCAGAACGAGCTTGACCGTTTTGGCCATGGCGGTGCGGCGGAGGACCAGCTGTCAGAACGGTACGATTCGCTAAGGGAACAGTATGAGACGCTCAAGCGCCGCGTTGACAGCGTCAGAGGAGTGCTGGAGCTGATGACCGAGTGCGTTGCGAAGCGTGAACGGAAGCTCTTTGAATCGTTTTCCGCAACGGGCTACCGTATATTTAATGAGTTGACCGAGGGCAAGACGTCGCTGAATTCCGAGGATATGTACAGAAAGGTACTGTCTCGTCCGCTGGAGGAGGTCTTTCCGAAACCGTCGCTTCGGCAAATCTTCCTGCTCTCGGAAAAGCTGGCTCTGGGAGACTTTATTTCGATCGGGGGTGAAAGATTACCGTTGATCCTGGACGAACCGTGTGTGTATATGGACAAAAAAAGAATTGAAATCGTCCTGAAATACATTGAGATCGCGGCACAGAGGCGTCAGGTAGTAATTCTGACCCATGACCAGCAGACATACCGGAGATTCGGGAGACATATTGAAATATCGTGATATGGATGATAACGGACAACTTAATTTCTCAGACGCCCCTCTCACACCCGGACTGAGCGAAGCGTATTCGTTTATGGAGACCGGTGACTTTGATTCCGCACTGAAAATTTTCGACCAGTTGATTCTTACAAACATGGACTCTCCCGGAGTGGTGGAAGGGTACAGAACGACCCGCTTCTGGCTGAACCGGATAACCGATGCCGCTTCGATCAGGGAAGGAAAGGATAAGGCAGACTTCTTTCTTTGTGAATGGCAGTCGTTTCTTGAGTATTCCGACACGCATAACATACGCGATACACATTCGTTCCGTGCGGCCGAACGGTATGTCTACTATATCGCGGCCGAGCACTATAACATCGCCTTTAAAAAGGACGAAAATCCAACCAACAACATAGACCTTGTACTGAACCTTTCAATCTGCTTTCTGAAAATATCCGAATATTCCCTCGCAGTCGACACGCTGGAATATGCACGCACCATCTATGTCTCAAACCCGAGAATCCTTTCGATGCTGGGAGAAGCGTACTATCATCTCAAGGAGGTTCCGAAGGCGCTGCTGCTCTTCCGCGAGGCTTTTTTTATCGATCCGTCCATGATAGACCTCACGCTGATCCGTTCCGAGCCGGTGAGCAGGCTGTATGACATTTCGGTAGAAGAAAAGAGTGGATGGGGTGATCCCCGGGAGTGGATACCGGTCTTTGGCCATGTCACGGACCTGTTCTATGTGAAACGCCATCTCAACATGCAGATGGTTGACGCGATCAGCTCCGACGTCTACATGCTGGAGAAGAGCTATCATACGATGTCTGTCGACAGGCTCCGCGAGTCCAATGTTCTTCCGCGGTTAATAAACAAGTATCTCTGGCTTTTTGACTACTACAAGGAGCAGAA
>CAZAHA010000100.1:0-9392 GCA_964484915.1 uncultured Leptospirales bacterium
CCTGCACCCAGGTTCCGTCCTGTTTTGTGTACAGCATGGACTGAGCGGATGCAACGAGGCCGTCAGTTGTTGCAGCAATATCCTGTACATAAAACACCGGTGATGAACCGTTTATCTCTTCCCGTATCCATCGTTTTTCGCTGAATGCGTAGAGCCCCTTATTGAAGAGCATGGACGCATACATGGTACCGTTTACCTCTTCAAGATGAGCGACTGTTTCATAGAAAACGACATCTCCTGCATACGGTTCAAAGTACAGACCATCAGATCTGTTTTCGTACAAGTCACCGTCCAGTACAAAGACTCCATTATATGATGTGCCGATCCAGAGCCGGTCGGAGTTGTCGAGTGCCAGAGACGTTATATAGTCTTCGGCCCTGATAATGTTTTGAACCTCATTCCAGGAGTTTCCCCCGTCACGGGAAAGATACAAGGCGTGCTTCTGGGCAACAGCCATAAGCATCGGATTCACTTTCGAACGGGCGAAGGCCGATACCTTTCGGTATTCATCCACGTTTTCAATCATGGTACGCCGCTTGAAAGTATCATTCAAAAGCTGGTGCCAGAGACCGTCTTTATAGAGGAAAAGGCCTGAACTCATCGTCGAACAGAAGACAGAACCGTCCTCATACGGAAAAAACTGTAGAACCTGTACGGTTTCGGGCAGCCCGGCGGACATATCTGATTGAGTACCGTCCTCTGACACCGAATACACTGTTCCGCTGCATGCAGTAAGAGAATAGATCTTCTTTTCATCATCGTTCCGGCTGTTACTGCATGCCGCCGTTAAGAAGAGGATAAGAATAAGTACAGCTGTTTTATGCATATTGCTCCAAAAACATATCTTCGTTTAGTATGGTATAGGAGTACCCCTGTTCTGTCAGAAAGAGCTGACGGTTATGGGCAAATTTTTCTTCCGCAGAATGATTTGTGATTATTGTGTAAAAATAGGCGAGGTTTTCATTCAGCTTTGGACGCAGAATTCGGCCGAGCCGCTGTGCTTCCTCCTGACGGGATCCGAACGTCCCAGAGATCTGAATGGCTACATTCGCATCCGGCAGATCGATGGAAAAATTCGCTACCTTTGACACAATAAGCGTCTGAATCTCTCCGCATTTGAAGGCCCCGTACAACCGTTCCCGTTCTACAGTCGGCGTACTCCCGGTAATGAGGGGCAATTTAAAGCGTTTTGCTATTTCAGTTAACTGTGATATATACTGACCGATTATAAGAATAGACTCTCCCTTGTGATACTTCAGAAGAATTGTAACAAGGTCGATTTTTCTGTAATTCTCGGATGCTATTCTAAACTTTTCCCGCTCCCGGGCAACGGAATACTGATAACGGAGATCTTCCGGCAAAACAGCACGGACTTCTGTACAGAGCGCCTCTGCAATCCATTTGGACTTTTCCAAAACTTTCCAGGGTATATCAAACTTCTTTGGACCAATAAGCGAGAAAACATCCTTTTCCATTCCATCTTCACGAATGAGTGTCGCCGTTAGCCCCAGCCGCCTCTTTGACTGAATCTCAGAAGTCATCCGGAATACCGGAGCCGGCAGAAGATGTACCTCATCATAGATTATCAATCCCCAGTTTTTATCACCGAAAAGCGAGAAGTGTGTAAAATCGGCATTTTTATTTTTCCTGTATGTCAGGATGTTGTAGGTTGCTATGGTTACCGGACGGATTTCCTTTTTTTCTCCCGAGAACTCGCCAACATGCTCCGGATGGATATCGGTTTTGTCCAGGAGCTCATCCTTCCACTGCCGAAGCGCAACTGTATTTGTCACCAGGATGAGCGTTTCCGTTTTGAGCTGATCCATCACACCGAGCCCGACAACAGTTTTACCGGAACCACATGGGAGTACGATGACTCCACTGCCGCCGTCCGGCCCGCCGCCGCGGTAAAACGCCTTGATCGCGCTTGTCTGATAATCCCGAAGGGAGAATTCATGGCCTGAGGCACTGACACCGCGCAGGTGAATGTCAAGCGGATCACCTTCATCATACCCGGCAAGGTCCTGAACCGGAAAACCTTTCTTTATGAGGGCCTGCTTGATATGTCCACGCAGATGAGGCTTGACCTTGATACGTCCATTACCGAGAAAAGAATCAATATACACTTCTACCTTTTTGTCTCTGCACAGTTCCTCTACAAGAAAGTGTTCTTCACTGAAAAGGATCAGGTCATTCTCTTCTTTGACCAGGATCAGCAGCCCATAGCGGCCCATCTGTTCGGCAACGGTAGCACGTACAGTGTCCGGGATCTCGTATCTTGAGAAACGTAGAAGCGTTTCCATTATTTCATTGCTTTTTAAGCCGGAAGCAGCGGCATTCCACAGGGACAATGCCGTTATTCTGTATGTGTGGATGTGTTCCGGACTCTTCTCCAGCTCAGCAAAAGGAGAAATTGAATCGCGTGCTTCTTCAAAATCCGGATTGTTGACCTCAACTAATATTGTATTGTCGCTTTGAACTATTGCAGGTTTATTCATGATGTGGGTTATTCCAACAGGTATTTTATCCTTAACAAACTGGGCGGATAACTGTAAAAATAGATCATACAGCACCCAAATTTGTCAAACAGATTATATAAGACTTCCGGCACTTGATTTTATCATGTCATTTCACATTTTTTCTTGCCTAATATCCTGTAATATCTTCATATACAGCCAAACAAGAGAAAAAAGATGAAACCAAGACAATATAAAATAATTTACATGCACAACAAAATACTGTTTCCGCATGGCACGATCCAGAGTCATTCACATCCGTCAAAGAATGTCCAGCTGAATGTTGGAGAAACAGTTCTTGTATTTCCATTCCGGTTCTTTTTGGCACCGATATTCTATAAAAATCATATAGTAACCGTATCGAAAGTTATAAAGGAAATAAATTCGGCAGGAATACCGATGGTAGAACTCAAAGGCCTGGGAAGAGCAAGACTGTCAAACCGGATATCCATGCACTTCGGCAACTACTCCCGTGTATCATATAATAACATACCCAACAGCGATGCTCTTGCTGACAGCATTCGGAAAAAAGCCCAGGAATTTGTCTTTTTAATTGACATACCCGAATCCGACAGGTTGATATATCTTATGACGTTCATAACGCAATTGAATGAATTGATAGATTTCATTTCCCACTATTTCATTACCAATTCCCAAAAAAAGTGGAAATTATTCACCGAACTTGATCTCCAGAAGAAATCCACCATGCTGCTTTCCATACTGAATACACTTATACATGATGTTCGTATAAAACAGGAGACCGGTATATGATAAAAAAGATAACAGGATCAAAGGCCTGTTATGCAATCGGCTGGTCTCCACTGTACAGGTATCACAGGATTACTGCATCCCGCATCTTACCCGAGCTGCCAGGAGTTATCATGTTCTATATGGCGTCAGGTACCGTTCTTAAGCCACTGTTTACCTTTGCGACCTGGCGAGATGGCCTTCGTGATGGAATGCGGAATCTGTTTGATCGGAAGTTTACGAAATGTGAACCAATATTATCATATGCCGGAAATCCCGATTTGCATTATACATATACCATTGTTGACTCAAATAAAAAAGACCTGAGAGATGTGTTCTATTGCATTTTACGCCAACACCGTCCGCAATTGAATACACTTGACGGATTCACACATACCGGACGTTTCTCTGACATATCGATATACGAAATCAAAACAAAAAATCCAACTGAAAAACTCAAAGTTCCCGGCTTCACCTGTTGACGCTGATGATCCTTTTGCAGCACTTTCCGGCCAGATGTCTTCTGTTACTTCATGTTGAGACACTGGAATGACAGCACGCTGCCTGGCATCAGATATTTTCTTGACTACCTTCTGTCATTCCTGCGAATGCAGGAATCTCATGGAACAGTATCATACAAATAATTCCAATCAGGATTCATCTCGTTTATAATGCTATGTTTATATTCCCTTTTCCATTTTGAATGAACGTAATGTACATATGACGAGGATTTCTCCAGGAGACCGCTAATTTGAAAGCTTAATGTCTTCGAGAGTATAGACATGCTTAACCGAACGTTCCAGGTATAGAAATTCGAGAACGTATTTAAAGCGGGCGGCCGCATCAAGCGGACTGGAAAATCGGCTGTCAGTATGCGCTGAAAACTGCTGAAGCCGTTTCACATTCAGGGTTTTCTGTTCTCTGTCGGGATTATATACGTCCTTCTTAAACATCAAAAAAGTGTCATATACAGATTTAATTATTGATTCATTTACAATCAAGTTGGCAAGGTACAGGCTTGTGTCGGCCTGCTGTACATTCCTTGTAAAAAACCGCAGAATCTTGATTATTATTTCCGGAATCAGGTATTCGTTTATCAGTTTGATGCACTTTGCTTCAATAACTTTGTCTTCTATACGCATACTGGGATAAGCAAGGTTCGGAATATACGGAACCCCTGTTTTAATCTTGTAAACAACGTAATCCAAAAACCGGTCAAGCGAATCCCGTCGTTCCAGATCATGTCCCAAAAATGTGCCTTCAACAATAGTTTCAGCAACTTCTTCAAGGGTAAAATTGCCTTTCAGAAGATCATGAATGTTTTTCAGTGTATAGTGCGTATCCGCATGCGAAGGAACCTGAATCCGGGCTTCATCATCCATTCGTTAGTTCTTTTCTTCTGAATCTTGAACTACGGTTGCAGTTGCCGCTTTTTCTTCAACAGTGATTTCCGTGCTTTCCGGTTCATCATATTCCGGCCAAGCGGAAAAGGGAAACGGCTTCCCATCGGTTTGATAACTCACATATTTCAGTACCGAATATATGTACGCTGCAAGCCGTGCCGTAAATATCTGAAGATTTCTGTTTATCGATCCTGAAAACAGGGTAAAGAGAACCTGTACAAGAACAGAAAACCAAAATACAATCTCTGCGAGACTGTAGAAAACTACAAAGATGATAATAAAGAGCAACCGCAGCCATGCGTTTTTGTTTTTGATGTTTGTTTTAATGTCATTTGATGCCATCAGATTCCTCCGTTCATTTTATTATATTGCCACACCCAATTACTGCATAATCATTGACCTGGTAAACACAACGGTCATATTCAGCGTTACGGGCCAACACACATACAACAGTCTTGAAGCCTTCACCCGCCATTATTATATCAATTCAAACAGATAATCATCTGTAAATATTTTTTACTCTCATAATGCTTTTTTATTGTGACGCGTGTACTGCAGGAAAACATGCCCAACACCTTCTCCGGCACCGGTAACCATGGATTTGACACGTGTAATATATATATGTACCTTTACAACAAGAATCATGCAGGAGATAACGATATGAATATAATCAGAATGACAATCATCCTTTTCATCGCGTCTATTACGGTTTGTTGCAGTATTTCGGCAAAGAATTCCGTCACGGCTGCCCGTGTCGCCAACACTGGTGATACCGTTTGGGGTTTCGACTTTATTGATTCCAACACCGTCATTTTTACTGAAAAGGGGGGTAAACTTGGAATTTTGACAGTATCTGACGGCGATATATCATATGTCAAACATTCAATTCCGGTTACTCCGCATGGCCAGGGCGGCCTGATGGACGTGCATTACACCGATACCGACGACGACACCCATGTCATTTTCATCACCTATTCCAAACGTCTGCAAAACGGACTCTATACGACTGCATTAAGCAAAGGAACGCTGTCATCAGACAGAAAGTCCTTTCAGTCAGAGGAAATTTTTGTTGCAGAGGCCGCAGGAAGAGAAGGCCGTCACTTCGGTTCACGTTTGGCTCTCGACACATCAAAACAGCATATTTACATGTCAATCGGCGAACGAGGAGAACGAAACAAAGCTCAGGAACTGACAAATCATAATGGTACTATTCTCAGATTGACCTATAGCGGAGAAGCAGTCGAAACCAACCCCTTCACAGACAGGGAAGACGCACTCGACGAAATCTTTGCGTATGGCAATCGCAATCCGCAGGGTCTTTATCTGACAAATGACGGTATTTTGTATGAAACCGAGTTTGGACCGAAAGGCGGTGACGAGATAAATATCATCGAAAAAGGCAAGAATTATGGTTGGCCGAAGGCTACCCATGGACGGGAGTATTCTGGAGACTTTATTGCGCCGGATTCAGCACCGGGAACCGAACAGCCAATCGAATACTATACTCCCGTGATTTCTCCGTCCGGAATGATGGTGTATGAAGCTGATTACCATGATAATTGGAGCGGAGATATGTTTATAGCCAATCTGTCCAGTCGGCATCTCCGCCGAGTACGCATACGGAACCGAAAGGTCATTGAACAGGAGGAACTTTTTAAGGATCTGGGAAAACGAATACGCCATGTAGACTATAACGACGAAGGACGTATCTTTTTTTCAACAGACAGCGGGGATTTGTACAGAATCGAACAATGAAATCATGAGGGAATTGTTGGTTTGTCACAATCCAAACCAACCGGCGCCAGAGTACAAAACACACCCATGTACACAATTGACGGAGACCATACCCGAACAGTTTGCGCCAGTAACCGCTTTTTGAATTGATTATTGTACAGCACAGATATATACTGGATTACATGATACAGGACTTTACCGAAATATCTGCCAATCTCATCAATGTTCTGCGCAGCAAATCAAACATACTTATTGTCGTCAAGGGGTCCCCTGATCCCGATGTTCTGGCTTCATCATACTTTCTGGCCAAGCTTGGCAAGGCATTCGACTGCTCATGCGTCATTTTGTCCGAGACAAAGGCTTCGCTGCCCCAGAACCAGACAATGATCAACCGGCTCAATATACCGCTGCAGACGAAGATACCCGATCTTTCATCGTACGACGGATATGCTGTTTTCGATTATGCGTCGCCAGAATACGAAGGCATTCATGAATCAATACCATGTCTGATACATATTGATCATCATGGACCAGGTAACTCGCAGATCAAGCCGCACTATCAGCTTATAGACGAATCCGTAAACTCGGTCTCAACGCTGCTCTCGGGAGTATTTCTCCTCAACAGAGACCTCTTTTCCAAAGAGATCGCCAAAAAAATATCCACAGCGCTTTGTTACGGTATCCTTTCCGACACCGATAACCTGACGATCGGTTCGGACACCGACAAGGAGCAGTTTGAGAAGCTTCATGTCGAAGCAGATCCCGCGATACTCGACATGTTCACCCAGATGCCGTACTCCGAAGAGACTCTGACACTCATCAGCAAGGCGCTCATCGGAAGCATCTACTACAAGGACTGGCTTGTCTCAGGGATCGGCTTTGTGCCGGCACGGATGAGGGATTCCCTTGCCATTACGGCGGACTTTCTGCTTGAACGCGAGGACGTATCCACTGTTGTAATCTTTGCGCTCGTCGAAAACAGCAAGGAACTCTTTATCGACGCCTCGTTCAGGACAAAGCTCACCAACCTGGACCTGAACCGTTTGATAAAAAACATTACCCCCAACGGAGGCGGCCGCCGGTATAAGGGGGCGTTCCAGCTTGACATGAGTTATTTCAGGTCCGTATCCGACAAGCGACAACTCTGGGAGACCGTCAAGGATGCCACGATAGAGAACATCAAACGCGGCCGGGATACTATCAGAATAGACGAGATGAAGAGTTTTTTTGTTGATCTGCGGAACCACATCACGGATATCTTCAGCGATACAAAATAAGTCCGATGAACACATACCAGCCCAATCATGTACAGGATATTGTACCCGGAATGAATATGACCATGATTTCGATCGACTCCGTATCATTGCAGCTTGATCCCGCGGCACAGCCGGTTCTAAACAACATACAGTGGACCATCTCCTCACAAGAACGCTGGATACTCTTCGGACGCAACGGCTGCGGCAAAACCAAACTTCTGGAGGTCATCACCGGTTACCGCAGACCTACTTCAGGGTCCGTTACCCGCTTCGGTTATCCGCAAAGCGGACATGATATCCGCGAAATCAGGAAGCGTATCGGGTATCTTTCCTCTCCGCTCCTTGAAAAGATCCACCCGCGGGAAACTGCGCGTGACATCGTCACAAGCGGTTTCTATGCAACTGCCGGACTGTACGATACACCCCTGAAAGAACATGTCGCGTATGCGGACTATCTCCTGCACAAGGCAGCACTGTATCACAGACGGGACGACATCTTTTCCCATTTTTCGGACGGGGAAAAACAGAAGCTTCTTCTTGCCAGGGCAATGACCGGGAAACCCGATCTTGTAATACTGGATGAACCGTGCTCCGGACTCGATATCGTCGCCCGGGAGGAGCTTCTTCACACACTTTCATCATTCTTCGATGAGAGCAGCGCAGCGCTGATCTACGTTACCCATCATGTTGAAGAGATAACACCCCTTTTTTCTCACGTGTTCATGCTCTCTCAAGGAAATCCCTTTTTCTGCGGCCTCGTGGAGGAAGGCATCACTACGGGCCAGATGTCCGCTCTGTTCGGTCTTGGCGTTACGATATACACTTCCAAAAACAGATACCATACGATACTCTCATGATCGGGATCAACCTGTGAAGCTGCTTACATTTCCAAAAAACTTCGCGTGGGGAACATCAAGCTCAGCCGTTATGGTTGAAGAAAACACACCCGGCTGTCCACGCGGCGAAACAATCTGGGACCGTCACTTCAGAGCAGCAAGCGGTGAATCACTCACTGCTCCGTCGGAGGGCGCCGGACATATCGCACGCTTCAGGGACGATATACGGCTGCTGAAACGGTTGGGCATCCCTCACTATAACTTTTCCCTTTCATGGAGCCGGATATTTCCAGGAGGAACCGGTCAGGCCAGCAGCGAGGGCCTCGACTTCTACCAGAAACTTGTTGATGAACTATGCAGCCACTCGATCACGCCGTGGATAACCCTCTACGGTAACGATATGCCCCAGCCCCTTCAGGACAGAGGCGGCTGGCTGTGCCGTGATACGGCGGGATACTTTACCGACTTTGCAGAGAACATGGCTGCTGTCTTTTCCGACAGGGTGAATAGATGGATTACGCTGTCGGACCCCTATACAGAACTCAACTTCGGATACCGTCTCGGCAGCCATGCGCCTGGATACGCCGATCCGGAGCGGACGTTTATCGCGGCGCACAACATGCTGCTCGGCCATGCCGGCGGACAGGCCGCACTGAAAAGCTGCGGCAAACCGCTCAAGGCGGGGATCTCGGTCAGCATCAATCCTCCGAAACGGATCGGTTTTCTGCCCTCACGGATTAAACGGATCGCCGAGGAGTTTATGATGTACCTCTTTCTTGATCCGGTGTTCCTCGGGCGGTACCCCGTAATTCTTGAAACACGTATCTTCAGCCAGAACCGGGAAAACATCCAGCCGAATGATCTTGAGAAGATTAACCACTCTCCGGACTTTATTATCCT
>CAZAHA010000101.1:0-6119 GCA_964484915.1 uncultured Leptospirales bacterium
CAGTGGAAACAACTTTCTCCTGCTGGGTCATTCTCATCCTGATGATGACTGCATCGCCTCTCTGGTTGCCTTCGCGCTTTTGGCCGTCAAGTTTAACAAACAGGTCACAGTACTCATTCCCGGACCGGTCCAGGACAGTTTCCCCTACCTCTTGGCTATCTGCCGTTATAACGCGATAACAACCGTTTCGAGGATCGAAGACATTCCGGATACCATTGAGATAATCGCAGTTCTTGACACACCGAAGCCCGAGATGCTTGAGTCGTATAGTGACATGCTGCCGTTTTTTGATAGAGTAGATAAGGTAATCGAGATAGATCATCATATAGCGGCGGATGCGCGATACATTGGTGATGAACAGTACAGTCTTGTGGACGCCGCGTCATCTACTTGTGAGCTCATCGGCTTGATGGTCATGGAGCTTGAAAAACATGAGGATATACTGGAACAGTATCAGATACACGAACTGTTCTCCAGAAATCTGGTTCTTGCACTGATTACCGGGATCCTCAGCGATACCAGCATGGGAAAATACCTCAAGACAGATCAGGAAAAGTGGTTCTACACATGGATAACCGGCCTCTTTGACAAAATGCTTTTATCGAAGACGAGAAGAGGATCAAGAAATCTCGCGTCCAAGGAAGACGTTTTTAAGGCCATCAACACCCTCACCGAAAAAGAGGAAAACTGTTACCGCTTTTTTCTGGAACAGTTCCAGTCACACCCCTTTATTAACTATGTGGTACTTACGGAAGAGCAGTCAGCCCGCATGTTTGAAACCTACGGCGGCGACATCTTTATTTCTGTTGCCAAAACAATAGCAGATGTCCTTGCCGAGAAAAGCAAATATCTGGGCCTTGTAGCCTATTATGATACCGTCTCGCCATCCGGACTGGTACAGTTCAGGATCCGCAGAAGCCACCTCTTCCAGACGATTGATCTGCGTACATTCCTTGAAACAAACCATATCGATAACGGCGGGGGTCACCCGGGAGCCATAGGATTCAGGTTTCATAAAAACGAGATTGATAATATAAACGAGTTTTCACTGGGGATCGTCACCAAGGCAAGCAAGATGGTTGAGACGCTGCTTTAAAACTGACTTTTTTGTACAGAGCTTACCGGCCCCTGTAAGACCTGAAAGTTCGTTCTGTTTCATATTCTAAATACTGTCCAGCAGGCGTTATCCTCATCTTTGAAAAACTCGATTTTTGTGAAAAAGACCATTTTATTCACGCAAAAAGTATTTAAGTCTTCCGCATTGAACGTTTTTGTAAGCAGATTAAACGGAATAGTTATTATCTCATACACAATAGCTTATCCATAGGTATTAAACGGAAATCTCAATAAAATATTTTTGACTAAAGGAGGGCTGGTCATAAAACCTTCGGTTTTCTTGCTCGCCCAAGCAAACCGGGCAACGCCCCCTTTAGAATCCCCCAAAGGAATTACTATGGAATGACGAATACTTGTTGCGAAAAAAGAGAGGTGATCAACAATAATGCATATAAATGATGAAATATTCATATAAAGATAACCACTTTTACGGGAGATTCCTGCACGTTGTTACGAAAATGTGCGGGAAATCTCTGATGATGAAAGCTTATACCATAAAACGTCGAAATCCCGATTGATTTACATTTGCCGAAACGACTCAGTACTTATGGTGAGCGCTGCCGAACCATTTAATACAATCCTCCCATATGGGACAGAATCGCTTTTTTAGCAGCACACAGAAAGATTATGAAACAGTGACCCCTTTACTGAACGTTGCCGAAGTATCCTGCAGCAGGGTTAATTATAAAATTCTGCTCTTCAGTGATACTATTGTGCGGTCATACCGCCATCGACTACCATCGTATGTCCCGTGACAAATGACCCTTTCTCAGAACAGAGCCAGAGTGCCGCCTCCGCAATTTCTTCGGGTTTTCCCATTCTTCCCACCGGTTCGGATGCAACAAGACCTTCCATTGCTTTGGAGTCGCCGCCTGTATAGCGGTCGATCATGGCTGTTTCTATGACACCGGGACACACCGCATTTACTCTAATGCCTTTCTGCGCATATTCAAGCGCGACCGCTTTAGTAAGGCCATTGATCGCGTGTTTGCTCGCCGTATAGTGAGCGATTCCGGGAAAACCAACAAGTCCCGCGACGGATGAAGTGTTGACGATGCTTCCTCCGCTGTGATCGAGCATCCATTGTATTTCATATTTCATGCAGAGCCAGACACCTTTAAGATTAATATTGATCAGATTCTGAAACTCTTCCACATCCATCCGGTCAATGGGATCCGCTTTACCTTCAATGCCTGCGTTGTTGAATGCGTAGTGGAGTCCACCAAAGATTTGAGTGGTCTTTGCGATAAGTTCTTTAACCTGGGCAGGGTTGGACACATCGGTTTTTATGAATATCGCGCTGCCGTTTTTTTCCTTGATGAGTCCGGCAACTTTTTCACCGTCTTCGCTTCTGATATCGGAAACAGCTACATTGGCTCCGTGCGCGGCAAAGAGGAGTGCAGCAGCTTTCCCTATACCAGATGCGCCTCCTGTTATAATGAC
The DNA here is from genome assembly GCA_964484915.1 of uncultured Leptospirales bacterium. Classification (GTDB taxonomy): domain Bacteria; phylum Spirochaetota; class UBA4802; order UBA4802; family JAFGJZ01; genus CAZAHA01. Next base: position 2,560 of record CAZAHA010000101.1, read on the forward strand.
TGTTTTATCGATCATGTCTTTTTCCATAAATTCCTCCTTGTTTTATCGGTACGGTTCCGGCTTGTGTACCGTTATACATTCAATGTAAGAACAATATCCGCGCACAGACAGTAATACATTGATTTTTAAAATTTTTATCAGTATAGAGTATTGTAGAAGAGAGAAATAATGTTTCCATTACGACTCAGTACTTGTACTGAGCGCAGCAGAAGCATCCCCTGCAGTACGGTAAATAATTTCATTATTTTGCCGAATGCACACTGAAAACAGCGGCTGCCGGGATGGAAGTGAAGTTGTTCAGATGTATGTTAGACACCCGGTTTCAACCGGGTGTCCTGGAAATCCGGTACATTTTTATTGCTGCTGTTTTTGTTTTGCCCCTACTCTTTCATATAATCTTCAGAAAAATCATCCGTGTAGTCATAATAAACGGTCAGGGTATTTCCGTCCAGCGTATAGGGGCTTAGGTATTCAACATACGAACAGTCCTCATCATCAGACATATCGGTATAAATTTGCCTCAGAAAACCAGTTTCGCTCCCCGAGGCTTCCCATGTGCCCGATCCGCTTGAACTGCCATATGTAAACGACATCGAACCGTCTGCATCCAGTACCAGGGAGTCATCCCCTTTTTTCCAGGTACCGGTCAGATTATCAGATACTGCAAATTTCGTTTTTTCAAGGGAAAAGTCAGCTTCACTTTCGTTCATGGTCATAGTGTCACCATCAATAGTAAATGAGGGACTCACTATATCTGCATCATCCGGAATTTCATACCAGCCCTTACCTTCCCATGTGACGCCATCTTCCGGGTCAGCTATGAGCCACCTATGGGTTACAGTCATTTGCAATTCATTAGCATCCAGATCGTATGTTGCCCGTATTCCGTCAATTTGTGCGGTTTCAGCATCAAGGAATATTACATCTACGGTATCGTCATCAATATCCATCAGCAGGGCTTTCGCCTTCAGGTTTTCATCATCGGCAGGAGTCGGTATTTCTTCCTCAAGAACAGTCATCCATTTCCCTTTGGCGTCGATCGTGTCTTCATCGTCAGATGAACCATCGCATGCCGTTACGAACAGAAGCAATATGGTAATCAGTATCATCAATGGAAGCAATGCGCTTTTTTTCTGTTCTTTTTTCATTATAATTCCTCCGTATGGGACAGAATCCCTTTTAACAGTAGCACACAGGAGGATTACGATACGGTGAACAGATAGGAAGATTACAAAACAGTGAAACCCGTACTAAACGAGGCCGAAACATCTCCTGCGGTACTGTGACTAATTTAAATTTCACGCGACAATCGCACAAAATTTCTCATCAGACGCCTATCGCCTGTTGTTATAGTCTATAAAATGTTGAATCTTAGGTCAAGAAAAACAGAGTAGCATCCTAATGGTACACACATTTTTTCGAAGGGAAATAAACATTAGTAGATGCAACTATCGTTGCAATAGTCAATATAACATCTGACACGTCCGAGATAAATGAGATGACGTAAGTGTCAACAATGACAACGGATCAAAAGATTATCAAGAACTAACTGGGTTAAAAACTGGCTGAGCAGCTTCAGAAGGTATTGCTGGCCTGTAAGATTATGGGCTATTCCCGTGACTCGTTCTACCGATTCAAGGATCTGTATGAACAAGGCGTCGAACTTGCATTACGAGACCTTTTCAAAAAAGTCCCCGTATGGGCAACAGAGCAGCAGAAGAAATCGAAAAGCAGTGCGTAGAGTATGATTCGCCGTACCGCCAGTTCGGCGAATACTTCGTCGTATTCAAACATGGTAAAGCATCCTATGCACAGCATCTCGTCCCGTCGATTCAGAAAGAAGATGATGTATATTGAGACAGATCAAAATGCTTCCTGAAGATCAGAAAGAACGAAGGTAAACGGCTTGTGTTACAGGAGGACACAAGCCACCGGCGGCCGTTCAGAATAGTTTTGAAGAGAACAAGAAACCGCGCTACAAGGGACTCACCGGCGTCAGTTCATAGCCGTTGATCGTTCAATACATTACAAGCGCCGCACCCGTTTACCGGAGTACGGCGCGTTCCTGTTAACATATCATACAACATGCATTTATTACTTACTCACCTTACTCACCTTACTCAACAACAAGCGTATGCTCGATGGTGATACCCGCCTGTTCATACAGTACGCCGACCGGACATGTTTTCAAGGTCTTTTCCAGACACTTCTCCAGCTTGTTCCTGTCAGCATCCGACCGGACCCTTACAACCGCATTTACCGTTGTAATGGTGGACGCACCATCGGGCTGCTCCGCCTCGAGTTCAACGACAAGACCGCTCAACTCGAGATGCATCTTCCCCGCTACCAGTACGAATATCGTAGAAATGCATCCCGAAAGTCCCATAACGGCCAGTTCCAGGGCGGTCGCCCCCATGTCCTCGCCGTTTTTTCCTTTCGGCAAGTCCGTAACAACAGCGTGGTTCCGTCCGTTGTCCACGACAGACTGATAATTTTGTACCCACCGTGCAGTTGACTTCATGTGTATCCTCCCATTAAATAATTTAAAAGATTCCCTTTCTGTGATATACGCTATCTGCGTAGTTCATGGAGCCGTCCAAGCGTCTGTTCGAGATCGTGCTGAAGCATAATTATTGAATATGACCGTACCAGTAATAAAATGTTCTTGCGTCAGCGCCGTCTGTTGTTGTTAGTGTTTCTCATTATGAAAAAGATACCCGTTGCCATACTTATTCTTGCACCGATCTTTGTCTTCTCATCATGCGCCACAACAGTCATGCCGGGACTTGATAAACAGATGCGAAGCCTGACGATCGCGGCCGTCGGCGATATATCCCATTCCGTGGGCTACAGCTACTCTGAGCAGTCGTTTCAGCTTGGGCGAAATAAATACGCTCATGTACGGCACATCATATCGGAGGCGGACCTCTCGTTTGCAAACCTCGAGGCGCCGTTTACGATGAACGAACCGGTTATACAGAAGCGGTTTCCGTTTTCGTCACCTCCCCAGGAACTCGATCATGTCTGCTGGAGCGGCTTCAACCTCTTCAGCCTGGCGAACAACCACACGGCCGATGCGGGATATGCCGGCGTGAAGGACACCATGGTCCACCTCGAACGGCTGGAGCGTGAATACCGCGGTAAGAAGCAGCTCATCTGGGCGGGAGCCGGCAGAAGTGCTGCAGAGGCACGGAGGATGAAGGTCTTTACCCATCCCGGTTTCTCTCGGCGCATCGTCTTTATGGCCTACGGCAACAACAGCAGTCAATACGTCAACACGTTTGAAATAGAGCGCGCCGCAAGAGAAATTGAAAGTGCACGCAGAAGGTATCCCGATGCGATCATCCTCGTCTCGGTCCACTACGGAACGGAATATGTTCACGTACCGCCACCCGATATCATCGTCATGTACCGCCGCCTGGTTGAATCCGGGGCGTCCATCGTCTTTGGTCACCATCCCCACGTCGTTCAGGGAATCGAAGAGTACAGGGATGGTATCATCTTCTATTCGCTCGGTAACTTCGCCTTTACCAGCATGACTAACCGTCACAAGGCAGCGG
>CAZAHA010000101.1:6129-9384 GCA_964484915.1 uncultured Leptospirales bacterium
ACCTCCGTCCCGAACCCCGCCTGGGTGAATCCCGGGGCGTCCTTCTGCTTTGTCCACCACCCCCACGAGGTTAGGGAATTGGAGGGGAACGGGGATGGCCTCACCTCCATTCGCTCGGTAACTTCGCCTTTACCAGCATGACTAACCGTCACAAGGCAGCGGGAGCGTATCTGTACGGGATGATAGCGGGACTCAACCTCCAGCCGGCCGGCGACCATTTCAGGGTTACCATGACGGTCATTCCGCTCTACGTAGACAATTCATACCCGATGACCGTTTCCGGACAGACACTCCAGCCCCGATCGTTTCAGCCGTTCGTACCCGATCCGCCGTTTTCAACAAAGATACTGGCTTCGATCGCCGACTGGTCACATCAGATTCCCGGTAACGACATTATCTTCGAATTTGGCGACGGTTATATGCGCTCTCGTTTTAACACCGCGCTTGGTACACGATAGACAGAATAGTGCATGCACACCGGCAGGCCGGTTTTCCGTCAATCCGTTCTGATCTTTGCGCGGGGAGCCCGTTTCCCCAACTCTTCCAGAAAGGCTTCCCGACGCTTTGGTGAGACCAGCGTTGGTATTGCCTTGCCGTGATCTATGGCCAGACGGTCAATCGACAGCGCCGGTGAACCCTGTATGCTCCTCGTCGGCGAAATACCCCGTATATCTCTGTATGGTATGCGGTATCGTATAACGCCAAATACTATCAGCAGATGATCGTCCCGAAACTCATACTGAACGGGGAGCACGAATATGAGATAGATGATGAATACCATCATCAGCGACCCGAGGGCTGCGTAGAGCGCCTCCCGTCCCGCCACGAAAAATGCGGGTATCGATAACGCGAGAATCAGAATCGGAATACCAATAAGAACAATTGCCACCCACCTGTCGACCTTCGATTTAAACACCATGTCATGCCCTCCTCTGCGGTAACGATTGCCGAGCTGTTCTATGAGCCGAGATTCCGTATCTGGCCCGGCATCTGTCCCATCACGTGTTCGAACTGTCCCCTGTCTATGTGCTTCCTGATGACTGAAAGCACTCCGGCGATCGCGTCATTTGGCTGTATGGTAATACTCTCGCGTACTTCGGATTCGAACATGATCATAAGTTCCTCGTCGCTGCGTGCCTTCTTGGGCGCATCATGCAGTGTAAACCCGTCGAAGTAGACCCCTTTGAGAAGCAGGGGCAGCTGTGCGGCAAAATCGAGCGCTTCACCGACATCGATCCTGTCCCGTATTAAATGGAGCGTTGCACGAAGAAGATTATACGCGTTGACCCGCGAATCCAGATGCAGCGCCTGTTCTGTGTCGTTGAGCCATTGGTTTGTCTTGTGTACGGTAGTTTCAAGTGCCGGAACATTGAGTTCTGCCATTTTTGACCTCCCTCGAAAAAATCGATGGACAGTGACCGTTTACAGGGCCGGGTGCGGATTGACCGGCTGTCAACTGCGGTTTATCCTGAACACAAATGTACACACGGTACATCGCTGCGTCAAAAATAACCTCTGTGCCCGTCAAGCTGCGGCCCCCTGTGCAGCCCCTTTCTTCGCGCATAGGCGAGTATCTCATCATACTCATCCAGCGTGGTCCGCCGCCGTATTCGACCGTCCTCATGTGCGCGGTACTCCGGACGGTACTGGTCCATGATGTTTATATAGGTGTCCGTGGAGAGTGCGGCAATATCGTCCATGACCCGAAATGTTCCGGCCGCGTTCCCCGGCAGAACAAGATGACGGACCAGAAGCCCCCGTACGGCGAGCGACCCTTCAACTGACAGGTCTCCGGTCTGACGGTGCATTTCGGCTATGGCGTTCCGTGCAACATCCGGGTAGCCGGACACGCCGCTCAATCCCTGTGCGGTGGATGAGTCAGCGTACTTGTAATCGGGCATGTAGATGTCAACGATGCCGTCAAGAAGGTGCAGCAGCGGGACTGTATCATATCCGCCGGTATTGTATACAAGCGGTATGGAGAGGCCGCGTTCCACTGCAATATCGAGAGAACGGATGATCGCATAAACCATGTGTGTCGGCGTGACGAGGTTAATGTTGTGACAGCCAGCGTTTTGAAGCCTGATCATGATACCGGCCAAATCGTCGTACGTTATTTCACGGCCACTGCCGAGATGCGAAATATCGTAGTTCTGGCAGAAGATGCATGCCATGTTACAGTGTGTAAAGAATACGGTTCCGGAGCCGTTCTTGCCAACGAGGACGTTTTCCTCTCCGAAATGGGGCGCGGCCGATGACACCACCGGCAGTATACCGCTCCTGCAAAAACCCCTTTCGCCAGCTGTCCTGTCAACGCCGCAGCCGTGCGGGCACAGCGTACAGTGCTTCATCATCGCATACAGTTCTGCGGCCCGTGCAACGAGAACGCCCCTGGCGGCGGTATCGAGATATACGGGCTTCACAGCGGTTCCTGTATGCCCGGACACGATTGTGCACCGAAAAAATGTACGGTGATATTCGTTCCGGTGTTGCGTACGGTTTTGCGGGCTGATCGTAGATTCGGCGAATGGTCGATATACATGCCGCCCTGGTCGTAAGCGTGACGCCATTTTTTTTCGATATTTGCTGCCGGACCGTGATTATACCCGGATGTGTTGTTATGTTTGATACGGTGAGCGATGACCGATACGGCAAGGCCTGATAATCCACCGGATATAGGAAGAAGAAGAAGGGGTTTTCTTTTTCGGGTATTGCATCTTGTGCTCATATGATGTGTGTTCCTGATTCTGTGTATTCGGCCTTTTCAGCACCATGATAACAGCTGCAGAATGGTGAACGGGTCTTATCGTTCTCAATGGTTGGAGCACAGCACTTTGAAAACAGTACATACGATATCTGCACAAATGCCGAATGTCAACATCATTTCAATATGGCTGTGTATCATCTTCCGAGTACGTTGTCTGCGTAAACGCTTGTGGAACCACACAACAATATAAACCGGATCAAGGAGACCATGTATGGCAGCACTGTTTGAAGTCGATCCTGAAAAACAGAGAAAACTCAAGAAGATTATCGGAGACATTCACCGCGACAGGCCGATGGAACAGGTTAAACGTGAGTTTGCAAAACTCATAAAGGATGTATCCGCCGAGGAGATCGCCTCAATCGAACAGCAGCTCATCAGCGAGGGACTGCCCGTGTCAGAGGTACAGAGCCTGTGCGACGTACACGTGTCGGTCTGATCGGAAGAGCACACGTCTGAACTCCCAGTCACATTCCTTTATCTCGTATGCC
>CAZAHA010000102.1:0-9359 GCA_964484915.1 uncultured Leptospirales bacterium
TTGTTTTGTCAGCATCGCGCAGCTGAACGACCGATTCGATCGGATCAAATTGAATAAGGTCAACGTATTTCATGCTTGTCCTGCCTCTCTATTGTTTTTTGCCGAATCGACCGTGGCATCCATGCCCACAATCAGCGCATCGACCGAGTCATAGCTGCGGTACTCGGGATGGCCGGTTTCGGCGTACAAAAGCCTCCCGGAATTCACGATTCCGTTCCACGAAGCCACCACGGCCCGGTTTCTCGAAATAGACTGCAGCAGGCGCAAGGGGTCCTGCTGGAGATCCTTGTCGAAAAGGATCTCGAGATTATCCAGCACCACCGGTGATTGGGCGTTGTTCGCGATCTGGCCTAATATGCCCGGCAACCGCAGTGACCGCTGTTTGGCTGTCAGTTCCAGGAGCTCACTTGAAAGTGCCAGATTGACGTTGATGACGGATACCCCGAACTCCTCGGCAATATCCCGAAGGATGCCGGTCTTGCCCGAACCGGACTCACCCACCAGCAGAACAAGGCGGTGGTATAAGCCTTCGGCTGCCTGGAGGGATCGTTTTATCTTGTCGTGAATCGGTTCGGCCATGCTCGCTCCTTACTTCTCGTTGTCCGGCTTATTGATTGCGTCAGCCCCTTCGCCGGAACGGACCCATTCGTCCACTTCGTCCTGTTTAATCATCCTGCGGAGGCCGACGTGATGACCGGGTACAACCCGTTGCTCGGTCTACTTGTAGACCGCCTCGTTGCTTACATTCAGGTATTTGCACATCTCATCCTCACTCAGCCATCTCTCCTCAATAACCTTTATCCTAAAATAAATCTGTTGAAGTCCAGGGTTTTTCGGAAAGAACGTGATTTGGATATGTGCAGTATAAATGCCACCATAAGCTAAGTTGAGACTTTTTAAAATCAAGTATTATGTGTAGAATAGAACTGAAATAAGCCGATTTTTCTCGCTTCATTACTGCAAAAAAAAGCTAATAGTTCATAAAAATCGTACCGGGATTTAAGACGTATGAATTAACACTGAAGTCCTTGAAACTCAATAGTACTGGTATTTGTATAGCTTTACATGAGTTCCTGTTGTTCCTTCTGTATAGGTCATACTGGAATACGTATAATGATAGTAGTGTTGTTGATGTAGAATTCTTATGTGAAATATATTAAAAAGAATAGATAAAAGATAGCGATAATACAAAGTCAGCAAATACATGGAAACTCCCTGTGTAAACCATTGACTGGATAGTGGTTACCGGCTATACTTGATAAGCATCGGCTGGTTACCGCGGACATCTGAAAGTTATCCTACATATATGCATGGAGAACCGATGACAAGAGATTAAAAAAGTCGGAAACGGCTTTACTGGAGAAGACATGCACCATACAGATCCCTTTTCCTTAATCCGTGAGTTTTCCGTTCATGATGAAGTTTACTCCTACTACTCGCTTCCGGAGCTTACGCTTTCCTTCCCGCAGATACGTACATTTCCGTACACTATCAGGATACTGATCGAGTCCGCGCTTCGCAGCATCAACGGACGCGAGATTACGGAGGAGGACGTCCGCCGGATGCTCAACTACGATCCGGAAAACCCGGAGGGGACGCTCATTCCGTTTATGCCCGCCAGGGTGCTCATGCAGGACTTTACCGGCGTCCCGTGTCTTGTGGACCTTGCCGCGCTCCGTTCCGCGCTGTCCCGCATGGGGAAGGACCCGGCGAGAATAAACCCCGCCCTTCCGGTTGACCTCATAATTGACCACTCGGTTTCGGTAGACTGCTACGGACGGCCCGACGCGCTGGAAGAGAACGCACGGCTGGAGTTTAAGCGAAACCATGAGCGGTACGGGTTCCTCAAGTGGGGGGAGAAGGCGTTTGACAATCTGACGGTCTTTCCGCCTGCACGCGGGATCTGCCACCAGGTAAACCTCGAGTATCTGGGGACGGTGACGCGGACAAAAGAGACAGATGGCAGACACCTCTGCTTTTTCGATACACTCGTTGGCACGGACAGCCATACTCCCATGATCAACGGACTGGGCGTTCTCGGCTGGGGAGTGGGGGGCATTGAGGCGGAGGCAGCCCTTCTGGGCCAGCCGCTTGTGATACCGGCGCCGGGGGTCGTGGGCGTGCGGCTGACGGGATCCATTCAGGACGGGAGCACCGCGACCGACCTTGTGCTTCATATAACGCAGCTGCTCCGTTCCCGAGGCGTCGTCGGAAAGATAGTCGAGTTCTTCGGCCCCGGCGTCGGATCGCTTTCCGTGCCCGACCGCGCCACATTAGGAAACATGGCGCCGGAATACGGTGCAACCGCCGGGTACTTTCCGGTCGACGAGCGGACGATGGAATACATGTACGCAACCGGCCGTGACGAACGGGTAATAGAACGGGCGCGGCGCTACATGAGCGTACAGGAACTGTTCGGCGGAACGGGCGCCGGCAGCGTACGGTACGAAGCGGTACTCGATTTTGACATATCAACTGTTGTCCCGTCGGTTGCGGGGCCGAAACGGCCGCAGGACCGTATCGATCTGTCGCAGGTCTCCCGGACATTCAGGGACGCTCTCTCCGTGCCTGCCCATGCCGGCGGGTATGAGATTCCGGAAACAGGTGTGCAATCCACTGTCCCGTTGACGCTTGCAAGCGGCGAGAAGGTCACGCTGTCGCACGGGTCCGTCGTCATCGCGGCAATCACAAGCTGTACGAACACGTCAAATCCCTCAGTCCTCATGGCCGCGGGGCTTTTGGCCAGGAAGGCAGTCGAGCTGGGTATGCGGACCCCGCCTCACGTCAAGACGAGCTTTGCGCCGGGCTCTGTCGTTACCACAGCCTATCTCTCCCGCGCCGGTCTGATGCCCTTTCTTGAGGAACTCGGATTTCATCTTGTGGGATACGGCTGCACGACATGTATCGGCAATTCGGGGCCGCTTGATGAAGAAATCAGCCGCGCTGTACGGGAATACGGCCTCGTCACGGCGTCGGTACTGTCCGGTAACCGGAACTTCGAGGGACGGATCAATCCAGACACAAGGGCAAACTTCCTTGCGTCGCCTCCGCTGTGTGTGGCGTACGCCCTTGCCGGAAGCGTGAACGTCAACCTGGCCTCCGATCCGGTCGGCCATGGCTCGGACGGGCGCCCGGTATACCTTGCCGACATCTGGCCAGAGCAGAAGGAAATAGACGACTATATCAGGACATATATCGACAGAGACTCCTTTATCGACGGATACCGCGACATGAAGCGGCCCGGACCGGAGTGGGAAGAAATTCTGGATGAGTCCGGCCTTGAGTATGACTGGAAGGAGCATTCAACCTACATTCAGGAGCCGCCGTTCTTCACGGACTTCCAGACGGAAGCGCAGCCGGTAGAGCCGATTACCGGTGCCAGAGTACTGGTAAAGGTTGGCGCGTCAGTAACCACCGACCATATCTCGCCTGCGGGGTTTATCGACCCGAACGGAACGGCGGGAAAGTATCTGTGCCGTATGGGAGTCAGCATCAGCGACTATAATTCGTACGGCAGCAGGCGGGGGAACGACCGCATCATGATCCGCGGAACATTCGCCAATATCCGGCTCCGCAATCAACTCCTGCCGGGTACCGAAGGCAGCGTGACGGTACACTTTCCCTCTGGAGAGGTCTTGTCCATCTACGACGCAAGCCTCAGATACAGGGAAGCTGGTACACCGACCATTGTTCTTGCGGGCAAGGACTACGGGATGGGCTCGAGCCGCGACTGGGCGGCAAAGGGCGTCTATCTTCTGGGCATCCGCGCAGTCATTGCCGAGAGTTTCGTGCGGATTCACCGAAGCAACCTGGTCTGTATGGGCGTCCTGCCGCTTGAGTTTTACGGGAAGGAGAACGCAGAAAGCCTCGGTCTCTCCGGTACGGAAACGTATACCATACATGTACACGACGGCATCAGACCCGGTGAAACCCTTGCCGTTGACGCGGTATCCGGCTCCGGTACGGTTGTGCCCTTTACAGTCCGCTGTCGTATAGACAGCGGCGCCGAGTATACGTACTACCGGAACGGCGGTATTCTCCAGACCGTCCTCCGGAACATGATCCGCGAGGAATAAAAGACAGATACGAAAATAAAAAAACAGTACGAAATGCTCATTCAGGTCGACATGACCGGCCTTCGTATACCTGGTCAGCTCCGGCGTATCGCGAAAGACACGTGGAGCATGGTAAATCTCGGTGCTGACGATTCGGCAGGCGCAGTCGTTTGAACCCGATACTGTTTCAGGGGAGTCCGGATGGAACGACATGAAGCCGCAGAACATGAACTTTCTGGAAAACGACCTCGTTCAGGGCAACGTGATCTGATACAGGCTTTCAGTTACACATCACAGTAATGTCTTGACATACCGATACGATGATCGAAGGTCACAGCGAATCACTCTAAGCGGCGGACAACATATGATACGGCCAGATGAATATTTTGTTCTGTTTACATGCGGTTTAAGCGTCGTCATGGCATGCGGCCTGCTCCTTCGGCCGCACAACATGCGGAACGTTCTGCTTGCGCTGGCGCTGCTGTTTGTGGGTTATATTCAGTTCACCTCAATCATGATAACGACACAGCTCATCTATAACATGCCGCACCTCATGTACACGCAGGTTCCGTTTGGGTATGCCATCGCGCCGATCCTTTTTCTGTATGTGAAGAGCTATACCCACGACAAGCGGACGGTCACCGGCAGCGACCTCTTTCACTTCATACCCGCGCTGGTGATACTCCTGGTGTCGCTTCCGTTTATGCTTCAGCCGGCATCGAAGAAGATCGAGATTATCGACAGCCTCTACCAGGGTCTCACATTATTTACCGTTCTCGTTGCGATCGCCATGACGGCATTTCTTGTATATACCGTCATTCTTATCATCAAGGTGGCCAGGGTCTTTCACAGCGAGAATCCGCTCCATATGCGGCTGCTTCGGGTGTTTATCCTCTTCTTCAGCTGGATCATCCTGAGCATCTTCAAGATCATCGGCATCGCCCGCGACATGGAGCTGATGTGGCGGATCGTCCACGTTATTGTCTCGGTGGAAATCATCATCCTCTATTTTCTCCTGCAGCGGATTCCCGTCCTGTTGGGGTATGGAAACCTTTCGGTACAGAAGAACCGGGAAAAGAGCAGGTCGCTCATCGATTCGCTGGACACTGACGGGTTAAAGAAGCAGATTGAGCTCATGATGGAGGAGGAGAAGCTCTTCTGCGACGAGGACCTGACGCTGAACCGGTTTGCCCACGCGCTCGAGATTACACCCCATCAGCTCTCCGCATTCCTGAACGAAACGTTCGGCAAGAATTTCAATGCTTTCATCAACGGGTACCGTATACGGTATGCCTGTTCACTCCTGGACGGTGATTCAGATGCGAGTACGCTCTCTGTCGCATTTGCATGCGGCTTTAACTCCTATTCTGCGTTCTTCTCTGCGTTCAAACGCGAGGAGGGTTGTTCCCCCGGCAGCTACAGGGGCCGTCACGAAACGAAAAAACGCGGAGCGTAATGCTCTGTTTCATCTGTTTTTCTTCTCCGAAACCTTCAGCTTTATAAATCTGAAACTCTTTCGTCATTAAAATCTATAATCCTGCAAGATTCCGGTACGGCAATTCGTGTATAGTTGGGTCAGGTTTTCCCGATTGGCGGGAAAAGGCAGGCGGATCGAACGAATCGATCCGCTATTTTAGTGTTATTATCGTCATTCTCCTGTCGGGGAATGATGACAGGAGAGGTTATGAGACGCTTTATCAAACTTGCCGTACATCATCCATGGAGTGTTATCGCGGTACTGCTTGCAGTAACTGTTGTTCTGGCGGCGGGTCTTCCGCGCCTACGGGTTGAGCCGTCGGTCGAGGCGCTGATGCCGAAGGACGCGCCTGAATACCGCTATAACATGCGGATGAAGAAGGTCTTTGGCGACAGCAAACTCTTCATGCTGACGCTGATAGAACCACATGATATGGAGCTCTTCTCCCGGGAAGGTTTCGTGTTCATGAACGAAGTCGTGGAAGAGATCGAGGAGTTCCATGAGTTTCGATACGATGTGGAAAATCAACGCCTCCAGACGGTACTCCGTCTGGGTTCGGTCACCTGGACCGAACCGGAAACGGGCGATACCCGGCCGCAGGAAGACGACGGACTCATCTCTGATGAGGAGATCGACCGTCTCCTTCAGGAGGATGTCGCCGTGGAAAGCGAATACTTCAATGTATTCAGCATCGACGAGCCGCTGCCTGACGATCTGTACAGGGAACCGTCCCGTGAAAGGCGCGTCTATTCCTATGAAGGCTACACCAGGGTGGCCCGTTCCGACCTTGAGGATGCGCTCGACAGTGCCGGAAACCGGCAGCTTGCGACAGTGCTTCTGCGGACGGGTCTGGATTCTGTTGCCACTTCACATCTCTTCAGCCGTGATGAATATGCACATATCGTTGAAGAATTTGAGACGGCGTATCTGTACAAGTCCATGGAGGCCGTGAAAAGCTTCATGAATCCCATTTCAGGAGAGGACATTATCGGTACCGAGACTGCACTTGTACCGGTTGACCTGGTCGAAATGGACGATGCTGGAAACCGTCTGCTTCCGGAAAGCCGCGATGATTTTGAGGCGTACAGGGAGAAGCTCTTTGACAATCCGGTTTTTGAGAACAACATCTACAGTCTTGATGAGAGCGGCAGCGTACAGGCCCTCGCGATGAACATACAGTTTGAGGTAATCCGCGACCCTGAAACGGTCAGCCGCTATATTATGGACCTTCTGTCAAAGTATAATACCGGGGCGTTGACGTTTACTACTGTCGGTGTGCCGGTCTTCGAACGGTATATCCAGGATTACATGAAGCGAGACATGAGGACCTTTTTGCCGCTTGTCTTTCTGGTTGTCTTGATCACGTTCTTCCTGAACTTCAGGATGGCGCGCGGCGTTTTCCTGCCGAGCGCAGCCGTACTTCTGTCCATCCTCTGGACGATGGGGCTCATGGGGTATCTCGGTATTCCGATCACCATGGTTGTAAACGTCCTTCCGACGATCCTCGTGGCGGTCGGCAGTTCCTACTCCATTCATGTTTTCAATCAGTTCATCCATGATACCGGTGAGATACGGAAAGAGGGGAAGCGTCCGGGCCTGATACACTCCATGACGAGGATCTCGGCAACGATATTTCTGGCGGCGTTGACAACCTTTATCGGTTTTTCAACCCTCGGCTTCAACCAGGTCATTTCGCTCAAGCATTTCGGGATATTTTCCGCCCTTGGAACCGTGTTTGCCATGATAATTGCCGTGGGTCTGATCCCGGCGGTCCTTGCTCTGACACCGCTCCCGAAGGAGGGCAGGGGAAAAAGATCCGGAAAGGATGGAGTGCTGCAGATGATGCTGCAGAAGGTCGGAGCTTTCACGCTGAAGCGTCCAGTCCCTGTTCTTCTGGTTACCGCTCTTCTGCTTGTCTTCTCCGTCGCGGGGCTGTCGCAGCTTCGGATCGAGTCCTCGCCGACGTCCAACTTCAAGGACGATTCATATATCGTACTCGCTGACAACAAGGTTAGCCAGCTCCTTGCCGGCACGCTTACCTTCAACCTGATGATCGACACCGGGCGGGACGACGGCGTCAAGGACCCGGAATTTCTGCGGGCCGTCGACGGTCTTGCGGACTGGATCGTCTCGCCGTCCAACCGCAACGAGTACCAGTTTCTGGATTCGTTTACCTTTGCCGATGTCATCAAGCGGATGAACAAGGCTGTAAACGGTGGCGACAGCGCATACTATACCGTACCCGAAGAGCAGAGTGCCGTACAGGACTACATCATGCTGTACAGCGGAGAGGACCGCGACTCGGACGGACTCGTCGACGCGATGGAGCGATTTGTCGATCCCCATTACCGTGTTGCGAACATTTTTATAAAGACAGGATCATATGACGGCAACACCTACTCTACAGAACAGCTGCTACAGGGGATAAGCAGCATACAAAACCATATTGAAGGCGATCCCTACTTGTCACGCCTGCAGTATGCGTTTGCCGGTCAGACGATAAATTTTGCCGTGTTGAACAGACTGATCGCTCGGGGACAGATACTGACGATCATACTGACGTTAATCATTATCGGAAGCATCATCTACCTGCTGTTCAGGGACATACGGGCATCGCTGGTGTCGCTCATTCCGATATCGTGCAGCATACTGATCGTCTTCGGCACGATGGGGTACTTTGGCATACCGCTTGATATTGCCAAGTCGATCATCGCGGCGATAACTATCGGTATTGGTATCGACGATACCATACACATGCTAAAGACCATCAGGACCAACCTCATGCTTGGTGACTCGCTGAAGGATGCGATCATGAACTCCTACCGGGAGGCAGGCATCGCCATAGTCTATACGTCTATCGCCCTGATTTTCGGGTTCGCGGTTTTGATGTTCTCCCAGTTCAAGGTGCTCTTCTACTTCGGGTGGCTGGTCGCATTTAACATGATAGCGACGACCGCCGCCGCCCTTGTCGTTCTGCCCGCTGCGGTATGGATGCTGAAAATACGCTTCAATATCCCGGCTTTAAACGATAAAACCGAGAAAGACGGTTTTGAAATACAACAGATACAACCAGTGACAAAAGGAGAATAGGATGAGAAAACTCGTTACACGCATCATACCGGTACTCTGCCTGCTGGCGGCGTTCCCCCTTGCCGCACAGGACGCAAGAGAGATCATGCAGAAGAACAGGGACATCCCTGACGGAGACAGCTTCCGGCGGAGCAATGTGCTCCTCATCGTTAAATCCGGAAAGAACGAGAAGAAGGAGTTCAAAACGGTATCCAAGGAGTATGGACGCAAGGTTCGAACCCGCATGAAATTTACCTACCCGACGGATATGAGATATCTGTCGTGGGACGCTCCCGGTGAGGAGAACCAGCAGTGGATCAAGCTCTCCAGCGGCAAGGTGCGGAAGATCGCCTCGTCCGAGAAGGACAGTCCGTGGATGAACTCCCACTTTTACCGCGAGGACCTCTCAGAAAACTACATAGAAGAGTACGACTACAGGCTGCTTGGCGAGGAGACCGTTGACGGTGTTGTATGCCACAAGATCGAATCCGTAAAGAACACCGGACAGAAGGTCTATTCAAGGCGGATCATCTATATCGGAAAGGAGGATTACCTGACGTACAGGGTTGATTTCTTCGAGAACGGACGCCACACCAAGACACTGACCGTTTCCGGATATGAGAAGATCGACGGTATACAGACCGCACGGAAGCTCATCATGGAGCGGACCGACGGCAAGGGGAAGAGCATACTGTACACAAAGAGCGTGGACTACAATGTATCAGTTGATGACCGCGAACTGCCGCGTGAAGGGTTTT
>CAZAHA010000103.1:0-9346 GCA_964484915.1 uncultured Leptospirales bacterium
GAGCCGCTTTAGCAGAGGAGCTGCGAGGTTCTCTGCTCTGCTTTGTTCCATGTCTGCGCTGTTTGCCTCGATAATCATGGCACGGTGCCTGTCTAGAGATGCGGCAATGTCTTCGAGCGCTTTGTTTTTTTCATGTGTCGATATATTTGAGAGCCGAGGTGATATTTCCTTTGCTCTTCTTCCGGCTGATATAGCGTCCATAGCATCCTCGTTTTATGACATGTACGTTTCGGTAAATGATAATACTGGGCAGAGATACTCATGCTGTCAATGGTTTTATCCCGGTTTCACAACAACCGTACTGTTGATACCGCTGTTCGAAGCATTTTGTTACAGACAATGGCGCCGGTTTTTGGTATATTTAACGGAGGAAAGAGTGCCGTGCAACGGGAGACGATGCAACCATGATGATTGAAGCGTACAGTTTTGGGAAAATGAGAGTGGGATCTGCTGACTACATGAATGACCTGATAGTTTTTCCTGACCGGGTCATCGACAACTGGCGGCGTGACAAGGGACATTCGCTCTCGTTACACGATATACGTGACGTACTCGATTATAAACCCGATTACCTTGTTATCGGTACAGGAGCGTTCGGGGTGCTGAAGGTACCCGCCCGCACAGCGAAGGAGATCGAAGCGCTGGGCATTCACCTTGTTTCACAAAGAAGCGCCCGTGCGGTTACGACCTTCAATACCCTCGTCGCGGAAGGAAAACGGGTTGCAGGCGGATTTCATCTGACGTGCTAAAACCGGTATGCCCGGCCCCGGTGCTGCGGTCATGCGCTTTACTACGTCCCGCTATACACCTGGTTGAAACATGGTTTCTTAACGCGAGTTCCGATGGATGCGGCCTCTCCTGCCGCTTATCCGGTGTGAGCTTCTTCCAGAAATCCTTTAATATGCTGCAGTGCATATGTGTTGCTTTTGACGGAAGCCGGTGTTTTACAAGCTCAGCCATCGTTACATAATATGTTTCCCACACATAATCGAGGAATAAACGGATGAGACAGTACCGTCCCGAATAAACGGGACGATATGTGGTTAACTCTGCTGCAGTGTATCGGCGAGTTTTTTTGCGAGCCGGTCACATCGGTCGAAGTCTTCGTTCGACGGCGAGCACAGCGCTTCGACAGGTTCGTCTATCAGCTCCCATTTGTTCCTGTCCATGTAATCCATGATCTTTTTGACGCCGCCGCCGCTCCAGGCATAGGTGCCAAAAACGCCGAAGACGTGGTTCTTTATGCGTCTGTCCTCGATTTTGTCCATCAGTCCCTGGATCGGCGGGAAAAGTCCCTGGTTGTATGTACAGGAACCGATGATTGTTGCCTTGTACTGCCAGATATCATTAATTAGATGTGAATTATGAGTACGGGAAGCGTCGTAAATACGGATATCGCGGATGCCGTATGATGAGAGCGACCGCCTGATCATGTCGGCCATACGTTCGGTATTTCCGTACATCGATCCGTATACGATGACCGCTCCGTTTTTCACTTCGTATCTGCTCCACCGATCATACAGGTCAACAATAATTGAGGGGTCGTCCCGCCAGATGATGCCGTGTGTAGGCGCGATTACCCTGGGTTGGACGCCGTTTGCTTGCAGCTTCTTGATTGCGTTCTGGACCATCGGGCTGTATTTGCCGACGATGTTGGAGAAGTACCGCCTGATTTCGTTCTCGTAGAAGTCAATATTGACCTCATCATCAAAAACGCCGCCGTCCAGCGTGCCGAATCCTCCGAATGCGTCGCCCGAAAAGAGAACGCCGCTCTTCTGCTCGTATGTCATGATGGTCTCTGGCCAGTGAACCATCGGCGTATGGTAGAAGGTTAGTGTCGTTGAGCCCAAGTCGATAGTGTCGCCGTCCTTTATTGCCTGAAATGTGGGTTTTACTGCATAGAATTGTTCGATGAATTTCTCGGTTGTTTTGTTGCCGACAACCGTCAGATCCGGATTGTCTTTAAGTATGGATGCAATCAGCCCGGAATGGTCAGGCTCCATGTGGTTTACTATCAGGTAATCAATCTGGCGGTCTCCGATGGCCTGCTTGATCTTGTAAAGATAATCATCGGCCTTGTTCATCTTTACGGTGTCGATGAGAGCTGTCTTTTCATCGTTTACTACATATGAGTTATAAGAGACGCCGTCTTCCAGCGGCCACAGGTTTTCGAAAAGAAACGTTTCACGGTCGTTAACACCGATCCAGTGAATGTTATCAGTGATACTGATTGGTGACTGCATGTTTGTACCTCGTGATTTATGTTAATGGACACTTTAAAAACTGAAATCATGTGTCCGGCGATTCCCCTGTCGGTTATGCTTTGTACAATTTATCTGGTATACTCTTTGAAATCATGCAGCCAGTCTTAAAAAATCGCAAGAGGACGGCATTCACCATTCCCAATACGAATGGGCAAACAGGATCAATATCCGTATGTCTCAATGGAATTTCTGGAAACATACGAAAAAAAGCATTTGAAAACAACAGATATATGACAAAATGGCATTATGCTCGGCGCATTTATGGTAATCTTCACGGATAAGTCGGGAAAAATCAATCAAATTCCGAAACACACCGTCATACGGTTTTTTTGGTAACATATCACAATTGATGATACTGTATAAATAAGCGCACTGTAAATCGAATTTTAGTCAAGACACGCGTAACAATTGTTTCTTGTAGCATACTAACAGTAAGTAGATTTATAATAAGCTTCCTCCTTAATTTGGTAGTGACCTGAATCAATAGTCCCTTTATCAGGGACTTTTTTTTTGCGGCATACTGTCTTACTCCCGGTATCTGCCTACCTTGGAAAGCATTCTGAGAACTGTCTTGCCGTGAGGTGCCCGGATTATTTCGAACGAATGGTCCTTTCCCGCACGGAGTCCATGCTTGTGTCTGCCACCGCTCCATTCCTTGACAGGGGTCACGTCATATACGATGCCGTCAATAGCCACATAGGCTTTTTCGCCATCATCACCATTAAACCGGGCAAGCTGTTCGCGGGAAAATGTTCTGTCCGGCACATCGTTATTTGCAAGCAGGTATCCGGCAGCCAGAAAAAGAGCAGTAACCAGGTATGCCCACAGATATTTTTTCATTAAACACCGCCTGTGTATATCGTTTCAACCGTCATGTATGAACCGGGGAGCAACATGCTGCCGTGTGACAGATTGAGCATGAATAACGTACAGGGGTTTTCAAATAATTCAAGTGTTTTCATGGATGAAACGGACCATAATCCAGACAGAAACCGAAAAGTCCTTTACTTTTTTTATAATAATATATTTATGATGACTATGTTAAAAATTTATGAAAATCATCCATATACCGTTATCGTAATGCCGGACCATATCGATCTGTATAATGCTTCTGATTTAAAAAAGAGCCTGTTTCCGCTTGCCGAAGAAAAAGACTTTGTTGCCATAGATTTTTCGCAGGTCAAGGTGATTGATTCATCCGGTCTTGGTGTTCTTGCTGTTCTGAGTAAACGCATGGCAAGTATGGACAAATTCCTCGGCGTGTACGGAATACCAGACAACATTTATCAGATTATGAAAATAACCGCTGCGGATAAATACTTTAACATATTCCTCACACTCGAAGAACTGAAACGATCATGAAGATTTTGCTGCACGTTTCTTAAGGAGCACAAGCGTCAGATCGTCGGCCTGCTCCCTCTCCCCGTTACCGATTTGCAGTCCCTTCAACAGGTATTCAAGCTGCGAACGAGCCGACTGGTACATCCGACACTGTTCAAAAGCGGTAATAAGCGTTTCGTGAGCTGATGCATCCAGTAGTCCTCTCATTTTTTGCTCGTAGATGCCGTCGGAGTAGAGAAGAATCGAGTCCTTGTTCTAAATGCGGTATACATCGGTCGGATACGGTTCGTCCATCAGTGGTATGCCGAGAAAGTTTCCGTTACCGTGTTTTGGTACAAGCTGCCGAACCTTGCCAGTCTTGTCGCTTCTGTGCAGTATGTTCGCATGTGATGCGTTTGATACCTGCAGAACCTTGTCATTGATCTTCACCAGGAGTCCTGTCATGTAGTTGTCCATCGCGCCGATTTCCTCGATGAGACGCTTGTTGATGATTTCAAGTATGTATCCTGCAGGTTTTTCGTATAGTTTATAGAAAAGTTCGGATATGATGTTTTTGGCGAGCATGGTGATCAGTGCCGACTGTACTCCATGGCCGGAGACGTCAAAGAGGGACGCCCCGATCAGTGTTCCGTCGTTAACATAGAGGTCATACATGTCTCCGGACACCTGACGCATGGGACGGTAGACAAAGGAGCTTTCCCAGTCGCTGATACTTGGTATGTTCTGGCTGAAATAAATCCTCTGTACGCTGGAAGCCATGATCAAATCATGCTCGATTTTCCTGTGCGCCTTCTCAAGCTCGACCAGTGTTGATTCAACACTCTTGAGTGCCTTTCTTACAGTATCCTGATCGTCATCGGATTGGCATGCCAGCGGGCGGTTATGGATTATGAGTGAGCTGTTATCATTTGTGAGACTGTTGCTGGAATCGTCCTGTAATGTCGGTGTGCTTTTGGCTTGTGTCAGTACAACATGTCGGAAGATGTATAGCCTGGAGAGCATGGCATAAAGATATAACTGCGATGCGGTAAGAAACAGAAGCGAAAATATACCGACGTTTAAGTCCGAAAAGAACAGGGCGCTCGCTGCCGTGAAAAGCGCATACCCGCCTGCAATGCAGATAATACGTTTACTTCTCCTCCGGATACTGAAGAAGAAAAGCATGAATGCGTGAATAAGAATGACCATACAGCCGGTAAACAGAAAGAATCTGAAGGTGTTATTAATGGAGCTCTCATCGGTCAGCATTATAATGACAATTGCCGATATACTGAACGCCAAAGCACCTGGAAGAGGTGAAAGAGTATCCATGGAGACGGTTTCATCATGAACGGTAATCAGGAGGGATGCAAGGAGCAGTATGAAGGATGCATACATCATGCGTATGACAACCGTTCCGGTAATGCCAAGATAGGAGAACAGCGGTGAGTTTGCAAAAAAATAGAAGAGGGCGGTACTGAAGAAAAGCAGGGCCGTATATATCGTACTTCGTCCGCCGCAGTGCAGGGAAAGGAACATACAAAGATATACGCCGAATGACAAAAAGAGCGTGCCGAGAATCAGAAGGATTGAAAGGGAAAATATGTCAGCCGTTTCAGCGGAGTAAAAGTGCAGTTCCGGCATGACCGCCATGATAGTGGACGGCATGATCTGCGTGAAAAACAATAACGTATAACGACCAAGACCGTTCCGGATCATGTCGGCCGTTTGTGATGCGCTGCCGTTCAGAGCGGCTGTGCATGCTTGATACAGAATGAGTACGAGATATTTCACCTGTAGTGACCCCGTATTGCGGTTTTTGGGTAACCTTCTGCGGCGAATGGATAAACTGAGCTATGATAGCAGACCCTGAATGATGAGTTCGCTCGCTTCGTCCTCGTCCAGGCCGCGTGCCATAAGTGTTTCGAGCTGTTTCTTGTCTACACTGCCCACCGCTGCCTCATGGGTAACATGCGCGAGAGCGTTGCGGACATCGACTACCGGAATTGCAACAGCGATACCATCGTCCTTGACGATCTCCTTGCAGTCAACATGCCCCCTGGCATTCGGTGCATTGGCAGTGATACGGTTGTAAATCTCGGCGCGCGCCCGGTCACGGACCGCTATTTTGGATGTCAGGACTGAACGGGCATACTCTCCGTTGAGGTTTGCAATTTCCGAGAGTTTGATGCTGTCGTCTGCGGAGCCTGATATCCGGGCCGTCATGTCTACCAGGCCATGCTTCTGTACGAAGGTTTCATACTCGATATCCATGACGCCGACACGACCCTTGATAAGTTCAAATTCCGTTTTAAAAACCGCATGCGGACCAACAGTGATTCTGGCCTTCGGAATAACCTCTACTCCGCCGCTTTCGCTGTGGACATGGCGCTCAAAATAGGAATATCTGGCCCCTTCGTCCAGAGTGATCTGTGCGTCCATAATATGGCGAACCTTCTCGGCAAACGGAAACGAACAGTGTGCAAGGAGGGAGATGAGAGAGTTCTTTCCTATGGTAACGGAGAGACGAATGCGCTGCACGCCCTCCTTCGGTATAACCCCGAAACACATATGAACAGGATGCTCTATGACTGTATCATCAGGAAGGTTGAGCGTTACCGACACGCCGTCGCTCAGTTCTTCTGTCTGTACATCGAGTCCGTCAACCAGGTGCGAGTCGATCACCTTGTTCTGATGGATCGTCAGACGGGCCCTGTCTGGCGCGTTATATGCGTGTTTTTCGGCGCCGATGCTGTCAAGAAGTCTGTCGTTCAGTTCTGCAGTGTTCATAGGGTCGGCTCCATCTTCTTTTCGGGGTCGTGAATGCAGCACGGCATGCATTCGTCCGTGAAATATCTGCTGATCCTGTCAACGCTGCCCTTGTCTACCAGTTTGCCGTGACATAGCAGAAATGCATGATCGGCCTGTTCCAGTACCGACAGCGAGTGTGTTATAAAGACGATGGTCGTTCCATGTTCCTTCAGCTGCTTCACGACCTCAAAAATCTTGGTGATCGAATCGATGTCGATACCTGAATCGGGTTCGTCCATGAATGCAAGTTTGGGGCGCATAACGAGAATGGATGCCAGTTCAACTTTTTTTCGTTCTCCGCCGCTGAGCGTTTTGTCGACGGCCCGGTCAAGATAGTTATCCGGATTAAGGCCGACTGTCTGGAGCGCACGCCGGATAGAGTCATCCTCCCGGTCGATTGCCGCGGCACGGATAAAGTCCCGGATTTTCAGTCCTTCAAACCGCGCAGGTTCCTGCCAGGCAAGGGTCATTCCAAGCCTGGCCCGGCGGTCGAGAGACAGACCTTTGAGCGGTGTTCCCTCGAAAAGAATCTCGCCGTCAAAATCTGTATAGCCTGTCAGGCCCATAATGGTATGTACGAGGGTTGTTTTCCCGGCTCCGTTGGTTCCGACAATGGCGTGAACATGGTTCTGCCAGAGATCAAGATTGAGATTATCGAGAATACGTGTTCCGTCAAGAGACAGAGTGAGGTTTTGTATGGTAAGGATGCTTTTTTCCATATTGTTCCTTTATGCGATGACATTCCGTCTGTTAGGGTAGTATATAGACAAGAACTTTACAAGAAAAATTGCATCGATCACGCCGATGTTGGCTGAAAAAATGCACGTTACCGAATAAGAACCGGGAGAAATAAACGGAACAGTATTGAATTCCCGTTCATGGATGGTACCAAGCAGTAAAAAATGTGGTTTTATGGTACACTCTATCGATTAGATCATGGAACAGGTCACTCCGATCAACAGTATCATGCGCGACATCTACGGATTTATAAAATGCAGCAGCGGCAGAACTGCGAGGTTTCTCGCGAGTCTGACGAGGGTAAACGCATTGCCAGTGTTATCCGCGACACAATATCTGAACACACGCTGACCGTCTCCTGCGCGGGTACTTGGATTGAGACTATACATGGCAGTATCGGAGAGATCGTCCATCGGGCCGATGATATACAGAAAATGTTGATGATCTGCCACGGCAGGCTGAACAGTAGTCAAGAGCCGTTGGTTTTAAATATGGACTTGACATGCTTATTATGATGTTTAGAATTAAGTATAAAAAAGGGGGGTTCTTACATGAAAAAATTGTTAGCATTGTTGTTATTTCTTGCGTTTGCTGGAGGTCTTTTCGCACAGGAAAATACCGAACAGAAAAAGAACGCGATAGCGGTAGGTCTTCTGACCGGTGGTGCATTAATAGGGCTTGAATATGAATACCTTGCTTACAATAATTTTGCTCTAACCGGTGGGGCCGGACTTTTAGGTTTTAATGGTGGTGTTAACTATCATCTTGAACCGACCACAAATAGTCACTTTATACATCTGGGTGTTAATAATGTCGGTTTTACCGGAGCGGTGGCCCGGTATGCCGAGCTGTCCTTTAATGCCCGTGCCTTTAATTTTCTTCAGGCTTCAATCGGGGGGGCTTATGTTTTTTATGTCAGTGATATGATGAACGATAACTATGAAGATTTAACGGGAACGGAGTATCCGGATTATATGCTTACCTATTCACTCGCATGGTACACGTCATTTTGATCGAAGACAGAAAGGCCGCCTGATGTCAGGCGGCCCTTTGTTTATGCTTTTTCTGCCGCTTCAATGAAGGCCTGAAGCGGCTGGGCCCCCATGATCTCCGTCTTTTCATTAACAATGGTTTTGGGTACTCCCCGTATCTCGTATTTTTCCGAAAGGGGCGGAAAGAGGTTGGTATCGATCATGTCCGCCTGAATCTTCGGATTCTCCAGGGCAAGTTTGTGTGCGGCAGCGACTGCACCCGGACAGTGCGGGCATGAGAGTGATACAAATACCTGAAAGTGCACATCAGTGTCTATCTTCCGGATTCTTTCGAGCACGTCCTCCGGTATGTTCTGTCCTCTTCCGGACACTTCCATGATGGAACCGACAAACGAGTTGATTTCGTAACCGCCCGGAATCCCGTAGAACCGTATACCGGTATCAATATCCTTCCTTGATATGACGATAGCCGGGACTCTCATGATATGGTACCTGGATACCTGTTTTTCGTCCCTCTGAAAGTCATGGGCTGTCAGACTCAGCTTGTCCGAAAGCGCAGAGAATTCCTCAACAAACTGCCGTGCGTCGCTGCATGAATCGCAGTCAATCTCCTGTGTAAAAAAAACAAGTTCCACGGGGTCAGCCATTTTATCCAATATCTCCCTTAGTTGCTGTGCTACCTTTTCGTCAAACAAAGCCATATGATCCTCCTTGCATCGAGTTGATTATACTTCGTTCTGCAGAATATATTCATGGGCTGCAAGTGCCGCTGTTGAGCCTTCACCTGCGGCGATGATTATCTGCTTGTACGGTATGGTCGTCACGTCGCCTGCAGCGAATATGCCGGGTGACGAGGTCCTGCATGATTTATCTGTTATGATCTCGCCGAACCGGTTAAGATCAAGGACACCCCTGACAAAACCGCTGTTCGGGACGAGGCCGATTTCTATAAAGACACCGCTTGTGTCCATGGTTGTGCTTTCTTGCGTCTTGCGGTTTTCTATGGTAACGGCGGTAACGTGTGTATCGCCGATGATTTCGGTTATCTGGTGCGAAAGGAGTACGGTGAGGTTCTCAAACTCCAGGATCTTCTTTTGCAGTATCCTGTCGGCGGTCAGATGGTCAAGAAACTGAACAAGCGTCACATGCGTGGCGATGGGAGCGATATCGATGACAGCCTCGAGTCCGGAATTTCCACCGCCGACGATAACGACATCCTTT
>CAZAHA010000104.1:0-9280 GCA_964484915.1 uncultured Leptospirales bacterium
ACTTCAGTATGTGAGTGCTTCCTGTATAGTCCTTGATCCATGCTTCAAGATAGTAATCATTTCCACGGCCATGTACCCACAACGACAGGCCCTTTGCTCGTCCGGGAAGCTGTATCGGATCAGGCGGAATCAGATACACCACATTGTAACCGGGGTACTTGAATTCATAGTTAACACCGAGAACCTTTGTCTTCTGTGTTCCCATATCATCGGCCTGCCAGGCCTCCGGTTTCAAGTCGGAAGGAGAACCGTCAACTATCTTCAACTCAAGAGTAGTAACGGGATCCTTCTCTGTATTTGCGTTCTCTCCCTCCAGGTCGCGGGGGTCCGTTTCAACCGTCCATTCCGGACTATTCTCAAAGTCCTCGACGACCAGGGCCTCAAGCTCCTCTGCGGAAATGTCCGGCGGTACGTTGGTAACAAGCTGTGAATGCGCCGGTTTCATATATACGGCCACTGCAGCAGTGACAATCAGTAGACCTGTCAGTAGTGCTAAATTCCGTTTCATGCTTCCTCCAAAACAAATCCTTTTGGGTATATCCATTTATGCATGTTTTCCCGTAATGACCGGCAGGTACTGGATCTACCGACCTGTTCTCCCTGCGGCAGTCGTCTGCATATGACGAAGGCCGCTTCTTTAAATAACGATTATATCACCAGTTGTCCTGAATGTTCGGATCACCTGTAAATTCTGAAAGATCGGTAATAACCTTGAAGTTATCAAGATAGAAGTAAAATGTACCCGGTACTTCAAATTTATCGCTTTCCACAAAGAATGATACAAAATGCAGGTTCTTGTCCATCATCGCATATTTGGAGGACTGCGGGAGCCATCCCGGAACGATAACAGACATCTCTTTCCAGCCCCAGAAGTCAAGGCGGCCGATCTTGAGTTTATGAATCTTACCCTTGTAATCGCGAAGCTTGACATACAGCGTATGGCGGAATTTTCGTCCCAGTACCCATACCGTAATCTCCTTCGCCTTGCCCCTGATTATGTACTCATTAGGCGGAAAAACTTCTACACGGTCGAAGCCGCGGTCCTTGAAATAGGTTTTTACACCAAGCACATACTCGGCCTCGTGGGTAAAACCGTTATCGTCTGTCAGTTCAAGGTCTGCCTCAACAACTTCGCCCTCTTCGTTGAGCTCGTTCGGGCGTCCCGGAATTTTCCGGATCTTTGTATCTCCAAGAGGACTTGTGGCAATTGCTCGCCAGTCTTCGCTGTCCTCAAAATCACTCATCCAGTCGGTAATCAGTCCTTCCGGCCGCGTCCGCTGATTATCCTGGGTGGCGGTGTCCTGCGCTTCAGGCTGATCTGCATCATCAGCCGGCTGATCCTGGGCATTTAGTCCTATATTTAAATCTCCAACCAAGATAACCATAAATCCAATCAGGACAGTAAATAATAGCGATTTGACCTCCCTTTTCATCCCATCAACTCCTCTGAACAGTATGATTTACAAAAAACAGTAATTCTTTTTTATAATCGGTTTGCAGAAAGAAAAAATTTACCAAAAAAGTCAGTATTGACTTAATTATACGACGCATAAAATAGATTAACAGTTTTATACCGGATGTCAAGTAAATATCAGGACAGAACAATACAAAATAGAAGTGGCGCAGTCTATTGGCGACGGTAGACCCTGAAGATTCCGGCGAGTATTCCCAGGATATGACAGTTATCCGGCATGATAGGCTGATAAGCCTCGTTGGCGGGTATCAGTTTCAATACACCTGATTCAATTGAAAAAGTCTTGAGTGTTGCTTCATCGTCGATAAGCGCTGCGACGACATCGCCGTTATTGGCGTTTTCCTGTTTACGGATTACCGCTATGTCGCCGTCAAAAATGCCCTTCTCTATCATACTGTCGCCGTGCACCCTGAGTGCGAAATACTTGCCGGACGTAAACGAAGGCCGCGGCAGACTCAGATACTCTTCTATATTCTCCTCCGCAAGAAGAGGTTCACCCGCAGCTATCCTGCCGACAAGTGGAATTGTAACCGTGTCCTGTTCCCCGTCGGGACTGCCGACTTCCCGAATGAGTTCTATAGCCCGTGACTTGTTTGATGAACACTGAAGATACCCTTTTTTTTCGATGGCCTTCAGATGATCGTACGCACCCTTCACCGTGATATTGAAGCGGCCGCCAATCTCGCGTATCGTGGGCGGAAACCCGGAAGAGTGTATCGACTCCTTGATGAAGTTAAAAATTTCCCTCTGCCTGTCTGTCAGTTCCCTGCTCATGGGGCCTCCTTCTTCTTGCAGCGCATATACAGCCGGTCTCATACCCGGCGCATGAATCGCTTGCCTGGACGATTGCACACGGTTTTTCCGGCTCATTTTACTAAACGCATGTATACATGTCAAGATATTTCGTTGACAAAGCGACATAAGATGTATGATTCACAGTATTCAAAAACCCAGGAAACAGAGATGACAAGCGAACTACGCGAAGCGTACCGGACTCTGAAACTCCAACCGGACTGCAGCGACGAGGAGATTATTCGTCACTTCAAGAAGCTGGCCCTGAAATACCACCCGGACAGAAATCCAGGCAGGATAGAGTGGGCAAACAGGATCATGTCCGATATAAACAGCGCCTATTCGCTTATCATGAGCAGGCGGTTCAGGGACGAGGCGCCTCCGCAGGCCAGGCAGGAACAGCCGAAACGGACAGCACCGCGGCGTGAAAAATCTGATTACTTTGCCCAGAAGATTCTCCGTGACCAGATGATAAACACATTTGTGAAGATCCGCGAACATACCAAGGATTATCTGTATCAGTATTTTCAATACAGGCTGTATAACATAACAAGGCGCGATTCAGTGCAGAATCGAAGCCGCTTCAAGGACATTGTCAACAATATCAAGTCCGATTATCACAGAATCGCGACACTGGAAAAATCAACGAAGGACGAGGAGCTTGTGACGCACTTCAGGGCGTTCATGAGCATGATATTCAACTTCTACAAGGCGTCCGAATGCCTGAATATACTGGATTCGTACAGAAACATCCTGGATGTGGAAGCATACAAACTGTATCACCAGGGAGACCTCTACCTGCATGAGGCTGAACGGGAGGCTTTTTTCGACAGGCATAACAGGGGACGGTTTTATCAGAACGAGTGCTTGGAAAATGCAACGAACGCAAAACTCTTCTTCATGCGGACCGAAAGCAAGTATCCAAAATCTTCATGGATCGTTGAAACACGGATAAAGCTTGAGTATACGGAGAGCCTCATACGCTACATAGATCTTTTCTTCGGCTAATAAAAAAGAGGAAGGCCCATTACAGGGCCTTCCCTCAGGCAAATTATTTTATTCGGACTCTTCAATCGACCAGACAAGCCGGTCTTCATCATCTTCATCTTCATGCCAGTAATCATCATCCCAGTCTATCTCATACCGCTGCTCAACGTCCCAGTAGAGACGCCAACCCAGATAGTATTTGAGAGATTCATCCGGATCATCCGAACCGTCAGATTCTCCGTGGATGCCGTAATTGCGGTAAACGGTTTCCTTGGTCAAAGAACCGGCTTGATATTCGTACTCTATCCTGTACTCTACTTTGTCGTCGGATGTAGCGATCGACTTGGTTGTGTCCCAATTTTTGTCATCACCCGTTCCGTTATACTGCACCTTGGTTGTTACATTGCCGTCGGAATATTCATACATGCGAATATATTTAATTTTACCATCAAACGTTACCCAGTCGCCGTCATCGCCCGGAGAGATATACTCAACTTCACGGGTGATGTTACCGTCTGCATCGGTCTCCAACTCTACAGCCGCTACCGTAATGTAGTCCGCATTAGTTATACCAGGATTCGCATCTGCAACATAGATATCACCGTCGAGGAATCCCTCACCGCTGCCGGAAAACTCACCGGACACGTCAACCGTACCGGTTATCTCGAGGTCCAGTATACCGTCAATGATGACGTCTCCGTCGTTGTACTCGTTAAAGTCCAGGACGATATTCACGGAATTGTCATACGTGGAGATCAGAACCTGACACTCCCCTGCGTCTGACCCGCTTATGGTAAGTGAATTGCTTCCCACCTCGGTATTGTCCAGAATATATTTAACCTTGTCAGCCGTGTTCCTGGAAAGTTGGTCGATATCGTCGGTATCGTCAACGATTTCGGATACAGGATCACCGTTATGGTCGTATTCATTGCCTGCTACGATAAACGATCCATCCTCGATGGTTGTAAAATGAGTCTCCAGAGCGACAGTAAACAGATGGGATGCCACATCCGGACGCTGCTTAACCAGATAATATGAAACAGTATCCCATACATACTCCTCGTACTTTTCCTTCTCCTCGTCGCGGTTGAAGTAGTTGACGGTCGATATTGAACCATTGCTGTCGTATTCCGTTTCCTTCCAGTAGCGGAGGCTTGTCTTTTCGGGAGTCTTGTACTTGGTAACAGATATTTCGTTTCCGCTCTCATCATATACATATTCATAGTACGCGCGGGGATTCGCTCCGGCGTTGTCCCAGTACTGGGTTGCCGTCAGGACGTTGCCGTCGGCGTCAAATGTCTGTTCTGTATACCCCCACTCTGTGTCGGTTCCGTAGCCCAGAATCCGCGTCTTCGTCGCCGGGTTTCCGGAAGAGTCTTTAGAATACTCATACGTATACTCCTTGTTCACACCGTCGGGGTCGTTATACGTCCACGTTACTCCGTCTGCGGTTACAAGCGATTCCTTCTCGCCGTCAGCATAGGTAAAGTCAAACGTACCGGTCACTTCACAGTTTCCGGTGTATACGATGTCCGGAACATCAGAGCCATATCCACCTTCGTAGATGTTTATATCCTTGGCTGGATATGTTCCGCTGGTACCGTTAACCGTTATCGTGCCGTCCGCATCATATGAATAGGAGGCCTCGGCAATAGTATTGCCGGTTGAATCCGTTATGATCTCGCCGGTTATATCACCGTCCTGGACTGTATAGGTGCTCATCCACTCATAGGTATCGTCTGCGGTGAACCACTTTCCATCTTCTCCTGGACCGGTATACTTGTACTCTTCCGTGAGGGTATCACCGTCGTAATTATAAAGAATGTAGTACTGTACATCGTCATCATCGGTAAACCACTGCCCGTCACTGCCCTTTCCGTCGTAGAACTTGACGACCTTCTTTTTGTCGTTGATGTCTCTGGAAAAATAGATGTGGTCGTATACGGTATTGTCGCTGTTGTAGCGAACCTTGCGTGTGCTGGCAATGCCAGGAAGCCCGAAACTCAGCGTTTTGGATTCACGCTTCCCTTCCTTGTACGCGTACGCCTTGATTGTGGTGAAGTAGTCGATGGTCACTTCGGTTCCCTCGACAGCCGTGTCGCTTGTCTTGGGGTCCGTTCCGTCAAGGGTGTACTTGATCGTCGCGGCACGGGTTTCAGAACTGAGCTTAACCGTGTAGTTGGTTCCGCGGACAAACGTGAAGTTTGGAGCATCGACCTTGTTCGTCACCTCGTCGTCGAAACACCCGTCACAACCCGTGATGCTTGCTATGGTGAACAGCGTCGCCAGCAACAGTTTGGCATGAGACTTCATATTGCCTCCAAAATAATCATGCGGACGTGAAACGCCGCAGAATGGGCCCATGCTATGAAATGTTTTTCGCTTCACTGCACGGGCACTTGTGGCATTGTCCAAAAAAAAATGCTGCCGTGAAGCTGCGTCGTGGATGAGTTCTTAAGATGCAGTTTTTTGGAGTACCGTTTAATATACAGAAGGCTCCAAAAGATGTCAAGGCCGATATCTACGATTTGTTTTTTTTGTACTGCGTTTCCTGAAACCGTAGTTCAGCAGTCATTCATCAAGCTGCAGGACACGGTTTCTCTCGATAATCATGTTTGCATGAACCACTCATCTACTACTCGTCCGCCTCGTCCGAGATGGTAATCTCCACACGGCGGTTCAACTGACGGCCGGCCGATGTTTCATTACCTGCTATCGGTTTTGACGGACCGTATCCCTTGATTGTGATCCGTCTGGGGTCGATACCCCGTCTGACGAGGTAGGAGCGTACGGCGGACGCCCGCATCCTGGAAAGCCGTACATTGACCGATTCCGGACCCGTAGTATCGGTATGACCTGAAACATGGATATTCTTCTCCGGATGCTCCTTCAGATAGTTAAAAAGCTGTATCAAAAAGGGATATGCCGAACGGCGAAGACGGGAGGAGCCCGTCTCAAATTCCAGGTTCCGTGCGATGAACGTTCCCGTTCTGATCGGCGGCGTGCCCCGTTCCGGTTCGATAGTGACGATATGCCCGGGAACCCGGAGCAGTGCGGACTGGCCGGCGTCGACACTGGTCATGACCGCATCACCGCCCGCTGCATACGGCGGCACGACTTCATTCTTGAAGGTGTTTACAGACGGCACATGGGTAATGGAAGACGCAGATACGGTATTGGAACGGACATGTAATCTTGCCATGTAGATGTCGAATCCTCCCAGCCCCGGCCGTCCGTTTGTTGAAAAAAACACGGAAAGTCCTGAGGGGTGCACCGCTACCGACGGTTCGTCCCTGTCTGTATTTATATCTCCGACAGCTTCCGGAGCAGACCACACACCTTCCGTATACCGGGTAAAGAGTATGTCTGTACCGCTCTCTTCGTTTCTGTTGGAGCTGAACAGTACGAGCTTGCCGTCCGGATGAAAAGACGGATAACTGTTTACCGACCCTTCACTGAAAACCCCTTCCCGGAAGAGAGGACTCCAGCGGCCGTTCTGCTTATAGCTTATCCTGATGTATGCACCATTGTCTGTCCTGTACGAAACCATGCAGATTGTACGGACGCTGTTTACCGATACGCTGAGGAGCCGCCCCTGGCCAGGAAGCTCGGGCAGGAAATCAGCAGACGACTGGCTGCCGTTGATGGTCATTAGCACAACCTCCCGGCGCCGTGAGTCGTAGACGATCAGCCGTTCGCTGTCCGGGACGGTTCCAAGAACAATTTTGTCCTCAGCAATGCGGCTTCTCAGTGAGGGAAACGAGCGTGTTCGTTCAACGGTATCATATATCTGCTGCCGGTGACGGAGTTCCTTTATGCTGTCGTCTGGAGGATTATACTCGACGATGTATGAATCCACGGAGACAGAGGCCTCGTCGAAACGGGATGAACTGGCCAGACAGATGATCCGTACGTAGTCGATCTCCTGTTCGAGATCACGGTTGCGGAACGTCTGCCGGCTGCTGCGACGTTTATACTCCTCGCACTGGGTAACCGCGAGATCAAACTGTTCGGTCGCGTAATAGAAATGAATAAGTCTTTCACGCGCCTCAAGGTCT
Source organism: uncultured Leptospirales bacterium (assembly GCA_964484915.1). GTDB lineage: Bacteria > Spirochaetota > UBA4802 > UBA4802 > JAFGJZ01 > CAZAHA01. The sequence continues at coordinate 7,312 of CAZAHA010000104.1, forward strand.
GACGGATCACGCTGGAGATCGTCCAGGAGTATTCCGATATCCTCCTGGTACGATTCGGTACTGTGTCCCTGTATGGTATAGACGCCGGCAAAAAGCGGTACGGCCGTCCACAGCACCGAAACGAGTATGAGTATCGTCCGTGTTAAAAACATATTTCCAATCCAAACCAGAGAAAAAACGGAATATCCGCAACAGTGTCAGACGGATCGTTTTCGAGATCCGCCACCGTATTACCGCTGTTCAGGTAGAGGTTCCACACCTCGGCATAGAACCGTGCACAATCATTATAGTAGTAGTTAACCTTCGCGTCCAGCCGGTGATGGAGGTCGTACCGGGACGAGTTTTCGTCCTTGAATGTTGTTACGGTAATGTCTCCTGGAAACTCCTCGACGGAATCCAGTTCCGTATAGGGAAGCGAACTGTACGCGTGGAATACAAGCGACGGCTGCCACTTTCCCCAGCGCGCTGCGGCAAGCGCACGGAAGATATGCGTCTGGCTGAATTCGGAGTCCATCTCCTTGACTGTCTGCGTCGTGTTGATAAGATCCGTCATCTCGTTATCAGACGTGTTTCGTACGGTTTCCTGGTACGAATAGCTTATCCAGCCGCTGTAGTTCCTGTCTAACGTTCCCTTGAGATAGAGTTCGACCCCGTAGTTGTAGCCGTCCTCCTCATAGGCAAACTTGTGCAGCTGCATCAGCTTGCGGTATTCGTCGTTGTTGACGGTCGTTATCCTGCCGCCGGGATGCATGTTTTCAAAACGGGTGTAGTACGCTTCAGACTGCAGTACAAAAGTTGAAAACACCCTGGAGACCATTCCCACCGCGAATGAATCGGTTATCGTATCCTCAAGAGCACTCTGTTTGGTTGGTTCGGCATCCTCTTCGGCTCCCGCCTCCGGGTTCTGCTCTACCGCGCCGATGTAGTAAAGCATGTCCGGATGGGCGATATACCGTCCGGCTTTGCCGTATACCGAGACAGACTCTGTTATTTTATATCCGATTTCGGCGTTGTATCCTGCGTTCTGCGTGTCCTCGACACCGTAGTAGTCGTACCGGACGCCGGCGTGTCCCCACAGACGGTCAGACTCAAGCATGATATCGCCGAAAAATGCGACACCGTGTCCCTCGATTTCGTAGTGTACGGTATCAAACTGCGCTTCGCTTTCAAGTCCATCAGGTTCCGCGATAGCATCGAGGCCGATATTGCTCTCAGCACCGTTTGAATAGTTCGTGTACTCGTATCCCGCGGTAAACATGAACATGTCATACGATGTGTGGATCGCCTGAAAGAGGCGGTACTGCACGGGATCGAACCGTATCGTGGCGTCATTCCCAACGTTGTTTACCAGGTTTCTGTGCTGGCCATATCGCGAAAGACGGGTCTCGAGGAAAAAGGTACGCCTCATGTAGTATTCCCACGAAAGGGCCTCAACATCGTATCCGCTCTGGGACATATTGTCGTCCATGGCAAAATCATCGTATGAACCGTTGAACATCAGCGAGAACCGGTGGTCGTTCCCGTAATTATAAAAGACCTTTGCGTAGTAGTCACCGAAACTATACTCGTTGTTCTCAAGGTCGAGAAGCACATCGGTTGTTGACCGGCGCCCGACGGCAACTATTCCCCAGTCCGGGTCGGGTATTCCGCTAACCATCACGGTGGGTATCAGCGGGGCAACCGGATCGAGTATCGCCTTGCCTGACAATCCGGGACGGTTTGGATTTTTGGTTTTGATATCGACCGCATTACCCGCGGAATCACCCATCCAAACCGGCGTATCGTTCTTGTACAATACAGCCTGGTCGATCGCCTCCTCGTTCACCGCGGAGATGACCGGAACGAACGCGGCCGCGTAGTGGTACGGATTGTTTACGGGAATACCGTCGATATAGTACTTGGTCAGGAGCGGATTTGTACCCCGGATGATCGGAACGGTCGCGAGCGAATATCCGCCGCCGACTCCCGG
>CAZAHA010000105.1:0-5275 GCA_964484915.1 uncultured Leptospirales bacterium
AACGGAACCTGAATCTGAAGACATGTACAATGTCGGAACTGTCTGCGAGATTCTACAGATGCTGAAACTCCCCAACGGCACGATCAAGGTGCTTGTGGAGGGGATCACGCGCACATATGTGAAACACTTTTACCGGGAAGAAAAGCTCTACAGGGCCGATATCCGGCTTCTCGACCAGACAATAGATGCAGATTCCGACATTGCAAACAGGCGTACGCTTCTGTTGGATAAGTTTGAAAAATACATATCAATCAACAAGAAGATCCCCAAAGAGGCGATGAAGACTGTCTCGTCGATAAACGACATCTCTCATCTGATCGACAGCGTCGCTTCCCACATAAATCTCCGCCTCGAACTCCGCCAGACGCTGATTGAGTTGTCCAATCCCGAAAAGAGGATAGACAAGCTGATTGAGTTTATCGACGGCGCTATCGAGATTCTGGAACTCGACAAGAAGATCCAGGGCAAGGTCCGCAAGCAGATGGAAAAGACGCAGAAGGACTACTATCTGAACGAACAGATGAAGGCCATCAAGAAAGAGCTCGGCGGCGGCGGGGATGAAGAGGAACTCGACGAGATCGAGGAACTGAAAAAGGAAATACTTGCCAAGGGAATGCCGGACGAAGTACAGCAGAAGGCGCTCAAGGAGTTGAAGCGTCTTGCAAAGATGCCACCGATGTCGGCTGAGTCTTCGGTCGTCCGTAATTATATCGAATGGCTGATCGAGCTTCCGTGGAACAGTGAAATCGATGAAAAAATCGACATAGCAAACGCCCGGGACATCCTCAACGAGGACCATTACGGTCTCGAGGAGGTCAAGGAGCGCATTCTCGAATTTATCGCCGTTCGGCACCTCAGGGACAGGACGAAGGGACCCATTATCTGTTTCGTCGGCCCACCGGGTGTCGGCAAGACATCGCTTGGAAAATCTGTCGCGCGGGCACTGAACAGAAAGTTTGTCCGCATATCGCTTGGCGGCATCAGGGACGAGGCGGAGATCCGCGGCCACAGGCGTACATATGTTGGTTCTTTGCCGGGCAAGATCATCCAGGCCATCAAGAAGGTCGGCACCAAGAACCCGCTTATTCTTCTGGACGAGATAGACAAGATGTCTGCCGACTTCCGCGGCGATCCAGCGTCTGCCCTGCTTGAAGTGTTGGATCCGGAACAGAATAATACATTCGTCGACCACTTCGTGGAAGTGCCCTATGACCTCTCCGAGGTTATGTTCCTGACAACATCCAACGTACAGCATAAGATACCCCTGCCGCTTCAGGACAGAATGGAGATCATCGAAATCTCAAGCTATACAGAGGACGAGAAGCTCAACATAGCGCGGAAGTATCTGCTTCCCAAACAAATTGAGGCAAACGGCATCGGCCAGGCGAACATCGCGCTGGACGACTCTGTTATCCTGTACATCATCCGCCACTATACGCGCGAAGCAGGAGTACGAAACCTCGAACGGACGGTCGGTAAACTCTGCCGCAAGGTAGCACGCGACGTGGTTGAGTTCGGCGGCGAATTTTCCAAAACGTTAGACATCGATGCTGTACACGAGTACCTGGGACCCATCAGGTTCAAGTTTGGGGAGAAGGAAAAACACAACGAGATCGGTCTCGAAAACGGTCTCGCGTGGACCGCAGTGGGCGGCGACGTCATGCAGATAGAAGGCTCGCTGACCAAGGGCAAGGGCATCATGAAACTTACCGGCAAGCTCGGAGAAGTGATGCAGGAGTCCGCACAGGCCGCGCTGACGTTTGTCAAGTCGAACGCGGGGTTTTTCAACATACCCGAAGAACTCCTTGAGGAGTACGATATTCACCTCCACGTACCGGAAGGAGCGATACCCAAGGACGGGCCCTCCGCCGGTATTACGATGGCGGTTGTCATCGCGTCCGTATACTGCAGGATACCGGTACGCTGCGATATCGCCATGACCGGAGAGATAACGCTCCGCGGCAAGGTACTTCCCATCGGCGGTCTCAAGGAGAAGATACTGGCGGCAAACCGCGGTGATATCAACACCGTCATCATACCCGAGGACAACGTCAAGGACCTCGAGAAGATACCGGAATATATCAGGGAGAAGATGACGATCCACCCCGTTTCAAAGATGGAGGAGGTGCTCTTCTTGTCGCTTGAGGAGCCGGAAAAATTCTTTAAAAAGGAATCGAGTACGCGGGAGATATCAGAACGGGTCAGCTCTCAGACAGTACCGAAAGGCGGTACGGAGACGGAACCGGCTGTTCACAACTGAAAAAAAAGTACATGAATACGCCCTGCATGGAAGCTCCCGTACAGCGGGAGCTTTTTTATTCATCACGTTCGAAGATGACTATAAGTTTGTTCGAATGCTTGTAGAACTTTTCCTTGAGCGAGCTTGCATAGCGGTACACGATATGGAACCCGCAGTCGCGTATGATGCGCTCTATCTCATTCTGGTAATAGGCGCGCATGCGGTGCTTGTCGTCCAGACACTTAACCTTACCTCCAAAATGGACTGAGTAGCGATAAAACACATCCACGATCGTGCGCGGACGCTTCTCAACAAGCGCAAAACCGCGCTCTCGTTCAATTTTCTTTTCCTTGTAATAGGTGGTTGACACATGCCCAAGGCTCTTTTGCTCGATGCGGTGGAGCGGGTAGGCGTTCCATATCTCGAACACCGCAATACCGCCCGGTTTCAGCGCCCGGTAGGTATTGTAGAACACGGTGTCCACGTCGCTGTTGGCAAGGATATAGTTGAATGAGCCAAAAAGGCAGATAACGACGTCATACTGTTGGTAGTAGTCTATGTTCAGCATGTCGCTGACCTCATAGGTTATGCCCACGCCGTTTCGCATACGCGCGACCCGGATCATCTCTTCGGAAGGATCAATTCCCGTGCAGCGGAAGCCCTCCTTCTTCAGCAGGTCAAGATGCTCGCCCGTACCGCAGCCGAGGTCCAGAAGTTTCGGACGCGAGTTGCGCGGTACAAGCTGCTTGATGAGGCTCACGTCGTTTGATATGTTCCGGTGCTTGTTCTCGATAAAAAAGTAGTATTCGGCAAGGTCGGTATACAGCTTCATCTACTTAACCAGGTTTGGAAACTTTTTGCGTACAACGCTCTGCAGGTATTCTTCCGTCGCGCTGGTTGTGTCGTACGTCATCATCTGTTTTACAAGGTCTTCACATTCTGCGACTGTCACCGACCGTACGATACGCTTTACCGGATACATATACGTTGAAGACATCGAGAAGATACGGTAGCCCAGACCCAAAAGCACCATCGTATACAGCGGTTCTCCAGCCATCTCTCCGCAGATGGACAGCTGTACGTTATATTGGTCGGCAGTCTGTCGGACCTGCTGGAGCATTCGTATAACGGCCAGATCAACCGGATTATAGAGATAGGCGACCTGTTCGCCGATACGGTCAACAGCGAGGGTGTACTGCACGAGGTCATTCGTGCCGATCGAAAAAAAGTCGCAGTACCTGGCAAGCCTGTCTGCATTTATAACCGCTGACGGCACCTCTATCATGATACCGACCTGTATGTTCTCGTCAAAGGGCTTGTTCTCCGCGCGAAGCTGGTTCTTTACGTTCTCGATAATCGATTGTGCCCAGATGATCTCCTCCGTAGTCGAGATCATGGGAAACATTACCTTGACGTTGCCCCGTGTACTTGCCCTGAGTATCGCGCGGAGCTGCGTGCGGAAGAGTTCCTCGTTTGCCAGTGAGAAGCGTATGGCCCTGCAGCCCAGAAAGGGGTTGCGCTCCTTATAATCCGCAGTGAAGCCATAGATCTTGTCGCCGCCGACATCGATCGTCCTGATCGTGATCGGTTTTGGATAAAAATAGTCAACGACCCTCGCGTACTCCTGCATCTGATGCTCTTCGTCGGGGAGGTGCCTGCCCATAAAGAGAAACTCCGAACGGAAGAGACCGATCCCGTCTGCACCGTGATCACTTATCAGCTCCATCTCCTCCGGAAGCTCTATATTTCCCTGAATCGTGATCTCCACATCATCAAGCGTGACCGCCGGCAGGTGGGTAAGCTTGGAAAGCTCACGCTCGAGAATAAGGAGCTCCTGCTGTTGGGTAACGTAGTCGCGTATCTCCTCTGTGGACGGATTGACAAGGACGATACCCTTTACGCCGTCCACGATGATCCTGTCTCCGTTTCGGATCTGGGAGGTACCGTTTCTCGTGCCGACGATGGCGGGTATCTCCAGTGCCCGGGCAAGGATCGCCGTATGGGATGTCTTTCCGCCGGAGTTTGTGACAAATGCAAGTACGTTATCCCGGTCAAGAAGCGCCGTGTCCGACGGTGTCAGTTCGGTGGCGAAGACGACAACCTCCTCATCAAGCTGCGAGAGGGAGGTGTGCTCGACCTTCTGCAGGTTGGCAATGAGCCGCTTGTGGATATCAGATATGTCCAGTATCCGTTCACGGAGATAGTCGTCATCTATCGACTCGAGGCTCTTCATGAGCTCAAGAGAGATGTCGTTGAGTATCCATTCGATGTTTCGCTTCTCGGTTTTGAGTTTTTCAAGGGCCTGTTCGACGATCTGCGGGTCCTCAAGGACCATCAGGTGGCTGGTAAAAATGTCAGCAAGATCGCTGGAGAGGCTTCGGGAAACCTGTACCTGTATTCCCTTGATCTCCTCGCGTGTCTTTTCAAGCGCGTTATTAAAGCGCTGCTGTTCCAGGTTGACTTCGTCGTCACGAATACGATACTTGGGTATGACGACCCTTGTACCCTTGTACAGGAAGGCCTTGCCGATCCGTATTCCTGAGGATGCCGTGATTCCCTTGATTATCTTGTCAGCCATGCTCTATCCTGCTCTGCTCATGGTGTGCGATTCCAAATTTTGAAATTTTTATAAAAACATTAATAGTTATCTTCCAGTTTTATGTGACGAAAAATGGACCGATGTCAAGATTTTATTTTTTGATACATGCAAAAACACGGTGTGAGACCCGGCCGTACAGGCTTGATCGAAGCGAACACAATATCTGTTTTACGGATATGACGGAGGAACATTCAGACCATCGGTTTCGTCGATGCCAAGCATGATATTGGCACACTGAACAGCATTGCCGGACTGTCCCTTCATAAGATTATCGATGACGGATGTTACGAGCATCGTTCCGGTACGGGTGTCCACCAATGGACGAATGACGCACATGTTTGTTCCGCGTACAGAGGAGAGCTGCGGTGAGGTATCCGTTACGCGGATGACGGGGTCGCCGCGGTCATGGCACGCAGCGGAGTCGGGTACTTCCCCCG
>CAZAHA010000105.1:5285-9247 GCA_964484915.1 uncultured Leptospirales bacterium
CACCGGTTGTAAAGGAGCGGTCGACCTCAACATACAGGTTGGAAAGTATGCCCCGCGTCATCGGAAGCACCTGCGGTACAAAAAAAACCGAGAAGGAGGAATCCTTTGTACGGATCGATTGTTCCACCTCGACGAGGTGCTGATGCGAACCTTCCCGGTATGTATTGATGTTTTCATACCGTTGGGGATAGAAGTTTGCGGCACCGGGGTTCTTGCCTGCACCGGAAACGCCTGATTTTGAGTCGCAGATGATCCGCGGAGAGATAGCTATATTGTGTTCGGTTACCGGAAGAAGCGGCAGTATGAGTGACATTGCGAAACATCCGGGATTGCCGACGATCCGTGCCGAACGGATGGCATCGCGGTTGCGTTCACACAGTCCGTATACAGATGAAGCGAGACGCTCTTTCGCGTGATGAGTTGTGTCAATCGACTTGTTGGCAGCGTAAACGGCATAGTCATCGGCAGAATTGAACCTGAAATCACCGCTGAAATCGATAACGGGGATCCCCCTGCTGAAAAACGTATCAATAATGGTCATGCCGGCACGGTCCGGTGTAGCAAGAAAGGCAATATCGATACCGGACAGATCCATCTCTTCAAGGGTGGTCACAGTAAGGTCATAGAAGCCCTCAAGATGCGGGTACATACTGGCTATCTTGAAACCGGTTTCGTTTCGTGCGGAAAGCGCGACAACCTCTATGCCGCTGTGGCGTGCGAGTATCTCAAGGAGTCCGCATCCGCCGAATCCGGTTGCGCCAACGATGCAGGCTTTCTTCATGTGATTTCTCCGTCAGTAAAGAGTCAGAACGCAATAGTTTCAGTATGTGAAGTATGTGTAAAGTTTTTTTCTCTGCAATCAGCTCATGATAAAATCATTGACAGATCGGCGGTTGCTTTGAAATTACGTGCAGGTATAAGATCATGCTATGCCCAATGATCAAGTCTGGCATGGCATATTATGCAATGTCTGATATGTACTCCGGCATGAAACATATTGGTGTGCCGGTTTTCTTATCGCATTTATACTATACTTTGGAGAAAAATGTATGAAAAAATACAATGTTGTCGTTCTCGGCGCTACCGGTGCCGTCGGCGAGGAATTCCGGAAAATACTTCTGGAGCGTAATTTTCCCATTGATACAATCAAGTTTCTTGGTCATTCAACGGTCGGCAAACAGATCCAGTTTGGAGACCGCACGGTAACCGTTGAAGCGGTTGAGGACGGCTGTTATGACGGTTTCGATATCGCACTCTTCTCAGCCGGCGGTTCAATCAGCAAGGAGCAGGCGAAGAAGGCTGTCGACGCGGGTTGTGTCGTTGTCGACAACAGCTCGGCCTGGCGGATGGACCCGGACGTGCCACTGGTTGTTCCCGAAGTGAATCCGGACGATGTGGATAAGCACAACGGCATAATCGCGAATCCGAACTGTACCACGATCCAGATGGTTGTCTGTCTGAAGCCCCTGGAAGCGCTCTCGCATATCAGGCGGGTCCATGTTTCTACCTATCAGGCTGCAAGCGGCGCTGGTGCACGGGGCATGGCAGAGCTTGAGGAACAATTTGCAGAAATTGCGCGTGGTGAGAACCCCACCGTAAACAAGTTCCAGTACCAGCTTGCGATGAATATTATCCCGCAGGTTGATGTCTTCATGGACAACGACTACACCAAGGAAGAGATGAAGATGTTCCATGAGACGAAGAAGATCATGAACTCGGATGTGGATGTCAGCGCAACCTGCGTCAGGATACCGGTACTCCGGAACCATTCAGAGGCCGTCTGGGTCGAGACCGAACGTCCCGTTTCCGTAGAGGAGGCCAGGGAGGCTTTCTCGAAGGCTGACGGTGTCACTCTCTATGACGATCCGTCCAGCCCGAAGTGTCCGATGCCGCTGTTTTGTGCGAGCGAGGACAATATCTACGTTGGCCGTGTACGGAAGGACCTTACTAACCCGAACGGTCTCGCGTTCTGGTGCGTCGGTGACCAGATCAAGAAAGGCGCCGCGTTAAACGCCGTACAGATCGCAGAGCTTCTCATTCAGAAAGGACTTGTGTAAAGAGCTCCCTTCTTTACGCCATTGTTCCACAGGACGGAACGCGGAATGCCGCGTTCCTTTTTTTGGTGCACCAAAACATTTTTGGTTGAATTATTCTCTTTTTACTTATAGCCTGATGTCATGAAAAAAACAGCACTTACCATAATCTGTATCATACTCTGTACGAACCTTGGAGCGCAGGACTCGCGTCAGGTTGAACTCACCGCGCAGGAGATACTCGCACGGGTCGACGAAGTCATGAAGTATCCTACAGGGGAGCTTCAGGGCGATATCATGCATATCTTTCCCGACGGCAAGTCTGTCAACTTCCGCCTCGAAGGGAATATCGGTAAAGAGGACTATATTTTTACGTTCAGCAGTCCCAGGCGGGGCAAGCAGCTCCGTGTCCTCTATAACCTGTACGGGGAGGATATATGGGTATACAATCTTCTCTCGCTCAAACTCTTTCACAAGGTCGATGTGGACAAGTATGACCCGCTTTTAGACTCGAACTTCAACTTCCTCGATCTCTCAAACGCCGATTTTCAGAGCAATTACACATCAAAAATAATCAAAACGTCGACGTACAAGGGAAAATCGGTCATCATCCTTTCGCTTGATCCGATATTCAAGGGTGGCGAATACGGCAAGCTCACGCTCTACGTTGTCCGCAAGGACTATATTCCCATGAGGATCGATTACCATGATCAGGACAGGGTAATCACGAAGACGCTGACGATTGCCAAGATTGCACAGTTCAACAACAGGACGTTTCCCGTACGATACGACATGCTCCACATATCCAGCGGTACGCTTACGATACTCCAGTTTAATGATTATGACGGCAACATGAACTATCCAAAGACGATGTTCCGCCATGAGCAGCTCAGTACGATCGACTGATGCCTCAGCTTTTCCATCCTGAAATTCCGGACCCTTCCAGCACCATCGAGGTAGCGGGAGACGACTGTCACCACCTCATTCGCGTACGCAGGAATACTGTCGGCGACACCGTTTACCTCAGAACCCCGGACGGCGGACGTGTCCTGACGGAGATATCAGCGATACATAAAAACACATGCATCCTGAAGGTTACGCGGATCATTCCGCCCGTGGAAGGCCCCTATACGCTGGCCCTTGCCATGCCGGTTCTAAAGGGCCGTCGAAACGACCTTATCGTTGAGAAGGGGGTGGAGACAGGCGTGACGCGGTTTATACCCGTTTCGTTTGACCGGTCGGTTCCAGACTCGGACTCGGTCCAGAAGAAGGCCCAACGGTGGCGGCGTATCGTCTCCGAAGCGTTCAAGCAGTCGGATGCGATCTTCATGCCCACCATTGATTCGCCGTGCACCTCATACGAGCTCTTTGAATCGGCAAGCGGATACACAAACAGGATCATCGGGGATGTTCACGAACAGACGCTGTTTTCAGCCGCGGGGATCGGCCGATCGGTAATTGTCGCGGTGGGTCCCGAGGGCGGGTTCTCGGATGATGAACGGAAGCGGGCGCTCAATTCACAGTGGAGTCATGTAAGGCTCCATACGAACCAGCTTCGTGCCGAGACCGCGTCTATAGTTCTTCCTGCAATCGTCCGCCACTTCATGGCACTTTGAGAAAATGGTTGTCGGAGAACGGGGTGTGTGTATCTTGTCTTTATGAGAATAGCCCATATTACAGACATGCACATCGGCAGACCGGGAGAATATGTTGACGATGTTGATGTGTGCACCAATTTCATCAATGTACTATCGTCTGTTATGGACTATGGCTCGGACCATATCGGACTCGTCGGAGACCTCTGCTACCGTGACGCCCTTCCGGAAACGGATGACTGGAGATATGAACGCATCGTCGAAAGCAGTCTGCAGCTTTCCATAATGCCCGGGAATCATGAACAAACCGGTCTGTTGGGAAAGGTGTTCCAAA
>CAZAHA010000106.1:0-9240 GCA_964484915.1 uncultured Leptospirales bacterium
CCGCCGTTCGGGTACATAATGGGGGGCGCTCTCGGTGTGGTATTTCTTACCAGCGCGGGCACGCTCCATCCGGGAAAGCTCATCATTGGCGGACTGGGCGGTCTCTACAACGGTGTTCAGTTTTTCTCGGATGTTCTAAGCTATATCCGTATATTTGCACTCGGTCTCTCAGGCTCGCTGATCGGTATCGTATTTAACCGGCTGGGGACACAGGTGATGGGTATGGACCTGCCGATTATTCCGGTGATTCTCGGGGTCCTCATTCTGGTCTTCGGTCATCTGCTTAACATTGCCCTGTGTCTGATGGGCGCCGTTATACACGGCCTTCGACTCAACTTTCTTGAATACTACCGCTGGTCTTTCGACGGCGACGGCCGTCCGTTTCGGCCGTTCAGGGACCTGCTGTTGCAGAAATAGAAAATGGAAAAATAATCAGGAGAATAAGACAATGACAGAATTATTTAACGCTCAATTTGTAGGCGCGATACTCGCACTGGGACTCGGCGCAATCGGCAGCTCGATCGGATGCGGTTTAGCGGGCATGACATCGCACGGAGTCATGGCTAAAACAGATGAGAGCCACGGTATCTTTCTCGGTTTATCGGCAATGCCTGCGTCGCAGACGATTTACGGCTTCGTTATGATGATCCTCCTGCAGGGAGCGGATAACCTTTCTGCGTCGCAGACGTTCGGTATCGGCCTCTTTACCGGTCTTGCGTTTCTGTTTAGTGCGGTGTATCAGGGCAAGGCGTGCAGCTCGGCGATCCTGGGCGTGTCCAAGAACCCGAGTATAAGCGGTAAGGTGTTTATGGCGCCGGGTATCGTAGAGTCGTTTGCGCTCTTTGCGCTTGTCGGCGGAATCGTCCTCATGGGCGGAAGGTAATACTATACGATCAATGGTCCTGGAACATGGCGTGCGTCAGCGCCTTGTCCAGGGCCAGAATATCATTCCTGTAATCCTGCAGTCGGTTGTCCTTATAGATGTTCCGTTTTACCTGCGAGAGCATATCCTTGATCTTGCTTAAGTCCCCTTTCTGGGATATCTGACGGTCGTCCACAAGCTGTTTAATATACTTGAACTCATACCGCCTGAACTGTATCTTGCAGAAAAACTCGATGCCGTAGATGTTGAGGATTCGTTTAATCGGATACTTGTTCTTCTTGTCTGTATAGTCTTGATACTCGGTCGTATCCACCGCCCGTTTGCTGTCTGTCTGGATGATATCGTCGGCGGTCCTGACTCCCTCGTTGTCTATGGAAGCAAAGGAAAATTCCTCGTTTATTTCCGGAATGTCCGATGTCCAACGGAAGCCGAGTTCAGTCCCAAGTTCTGCTATCTTTCGTTCTGTCCATTCATGAGTAAATTCGGAGAAATCCTTCGAGAGCATCTTTTCATATTCGCTGAGAATGACAGCCTTGTTGAGGATCTGGCCGATTTCGGTTGTGTTGAGTGATCGGATCTGCGGAAAAAGCTCCTTGATGATTGCAGACACGCCCTTTGCCTTGCGGTATTGCTGCTCATAGCCGATCATGAGCTGCTTTTCAAAAAAGTTTTTCAGTTCGCGTATAATATTGAGGTCAGAAATGACATAGCCATAGACGGTGTCAATGCCGCGGACATCGTCCCTTGAGGTAATTTCAATATGGAGAATCTTATGCGCATCAATCAGTATCTGAATGATCTGGTGTATCGTGTCCTTTGAAACCCCCATCTGGGCGGACATGATGGACAACAGTTCGTCGGAATGTATTATGGCTTGGGGGTTTGACGAATAATTTCGGGTTTCAATCTGTCTGTAAACAGATTCGATCATGTCCTGTGTGAGTTTCATTGATTACACCCAGCAGTTATTAGTAATCAGTGTAAAGGTATACCCTGCCGTTTTCAAGCATTATGTGCATAAAAAAACCGCCGTATATAACGGCGGTTTCATCTTGATGTTGATTCGCTGTTCGGGGCTTTACCGCACACTGAACAGAATGTCTGCGTATGTCGGTATCGGCCAGTATTCGGCATCCACAAGCATTTCCAGACGGTCAAAATCTGAGCGCAGGTCGTTCATTCCCGTAAATACATCATCCCGGTAGGAAACGGCCTTTTCCTCTATATCATCAAGCGAAAGGGCCTTCGCAAGGGCGCTGTCAAGCGTGACAACCTTCTTCCGTGCGGATGCTGCGAGGGCGGATATCTCCTTGAGGAGTTCCGTCTGTGCGTCCACAACGGCACCGACTCCCGTCTCCTTGACCGTGTTTATCGAGTCAGCCAGTTCCGTGATGAAGCGGATGACCGCCGGCAGGAGGTCGCGCTTGGCCATTTCAAGTGCGGTCAGCGCTTCGATGTTGATGGTGTTGATGTAATGCTCAAGCAGAATCTCGTACCGCGCATGACAGTCCCGTTCAGTAAGAACATTCTGCCGCTCGAACATCTTTACGTTGTGAGCTGCGATCAGCGCCTTCTTTGCATCGACAAGATTGCGGGAGTGCGGCAGGCCGCGCTTTTCAGCTTCCTTTACCCACTCTTCTGTATAGTTGTCTCCGTTATAGATGACACGGCTGTGACTTGTGATATACTCTTTTATGATATTCTTTACTTCGGCTTTTACGTCTGACGCCTTTTCAAGCCGGTCAGCGACATCCTGCATCACGTCTGCTACGGCCGTGTTCAGTACAAAGTTCGGTCCCGCGATGGACGCCGATGACGGTACCATCCTGAACTCAAATTTGTTCCCGGTAAAGGCAAACGGCGAGGTACGGTTACGGTCGCTGTTGTCCTTGGCAAAGCTCGGCAGTGAAGAGGCGCCGAGCACCATCTCCTTGCAGTTGATGCAGCCGGTAGCCTCACCCTTTTCGAGTATCTGATCGACGAGGTTTGCAAGCTGGTCGCCAAGATAGATCGAAATGATGGCCGGAGGCGCCTCATTTGCGCCGAGACGGTGGTCGTTGCCAGGATTGGCTGCGGCGCTTCTGAGTGCATCGGCGTGTTCGTCCACCGCACGGATGATAATCGCCAGAATCAGCTGGAACTCCATATTCTCATGCGGAGCGATGCCCGGATCGGTCAGAAGTCTGCCGGTGTCTGTTCCGATAGACCAGTTGTTATGCTTGCCGGATCCGTTTACTCCCGCAAACGGCTTCTCATGAAGCAGGCATGCCAGGTCGTGGCGAGCAGCGACCTTCTTCATCGTCTCCATCATGAGCTGGTTCTGGTCAGTGGCAACGTTTGTAGTGGTGAAGACAGGCGCCATTTCGTGCTGGCCCGGAGCAACCTCATTGTGACGGGTCTTCGCCGGAATGCCGAGTTTCCACAGTTCTTCATCCAGATCCTTCATAAACTCGATGACGCGTTCCTTGATTGCGGTAAAGTACTGGTCGTCCATTTCCTGGCCTTTAGGCGGTTGTGCACCGAACAGCGTCCGCCCCGCGTACATCAAGTCCTTCCGCGCCTCAAACATTTCCCGGTCGATGAGGAAGTACTCCTGCTCTGGACCTACATAGGAGACGATTTTTGTGGATTCATTGTCGCCGAGTGCGCGGAGCACGCGGATACCCTGCTTGGAGATCGCGTCCATGGAGCGCAGAAGCGGTGTCTTCTTGTCAAGAGGCTCTCCCGTATAGCTGGCGAATGCGGTGGGTATACACAGGGTATCATCCTTGACGAAAGCGGGTGACGTACAGTCCCAGGCGGTGTAGCCGCGCGCCTCAAAGGTTTCACGGATACCGCCGCTCGGAAATGAAGAAGCGTCCGGCTCTCCCTTGATGAGTTCCTTGCCCGAAAATTCGAGTATCACCTTGCCGTCAGCAGTTGGAAATATGAAGGCGTCATGTTTTTCCGCCGTGATGCCTGTCATCGGCTGAAACCAGTGGGTAAAGTGGGTTGCGCCCTGCTCGAGAGCCCAGTCTTTCATCGCGCTTGCGACAACATCAGCAACATCAGGGTCAAGCCTCTGGTTATTGTCGATGGTGGCCTTCAGCGCCTTGTACGTCGCCTTGGGCAGCATTTCGCGCATAACGTAATCGTTAAACACTTTAGATCCAAAAATCGAACTGAGATGTTTCATGTTGTACCTCTTTGATAGAATATAATTCATTACATAACCGTCATATGACCTGTATTATGCAGAAATTGTTCTTTTCAACAATCGGGTAATATATTGTGACGACGGTGTTTTTTTTCAATATGAATTTTCGGGTCGGTTGTCGGTCAGGGCTGAAAACGGGGTTATTTAACATTCGGATAACAAATACAGCCGTTTGATACGGAAAGGAAGGATGTTATCAGAAATCAGAGTCAGGCGAGGCTTCCCTCCGGTATTTCGACGGACACTTGTAATAGAGTCGCCGTGCCATAAAAGTACGCCGGTCGCTGTCATAGGTTCCGCTTGCCGCGACGGTTTCGGCGTGATTGATGTTCTCCGAAACAACGCCGCAGTACGTAACGTTCATCTGTCTGGAGCTGTCATAATGATCTGCCAGTGTGATAACTGTACAGCCGTTCCCGTCAAGAGGAAAACTAGTGCCGCCAGTCGGCCTGCCGATAATCTGTACGGCGGCGCTGCTTTGTGCCGCTTCGGCAAATGTAACGTAGGGAGAGAGCACTCTTCCGGAATAAAGGGCTGCTCCTCCCAGTGCGAAGCAGGCAACAATAACAAGTACGGCATGCTTCATTTTCGGAAGTCCGCCTTCCGTTCGATTCTTCGAATACGGCGTTCAAGCAGAGCACAATACAGGCAAATCGCGCCCCAGACGCAGACTGCACTTATAAACAGAGTCATTTTTCCTCCCTGATAGAATGTGACAGCAGCAAGAGCCGGTAACAGAGCCGGTACAGAACAATGAAAAGGATGCTGTACAGGAACAGCGACAAAACGAACGCGAATCTCATTGCCATATCGAGATGGATTTCCCCCGACTGTGTAATGACAGGGGACGGGTGAAGCGTCGGGTACATCCTCGGGAAAACAAAAACAAAAAGAGGAACCAGTACCGCTGAGACAGCAAGGTATCCCGCACGCGGAATGTCAGATGAGGATGAGCGCGACGGGATGGCAAAATATCCCGCATAGATCAGGAGTACCAGTGCAACGGTGGTCTGCCGTATGTCCCAGTTCCAGAAAACGCCCCAAGCTTCATGCGCCCAGACAGCACCGCTTACCGTGGCGGCAATGATACACAGCATGCCGAGTTCTGCGCCGGCATGCATCAGCAGCCCGTGTTTCATTTTACGGCTCAACAGAAACCAGACGGCGAAGAATCCCGATGAACAAAACGACAGAACGGACATCCACGCCGCGGGTACATGCAGATACAGGATTCGAGAGCTCTCTCCAAGCCCTTCTGCGGCGGGCGCATACATGAATGCCGTGTAGGACACACCGACAGAAACCGAAAAGAAGAGCGCATACAATGCGTATATTCGTGTCATCAGAATGATTTCCAGACCCTTTCAAAGACAATAAGGGATACTACGCAAACGAAGACAGAAAATGACAATAAGAAAAAATAGACCTCCGTTTGCGCAGCTTCTCCTGACAGTACTCCCGCGAGAGCGGAAACGACGATACCGGACGGCGGAAGAAGCAGCGGGACGGAAAGGATGCCGTACAGGGCGTTCCTTCCACCGCTTTGAGCGGTAATGATACCAAGTGCCGAAAGAAGAACCGCGATACAGACCGATCCTGTCAGAAGAAGTGGCACGGTGTGCGGAATTACTGATAGCGGCAGGCCGTTGAAAAACAAATAAACCAGCGTTACGGTAAAAAAGGCAGACAGGACGCATACGGATGAAAAGAACAGCTTGGAAAAGTAGATCTCGGCTATAGAAAAATAATGCGAGAGGAAGTAATGATTGCCGCCGTCAATCTCCGCACTGTATACGGCGCCGCAGATTTGAAGAGATGAAACATATGTAATAATCCAGAGTATGAGTGCGTCAGTCTGCGCTGAGCCGGAACCGTTTTGTAAAATGTATGATGCGGTAAACGTTACCGCAGCCGGAAAGATGAAAACGGCAGCGGTACCGCCTCCCCGTCCGAAATGAAGGATGCACTCCTTGCGAATGAGCCGTACTGTCTTACGGACGCGTATCAAGGCTTATCTCTATATCAGGCTGAAGGTTGATGTCCGTTCTGTGCGAGGCAACGAGTACTGTTGACGACAGTGTCCGTATGTGACCCGCAAGAAAACGTACGGCGTCTGAATCGATGTGAGTAAACGGTTCGTCCAGAATCACGGTGTTGGCGTTGCGCGACAGCGCAAGAGACAGCGACAGTTTCTGAAGGGCTCCGCTTGACAGCGCGGAAACGGTGTCAACGGGGCGTACGCCGCCCATTCCGGCAAAGAGGTCATTCATCATTGACACTTCTTCAGGTGAATCACAAACAAGGGACTGGATCTCCCGTATGGTCATGGCTCCGTAGGGGACGACACAGGGCGCGGCGAGTGAAACTGTACCGGTGACGGTGACCGATCCTGAATCGATATCCTTTAAGTCTGACAGTATCCGGCACAGCGTAGACTTGCCGGTGCCGTTCTTACCGGTAACAAGAGCGAGTGCTCCTGACGGAATCTCAAGGCTCAGTGATCGGAATACGGCAGTGCTTCCGTACGAGGCGGATATGTTCTCAACACGGATCATCGGTGCCCTTCCACATGGCGGCCGCGCTGCCGCCGAGA
The DNA here is from genome assembly GCA_964484915.1 of uncultured Leptospirales bacterium. GTDB lineage: Bacteria > Spirochaetota > UBA4802 > UBA4802 > JAFGJZ01 > CAZAHA01. The sequence continues at coordinate 6,673 of CAZAHA010000106.1, forward strand.
ATCATGAGAATACCGGTATAGACGAGTACCATGAGCGGCTTGCGGGAAACATCCAGTACAAGGATCGGAGGAAGAAGACCCCGTGATGGGTCGGGCTCAATCCAGAGCATGATCCATTCGTTGTCCGGCCCGGCAAGATTGAGACTCACCTTGCGGGAGCCGCCGTTGATAGACACGGTACCCGTGCGGTTCCGGTTTGTAAGGGACACAACGGTGGTGGAGCCGTTGTCCGTTATATGCACCGTATACGTACCGTTGTCGTAGCCGGTATAGATAACCGTATAGTCCTCGAACCGTACAGGAGTGTCCTCGCTGAGCCGGAGAGAACCGGTAATCTCCATTGAGTCGAGGTATTTGATGACGGTCACATAGTAATCAGCAAAAAGAGCCGGAAAAATGACAGGACGGTCCGTTTCTGAAACGCTGATCCGTTTCATTCTGGTGTCCATAAACAGGGTAAGGGTCTCGTCGTGTGTCGTAAAGCTGAAATGCCGTCCTTTGAATTCCTGCAGCCGTTCCGGTTCGATATGAAAGCGCGTATCGGACGAAAGGGCGAAGGCGCAGATGATTCCCGCCGCAAACACGGCGAATCCCGCGTGGATTACCGTGAGATACGCGGGACGGTGTCTGTCGGCAAGAAGCGCCAGTATGGTAAAAAGGAGCAGCGACAGTAAAACGGCGATCGGTGGGCGTATTCCCGCAACCGGGAGCAGGACCGCCGCAAGGACTGTCAAAACGGCAAGGAGGGCGGCTCGTTTCCATGTCTGCAGGGACGGCACGGCAAGCAGAATAACAGTGACGACGAGCACGAAGACGGATACGGCATTATATACCTCGGGGGAAACGGTGTACACCTTGTCCTGTACGAAGATAAGAACCAGGGGGAGTACGTTCAGCGTAAAAATAACCGCCGCGAAAACAAAGAAGAGCTGTGCTGCAAACATTGAGGGCGTCACTACCGTCACGCCGCCGCTCGCAGCGTTTCGAAAACTCCGTACGATGCCCCATGCCGTCGCTGCGGCTGTTGCGAGTACAACAATCAGATACGGAACACTCGTGCCGCCGGGCTGAAAAGAGTGTACGGATACTGCCGAAAGCAGGCCGCTTCTGGTTAGAAACACTCCGGCGACGGCACTCAGAAACACGGAAAGTGCGGTGGCGACCGGGAAAGGCTTCAGCGGGGTCTTTGCTGCTGACCGTCGTACCGTATGGAGAAAGGACAGGACAAAAAGCCATGGCACAAGCGATGCGTTTTCCACCGGGTCCCATCCCCAGAATCCGCCCCATCCGAGTGAGCGGTATGCCCAGACGCCGCCAGAGGCGATACCCGCACTTAAAAAGAGAAAGCACAACCGGGCAGCCGTAAGTATCTCCTTGCGCTGCTGGCGGATATGGCCGGGATACCGGACGGCATAGAGAACCAGAGAAAAGAGCAGAATCGCAAACGTGTAACCGGCAAACAGCAGCGGCGGATGGACGATCATCCATACGCTTCTCAGAGCATCGTTCAGCGGAGCGTAGGCTTCCGTGTCGGATGTCAGATGAAAGGGTGATGAAAAAAAGATATTGATAAGAGAAAGCAAAAACAGAACAGCGTACAGGGGATAGAGTGCTTTGCCGTCAATGCCAGGCCCCCTATTGGTGTCCTTGTCAAGAACACGGGGTCGAAAGAATGATTTGATCATCGGTACTGCGTTTGGCGAAAAGAAGAGTGCGACGGCAGCGATTAACCCGCTCCACAGGAGGAGGGAACCTTCCCGTCCCGCCCACAGCGATGAGAACCGCAGGAATGCCGTTTCGTCTGGAACCATGTTATGCGCGATGTACCGTATGGAATGGTCCTGTGCTGTGCAGTGCGCAGCAAACAGCGCCAGGACCACAAGATACATCACCGCAGAAAGGGTGCTGAGTGCAGCAGATGTACGGTGCCGATGCAACAAAGATGAGACCAGTGCCACGGCCAGAAGCATGACGGCCGCTGTGTGGAGATAAAAGAGGTAATGCATAGTGCCTTCCGCTACTGCCGGTCCTGTTCTAGGATACCGTCTGAAAAAATATTGACTTTTTATATCACGTTTATAGCATTTCGTTATGACCGGTTGCTTCAGTGCGTGTTTGCTTTCTGACTTCGCAGAGAAATCGGTCGGTATTCATGAGCTCTGACGTTCAAAGTGGTACCAGGTACTTCACGTAAAGCTCCGGTGTACTGTCGAGATTGAATCAGGGATATTGACCCATAATAATTACTCGGGCGGTTATATTATGTCAAAACGAAAACAGGTACTCATCAACAAAAAGTTTCAGTTGCGAACAGTGTTTACCATTCTTGGACTGAAGATTGTTGTTGTCTCCATTCTTGTCTGCATAGTCGGTGTGTATGCGCTGTACCAGAGCAAGAGAATTTCAAACATTGTTGAAATCGAGGACAACATCGTCCACATTCTTTCCTATCCCGTAACGCAGGCCGAACCTGGGGAGGGGGCCGACCAGACGGAGATCGAGAAAACCGAAAATCTTCAGAAAATGACATTGAAGATGGCCCAGAATCATAATCAGAACATGAGACAG
>CAZAHA010000107.1:0-7309 GCA_964484915.1 uncultured Leptospirales bacterium
CACTACCATGGATGACGTAAGTGGTATACCGCTTCGGGAAAAATATCCCTTTACATGATAGACCGATGCGCGAAACCAGCGCAGGTAATCCGTCAGTCGGGTAAAGGATGCCCGCATCTTGCAGAGTTTCGGCAGAAGACCGAAGTCTACCGGGCGGTAGACCCTTATCTCGGAGAATCCCACTCGGCTTAGGAGCCAGGTAAGGTTTGTCTCCGAAAAATATGAGACGTGTCCCGGCAGATAGTAATGATAGTCGTTCCCGGCTTCGCGGGCCTGCCAGGCGTTCATGTCCGCGGTCTGGATCACGGCGATGCCCCCGGGCTGTAGCCGTGAATAGACGCACGACACGGCCCTGACCGGGTCTTTCAGGTGTTCGATCACCTCTATCATGGTAGCAACGGCAAACGAGTCCTCCTCGAACGGGCAGTCGTACACACTGCCCGTGTGTACGGTTATTCCCCTGTTTTCCGCATACGCTGCCGCTTCAGCGGAAATCTCGATGCCGTACGGCGTGTAATACCGCGACGCCCGGACAAGAAACCCGCCGAACGAACAGCCGATATCGAGAAACCGTCCGGACGAGACCCAGGACCGTATCTTGTTGATACGGGCGTCCCAGACGCAGGCGTTGTACGGTTCATCTATCCGCTCGTCCGTGTATGCGTATTCCGCCGTCCCGCCGTAGTAATCGGACGAATAGAGCGATGCAAGCGATCCGTCCGAAAGTGGCGGGTCCATAAACTGGAATTTGCATGACCTGCAGACCGATACAGAAAGCGCAGCATCGTTATATGGCATGGAATGGTGGTGTCTGATTTCTTCCGACAGGCAGAGCGGACACTGTGCATACGGTTCGTCGAAGCGCACTACTTGACCGCCTTGTAGAACAGATGGGATATCCGACCCGTTTCTCCAAGCGGTGTCCGTTCCATGATGCCGTACGAGAGTGAAGTGAAGCCCTGGAATAGCGAGGTGAGGTCGTCCGGTGTGAAGAAGGTTACCTCGCATTCCTTCAGGTCCCTTGTCTTGACGAGGTACGTGTTCTCACCGGTCTGCCGTATCCGGTCAAAGAAGGTGTCGTTTTCGGAGCGGAGCGTTCCCAGTATGATTCCGCCGCGGGTAAGGACCCGGTTAAGCTCCATGATCTGCAGTTTCGTGTCAGATGCCGTACAGTAGTGGAGCGATCCCCAGCAGACGGCAAGGTCAAAACTGTGGTCCCCAAATGGCAGGTGAAGTGTCGAGCACTCGACCGAGCTGATGCCGAGGCGCCGTGTCATCCTGCATGCGTTGGGTGATATGTCGGTTGAAATCACCGTGTGAAAGCCGAGGCTTCTCAGAAGAGTCGCATGACGACCGCTGCCGCTTCCGATGTCGCACGCGCGTATTCCTGAGCGGGCGTCTTCCGGATAAGAGGAGAGAAGCATCCGTACGAGGTTTTCGTCCGGATAGAGAAGCTGTGATTTGTTGCGGGTGTAGTGGCTGTTCCACGGTTGCTGGGTCATGATGGTGGCTCCAAAAATGCAAATATTCCTGTTTCGATTTTCTATATGTATGTCAGCCTCATTTCCCGTATCGCGTTGTCGCACTTTTCTATCGCGGCCTCGCGGCTCCTGCCGGTCGCAACGACATATCCGATTCTATCGTGGTTTGAGTTTGGCACAGACGTGATTGAACCGATCTCCTTGAGGATTGCGAAGGTAATGATATCATGATCCCGCGGCTTGATCGGCGTAAACGATTTCAGCGCCCCCTTTTTGCCGGCGATATACTTTATAACGACATGGTTCCTGCTTTTCCTGTACGGCTGGATTGACAACGGACGTTTGGTCATCGCGCACAGCGCCTGTTCAAAGATGTTGATATTTTGTGTACGGGGTATAAGATGTTCCGGAATGGATTCCCCGCCAAATTCAGCCACCGTTTCGATTACGAAGAACTCTCCATTCCGAACCTTCATTTCGATGACCAGAGGGGAGCAGCGTATGGAGAAGGCTTCAGCGATGGACTGACCGATCTGTGTGACCGTCTGGTGGCTGTCGCTGTAGTGTGACGGCGCCGAGTGGATGATGTCCGCAAAGAACGGCGGTTCTGTTGTTACCTTGTCTGTGATCTCAACAAGGTGAAAGGTGCCATTCTGTACGATACCGAACACGATGATTTCGTCGCCTTCTATGTACTCTTCAATGATAAAAGAATGATAACGGGGCTGGAACATCTTGAGATACCGGTCAAGCTCTTCCTTTCCGAAGATGAGCCGTACGCCTGACTTCGCATGCCCGTCCGACGGTTTTATGATGACCGGATATTCGTACGGTTTCTTTCGTCTCGTACTCAGCGGCGAAAAGCGGGCGCTTGGTATACCGGCCTTCATGAAACGGGATTTCATCTTTTTTTTATTGATGATCTCGTCGACAGAGGCGACCGGTATGTAGTCGATATCGAGAAGTTCACAGAGTTCAGCTGTCGCGCGTATTGCTTTTCCGAATGAGCGCGAGAGGACCGCGGTTATGTTTCCGTCGATCAGAAGTTCACGCAGTTTCTTGTATATTTCGCTTGTATTATCGATTGATTCCTGTATGCGGATATCGGAGAGCGGAAATCCCGGAGCGGCCGTGTTCTGGTCAACGGCAATGATGCTGAAGCCGAGAGCCCTGGCTGCGTGAATAAGCGGGATCTGGTTGTTTCCGGCGGCAACCGATACAAATAGGTTGAACGGCTGATGTCTTTTCTTGAAAAATAACATGAATATCCGGGCCTTTACTGTCGTAACGGGTTACTGCTTACTTATTCTATCGGCTGAAAGTGACGATACCTCGTTTAAAAACTGAACGGTGCACGAATCGGCATGCATGATACCGTCCACAACGGTATACCGGAATATGTGTTCTGTAAATTGTTTTTTATATGGTATGGCAAACAGTGTATCAGTTTTATACTTGCTATGCACTATGGATGAAGCAGAATAAAGTACCGGCACTTGACACCGGAGATTTTGTTTATTGGAGCTGCGATGATTGATCTACATGTTCATACAACAGGTTCCGACGGAGTCTGCACACCGAAAGAACTGGTTGAGCTGTGTCTCAGGGAGAAGATAGACGTCGTTTCAGTGTGCGACCATGATACGGTCAGTTCAGTTGACGAAACCATGTCGCTGGCTGCTTCGAACGGCATTGTCTGCGTTCCGGGAATTGAGTTGAGCTGCGATTATCCCTGGGGAGACTTTCATCTTTTGGGGTATAACATAAACTGTACAGACAGCAGGCTAAAGCAGGTCCTTGATTACTTCAACACCCAGCGTGATAACCGCATAGACCGCATGATAGAAAACCTGAACCGGCACGGTATCGCCATTACCCGGGAAATGCTGCAGATGGACAGCATGACCACTCCGGGGAAACCGCACATCGCGCGGGCCCTCGTCGCCATGAATGTTGTATCATCGGTGGATGAAGCCTTCGCGACACTGCTCGGAAGGGGGATGCCGGGGGACGCTCCAAAGGAAAAGATACAGATACGTCGCGCATTCGATGTTGTTATCGCGGCTGGGGGCACTCCTGTGCTTGCGCATCCCGCGACACTCCGGCTTGATACCGGGTCTTTCGAGGCCTATATCGGTGAGCTTGCTAAATATGGACTGAAGGGGCTTGAAGTGTATGCAAGTCTTCATTCAGACAGGGAGGTTGAAGCGTTCAAAGCAGTGGCCAGACGGTACGATCTGCTCTGTACGGGCGGCAGCGACTATCACGGTGACAAAAAGGGGGAAAGGCTGGGGTACTACGGCAGAGACAGGATAATACCCGAAGAGGCGGCAGACGGACTTGTTTGATCGTCACGCATACAAATAAGGCCGGCAAGAAGCCGGCCCGGTGGTAAAAAACGTGTATTTTATCCGTCAGTGATCAGATTTCGCGAACCGAAACAGCACGCGGTCCCTTCTCACTCTCTTCAGTCTCAAACTCAACACGTGCGTCTTCCCGAAGTGTCTTAAAACCCGACCCGACAATACCCGTATGGTGAACGAAAATATCGTTTCCATCATCAGTCTGGATAAAACCAAAACCCTTACTTTCGTTAAACCATTTTACTTTGCCATTTTGCATTTTTCGTATACTCCCAAAATAAATCATTTAAGGACGCAGAAAAACTTTAGATACGTTATACTGATTTGTTGAGATTGCCAAGCAGGTATGCCGTTTTTGGAAAGATACTCGAACGAATTAGAAAACATACGTAAAGAGATTTTATGCGTCATTTACGTACTGATATATGTATAGTTGTATGATTGTCAACCATTTATTGTACAGCTTCCTGTAAAAAAAGCGAATATATGTACCCGTCACTTCCGGCATCTGATTAACCATAATCGACTTCTGTACATCCGGTTTTTTGTGATAACCATCGGGATACGATCATACATGCAGTTGCTGCGGCAGGAACAGACATTCATCTGGATGTATGGACGATCATGCCACGAATAACACGATTTCGTCCATATTGTGTAAAAATGATCTCGTCATTATCGGCCGCACCGTCTCCGGTAAACCGGTTCTGAAAATGAACGCTATACAGATGCATAAAAATGAAAGGGAAGGTGCTTTTTTACCCCTTCCCGGTTCATGTTTGCGCCTTACTTGTCAAGTGCCGCGATTCCCGGAAGGAGCTTGCCTTCGAGGTACTCAAGCGACGCGCCTCCGCCGGTGGAGATGTGGGAAAACTTGTCCGCGAAACCGAGCTGGTCTGCGGCAGCGGCCGAGTCTCCTCCGCCGATGATGGTTACGGCGCCATCCAGTTCGGCGATCGCCTTGCAGACGCCGATCGTTCCCTTGGCAAAGTTCTCCATCTCGAAAACGCCCATCGGTCCGTTCCATACGACGGTCTTTGCGCCCTTGATCTTGTCGGCAAAGAGTTTCACGCTCTCCTCACCGATGTCGAGGCCCAGCTCGTCGTCGGCCATGCCGTCAACGGATACCGTACGGAACTTCGCGTCATTACTGAATTCCTTCGCGGCAACGGTGTCTACCGGGAGTACGAGCTCAACGCTGTTGGCCTTGGCCTTCTCCATAAGCGAGCGTGCAAGGTCTATCTTGTCCTCTTCAAGAAGCGACTTGCCTATGTTCTTGCCCAGTGCCTTCAGGAACGTAAACATCATGCCGCCACCGATGAGTATCTTGTCGGCCTTGCCGATGAGGCTCTCTATCACGCCGATCTTGTCGGAGACTTTTGCGCCGCCCAGTATTGCGACAAGCGGCTTCTGTGGGTTCTCAACGGTACCGCCGATAAACTCGATCTCCTTTTTCATCAGGAAACCCGCCGCGGACGGGAGATTCTTGGAGATGCCCACGGTGGAAGCGTGGGCCCTGTGCGCGGTCCCGAACGCATCATTAATAAAGATGTCGCCAAGCGATGCCCAGTATTTGCCGAGCTCCTCGTCGCACTTTGATTCCTTCTTGACTACCTTTCCGTTTTCAACGTCCTCAAAACGGGTGTTCTCAAGCATGACAATTTCGCCTTCGGTCATCCCGGCGATCGCGTCTTCTACTTCGGAACCGCGTGTGGCCGGTACGAAGGTCACATTGCTGCCGATCAGTTCCGACAGCTTCTGGGCGACCGGTTTCAGTGAGTTCTTCTGCTTGTCCTCCTCGGCCTTAATACGAGAAAGGTGCGAGAAGAGGATCGCCTTGCCGCCGTTGTCGATAACGTATTTGATGGACGGTATCGCGGCGCGGATACGGTTGTCGTCGGTGATCACGCCACCCTTAATGGGGACGTTGAAGTCGACACGCATGAGCACTTTCTTGCCCGACACATCGAGCTGGTCAATATACTGTACAGCCATATGATTACCTCACTTTATATGGTGCGGGGGGATGCCCCCGTTTGAAAACTTCGTCAACGCGGCCTGGAAGCGCCGCCTTCGATGCAGATTGCCGTTGCTTACTGCCGCGTCAAGTGATATTTTTCACAAGCATTGTGCGATGTTCTTACTCTTCTTCACCGTTCTCAAATGTTTCCAGAAGCTCTCCCAGCTCGCGTATTGCCCTGCCGTAACCTTCGAAGTCTCCCCCACGAAGAAGTTTTGCGGCCTCATCGTACAGATCTTGTGCCCTGCGCAGTGTCCGTGCGGCATCGGCCTGTAATACAGCTGCTGATGTTTCTGTGACGAATGCCGTACTGTCATCTTCCGGTTCTTCGGTACGTTTCGCACGGCGTTTGATGCCGAAGAGCTGTTCAAGCGCCTGTTCCAGGTTTTCGCCCATCACGATCCGGTCCTTGTATGCAACGATGACCCGCTTGAGTTCCGGCATCTCGCTTGTTTCCGCCTTGAGGTACAACGGCTCTACAAAGAGCAGCGCCTGTTCAATCGGAATGGCGAGCATGTTGCCGCGAATAACGCGCGAACCCTTCTGGCTCCACAGGGTCAACTGCTTGGATATATCCGCATCCTGGTTAATCCGCGCCTCGATCTGCATGGGGCCGTAGCTCAGCCGCTCCTTCGGAAGGCGGTAGAGGATAATCTCGCCGTATTTCTCCCCGTCACAGCGCGCCACAAGAAACGCCAGCATGTTGTCCTTCTGCGCCGGCGTAAACGGCATCATGAGCACAAACTCCGATTCTGTTTCACCCGGCAGCTTTGTCACGATGTAATAGCTTTCCATCTGTTCTTCGGTTGAGTCGTAGATCTGGTGCGGAATCTCCCATGCGTCCTCGTTGTTGTAAAAGACGGTAACGTCCTGCATGTGGTACCGGAGCATCACGTGTGACTGTACGTCAAACAGGCTTTCAGGGTAGCGGACATGGTTCTTCAACCCTTCCGGCATCGCCTCGATTTCCTCAAAGACGTTCGGAAAGATGTTCGCGTACGTCCGTATCAGCGGGTCGGTATCGTCGGCGATGTAGTAGTGCGTCTCTCCGGTGTATGCGTCTATTGTTATCTTGACTGCGTTGCTGATGTAGTTGATTTTCTTCCTGCCCAAAAAGATCGGTGTGGAGTATGGAAAGTTATTCGTCATGGTGTAGGCGTCTATCATGTAGAAAAGCCTGCCGCCGGAGACAACCACGTAGGGATCCCTGTCTGTCAAGAGATAGGGGACGATACGGTCGGTTATCTGCTTGATGTTCCGCCGGTAATGTATCCTGGAGATGTCGGTAATGTTTGAGGAGATGAGGATGTTTATGTCGCCGAACGCGATTGCATACGCCGCCCGTTTCCAGACGGAGTCAAGCAGTATGCCGCCGTCCTCCTCGTATACGGTGTACTTGTTTTTAGAGCCTTACGGGTAGTGAAACTGTCCCGACCACATCTGCG
>CAZAHA010000107.1:7319-9197 GCA_964484915.1 uncultured Leptospirales bacterium
ATCTGCGTATTGGTAATGATAAAGGAGTTGTCGTGCTCGCCGTAGTAGATTTCGGGTCGGTCTATGGTAATTACGTCCGACTGGGGAGGAATGTCCTTAACGATCATTTCGGGCAGACCCTCCGGTGTTATGCGGTCTACCTTGTTCATGACGATGCCGTACCCGTGTGTATACACCAGATGGGTGTTGATCCATGTCTGGGAATTTTCCGACAGCTTCGATGTCAGAAGCTCGCGGGCGGAGATGTTCACCGCCTTGATAGAGCCGTCAAAGGTGTACCGGTCTACGTCCACGTCAAGACACGAGTAGTACGGTTTCAGCTCCTGGAGTTGACGGTATGTCTGTTTCAGCGGCTTCCAGTCCCACAAGCGGATGTTGTGGATCGTTTCATCGTTCCGTTCGATCGCTTCGGCGTTCATGCTGTCCTCGTTCTTGAACTGTTCGTTCCGTATTTTGTCCAGGCGGTAGGCGAACCGTGTAAACGCGATGTTGTTCTCGATAAACGGCTTTTCCTTGGCAAGCTCGTTCGGTTCAACGATAAACCGCTGCTGGAACGACGGAAGGAGCGATCCCAGGACAAAATAGATGACGATGGTCGTGCCAAATACAACGAGCGCCAGCGTGTAGCTTTTCCGTACAAGATTAAAGAGCATGATAAGTGCCGCAATGACAGAGAGTACCATACATATCTTGTATGCGAGATGCTGCGCATTGACTGCGGTGTATCCCGCGCCGAAGAACTTGCCCCGCTGTGAAAAGAGAATGTGAAACGACGCCAGACGGTAGCCCCATGCAAAGAGAGTGAAGAGCATGGCAATCAATACCGAAAAGTGCCGGCGTGCGGCCGTAGACAGTTCAGGAAGGGACCCCGCAAACCGGACCCCGCCGTTTATTACATGGAAGAACGCCGAAAAGACGATTATCGTGATGAGTGTACTCAGGACCCATCCATAGACGAAGTTGTAGAACGGCAGTGAGAATACATAGAAGGCGATGTCCCTGCCGAAGACCGGGTCCTTCGGAAACGAGTCGAACGGCGTCTGATTCAGGAAGGTGAGGATCTCCTCCCAGAAGGCGCGGGCCCCGGCCCCCATGATGAACGAAAGGATCAGCAGCGCCGCGGTCAGGATCATGTATACATGCTTCTTTTTCAGGTCGACACCCGGTATAATGCGCAGAAACGTGAGTGAAAAGAAGCGGCCGTTTTGTACGAAGACGCGAAGCAAAAGAAGGTTAATGCCAAACAGCAGAAGATAACCAAGGGAAAAGGCCGCGTGTACGGAATAGCGTGTGAGGAACAGCGTCCAGAATGTACGGGCCTTGCCGTAGTTGTCGAACCACGCGTAATCCACGTAGAAATTGGCGAGCTGTATGCCGCCGACAAAGAGAACGGCCACTACAACAGCAAGTATGAGCTGATTCTGCTTCATATAAAGCACCTCTAAAATATCACTTATTTTATGAAATTAACTGTACAGCTGAAACTTTCCGCTCAATGCAACTCTTAACTATGAACATAGATGCGTTTCCGAAAATGTCAAACAGACTGAGAAGCATCCAGAGCAAATATTACACATACATCGTATCAGGAGACATATGGTACTGTCTTCTTGCTGAAAAGGAAAAACTGTTGAACACGATAATCAAGAACAAAAAGGGTTTCGCAATGAAAACACTTGTGTATGCCGCGATGCTTTTCGTGTTTTCATGTTCACAGCCACAGGAGGTATCAATGAGCGGGAAAAAGGAATTAAAGGAACGGCTGACCGAGATGCAGTTTCATGTAACCCAGGAGGACGGCACCGAGCCTCCATTCAGGAACGAATACTGGGACAACAAGAAACCGGGCATCTACGTGGATATCGTCTCGGGTGAGCC
>CAZAHA010000108.1:0-9127 GCA_964484915.1 uncultured Leptospirales bacterium
CATCATCCTCGCCGAAAAAGAGATTTCCCACATTCATAAACGGCAGCACCTCCTCGCGCAGGGTGAAGAAATGGCCGCCCTCATACGATATCTTTTCCTCATCGGCATCGGTGCATTCCAGTACCATGTCCAGCGGAAAGACGAAATGCTGCCCGCGTACCGTCACCAGAAAACCGTCTATGATGGCAAGTGTCAGGGGCAGATGGATCCTGAATGTCGTCCCCTTGCCGGCAACGGATTCTATGTCAATAATTCCACGCAGCGATTCTATGTTCCGCTTGACCACATCCATGCCGACGCCGCGTCCGGAGACACCGGTTACCTGTTCAGTCGTCGAAAATCCCGGCATCATGATGACAGACCACAGTTCCCTGTCGCTGACAGACTGGTTCGGCTCCACGAGCTGGTGTTCAATCGCCTTTGCTAATATCTTCTCACGGTCGAGCCCGCGTCCGTCGTCCGTTACCTCTATGACAATACTGCCGCTTTCATGGTATGCGTTCAGCGTGATTGTGGCAGTCGTATCCTTGCCGCTGACGACGCGCTCGTCCTGAGGCTCGATGCCGTGGTCGACGGCATTGCGAACAAGGTGCATGAGAGGATCGCCGATCTTCTCGACGAGGGTCTTGTCAAGCTCCGTATCGCCTCCGTATATTTCTATGGCTACGTCCTTGTTCATCTGTTTTGAGAGGTCGTGCACCGTACGGCGGAAGGTCGCGAATGTTTCACCGATTGGCACCATGCGTATATTCATCGATGCGTCGCGTATCTCGTCAACCAGACGCGCCATAAGCGCAACCGCCTCGGATAACTCAGTGTCATCTGTGGTTTCAGTCCGCTGCTGAATGTTGGCGCCGGAAATAACCAGTTCGCCGACAAGGGTTATGAGCTGGTCTATCTTCTCGGCGTCCACGCGGATTGACCGTTTGGTCCGCTCCTCCTTGGTACGGTTCTCCCGCTGTTTCGCGAGCGCCGCTTCCATAAGATCTGGTTCAACCATCTTCTCTCGGACGATTACCTCTCCAAGGAGTGCCTTTTTGCTGTCGCTGTCGGTATACTTCTCATCCTGGAGCCTGAGCGCATCGCGGAGTTCGTTCTTTGTAAGCGTCCCTGACTGCACCAGAAGCTCACCAAGCTGAACCGCATCGTCGGTCGCTTCGATGAGGCTCCGGTAGTGGTCGACAGCCGAATGAGGCGGCAGGATGACGACATGGGAATCGTCGGTGAGAAATTCAAACACATTGACAAGGTCCTGCTTCGTCGTACCTGCTGGAGCGTCGAGGTCTATCTCAAAACCGAGGTAGCACTTCTCCGGATCGTATGTTTCAAGCGGCGGGACGGAATCGGTTATGGTAACGACGTTGACGAGCGTCCCGATAGATTTGAGATACTGAATAAATGAGAACGGATCAATACCCGATGTATACGAATTTTCCTCGAAGCGAAGAGATATGTGCCAGTATCTGTTTCTAACGCCGCGATCTTCATCCTCATCCACATCTGACGGGCCGTTTGCCTGGTTGAGCTGCTGCTTTGTTGCCGCTTCTGACGGTACTGCATCAGCCGCTGTCTCTTCTGTCGATGGATGCTGTAAAATGGACTGGATCCGGGAACGTATGGCGTCTCGCTGCATCCGTATTTCGTCGGACACAGTGTCCCCGCTTTCGGCTATGTTGATTATCTCCTTGAGATAGTCATGAGAATCCAGACTAACGTCTATCAGCTCCTGGGAAAAGTCTATCTCATGCTTGCGAAATGAGTCCAGGAGGTTCTCAAAAATATGGGCAAATTCGGAAATATCGTCAAACCCGAACATGCCCGCGGAACCCTTAATGGTATGGACCTCCCTGAAGAGGGCGTTTATAAATTCCTCATCATGGGCATTTTCCTCAAGTGACAGAAGGTTTTCCTCAACGCGCTGGAGGTTTTCGCGCGATTCAAGAAAGAAGGTTTTCCTCGCGTTGTCAAGATTCATTGTTTGCTCCTTCCCTCTCACGCTTTATGCCGTATGCAAACGGAAAGAGACTCCGTTCGTCCTTTTTAAGCCGTATCGAGTCGCCGAAGAACCCGGCGAGCCCGTACAGATCAAGGAGTTTCAGTACGGGAGGCGTGTGGCCGGTATACAGTACTGAGCGTCTCTCCTTTTTCAGTGCGATCAGGAGCTGAAAGAAGGGGGTATCCATCTCCGTCACACCGGAGAAATCAACTTCTATCTGCCTGCCGTCCCGACAGAGGTCAAGAAACTCCCGGTGCATCTGCTGTGTATCGTAGATTGTACACTCTCCGGAGAGAGCAAGCCTCACATTTCCGCTTTGTTCTTCCTGCAGCATCTTCATGTTTCTATTGTACTCCCGTCAACTCGAATCGGTTGTTCCAGCATTCGCCATCATGTCATTCTGTCATGTTTATGTCAGGCCCCGATTATTGTTTTTCTGCAATCTTTTCAGCCTTTTTTATCAGTTTGTCCTTTGCCGCTGTGTCGATGCCCCTTCCGGTTCCGGTTCCTTCAAACCGTTCAGTTGTGAAAAACGACAGGAGGTTCTGCAGCTCTGACGCCTGGGCGCTCATCGACTCGGACGTTGACGCAAGCTCTTCAGATGCCGAAGCCGTACTCTGCGTCACCTCGTTGAGCTGCTCCATGCCGGAATTTATCTGGTTGACGCCGTCTGACTGCTGACTCGACGCTACTGATATGTCCTGAACCAGGTCGGCGGTCTGTTTTATTGCCGGTATGATCTCGTTCAGCAGTTGTCCAGCCCTGTCAGCGATCTCGACGCTGTCTCCAGCGAGACCGCTAATTTCCTGTGCGGCATTCTGGCTCTTTTCAGCAAGCTTCCGCACCTCGGATGCGACAACGGCAAATCCCTTGCCGTGCTCACCGGCGCGGGCGGCCTCGATCGCTGCATTGAGCGCGAGGAGGTTTGTCTGGTAGGCGATATCTTCAATTACACTGATCTTGTCTGCAATGTTCCGCATTGCTTCAACGGTACGGTTAACCGCCTCACCGCCTTCCTCTGCCTGCCGTGAGGTCCGCTGGGCGATCTCGTCTGTCTGACGGGCATTGTCTGCATTCTGGGTTATTGTTGCGCCAATCTCTTCGAGGGTGGATGTTGTTTCTTCAACCGATGCGGCCTGCTCGTTTGCCCCTTCGGAAAGGTTCTGCGAAGTGGCGCTCACTTCGTCAGCCGCGGATGCAAGGGCATCGGCGTTCTGAAGGATTCCGTTCACGATGCTACGGATTCTTTCGGTCATGTTGCTGAATGACTGGGCAAGGTTTCCAATCTCATCGCTTCTTCGTAAATTTTTCTCCGGAACATCAACGGTAAAATCACCACTGGCGAGAATGCTTGCATGATTGGATGTTTCACTGATTGCCCTTGATATTGTGTTTATAATAATGAACATGACGATTGAGACTATCAGGAGCGTCAAAAACGTTATCAGGATGCTCGTGTTCCGTATGGTGTTTACCGCACTAAACAGGTCCCAGTGATCTGCGCTGACCGCGACGATCCAGCCGGTACCCTCAACCTCGGCAAACGCTGCCGACTTCATCTGTCCGTCCCAGAGGTACTCGATCAGTCCGTTCTTTTGTTGTATCATCCTTTTTCCAAAATCATCACCTGATATATCAAGGTCGAGGATGTTTTCCTTGTTGGGGTGGGAAATGACTACCCCTTCCGAATTGATCATGTATGCATATCCTTCCGAAGCGACTTCAATGGAGTCTATATATTTTTCTGAAAAATCGGTTATCCCGACAGTCGCAAAGAGGACTCCTGATATTGAATCGTTTACATACACCGGTGACGCAATAGCAAAAATGATTTCGTCTGTGGCCCTGGAACGGAGTATGCCGGATAGTGCCGTTTCGCCGGCAACGGCTTTTTGAAAGTAGTCACGGTCCGATATGCTGATTTCGCCTACTTGATCAACCAGATTATACGCCCGTACTGTACCTGTCAAATCGGCAAGTCCGATGCTTTCAAATGAACCGTATGTATCAATAAGCTGCCGATATTCATCATTTGCCGCACTCACGGCCTCAGGTGCAAGACCTGAGGAAAAAACCTCTGTGGAAACACCACTTGCCGCTGTGATGCGGACGTCTCCTATACGCTCATCCACCCAGTCATCGATCTGTTTGGAAAGACCGTCTGCATTATCATTCATCGCCTGGTAGTAGGAATCATGGAGGGAGTCTGACGCGAGGATATAGGCAATTACTGCCACGGTGCCAATCCCCACAAGGAAGAGTATAATCGTTGGAAGCAGAATCTTTTCACGTATTTTAAACTTCATGTTTTTTCCCCGAAACACATAGAATAATATTATCGCACGGTATAAACGTACATCTAACCAGCGTGTCTCCTAAATATATCTCATACGCCGGGTATTTCAACATTTCTGTTACATATTTTACCATTCCGCCTGGAGAAGAACGGCAACTGATAGTGTTGCATGAAAATAATAATAACAGGCAGACTGCACAGTAGTATGGGGACAGGGCATCAGATAAGAACCATGGGACGATAGCCGTTTTCCATGGTATACGGCATGTCAAATAGTATGCTGTGTACTCACACACAATTCGGTATAATCAGCATGACCGGCTGATGGACGGCTGCACTGTATCAGGATAACTGCCTGTACAGCATGGATGCGATGCCGATGTTGGACTTTTTGGACGTTATCTTCGCGTATTCATCATAGAGGAAATCCTCAAATATCTCCTCGGCGTGACCGCCGTTTATGAGATCGCCCTTGTGAACGGTCTTTCTCATCTCATCGAAGAGTTTACCGACAAAGATGGACTCAAACTCAACACAGGTATCCCAGAGTTTTTCGTCCCGTACCCTGCCGCCGCCATCAGCCGAAGCACCGTTATTGGACGTTTCGCCGATTTTATCGGCAAGGGCGTCCTTAAACGATGCCTTTCCGTCTTCACGTTTGAGACGCTCTACCGCACCGGTTGTACGTGACGTTTCCGCCATGAATGCAGGATCAAGCTGTATGTTCATCCTCGTTTCTCCTGTTCCTATTTTATAACGAGTTCCGCATGGAGCGCTCCGGCGTCCTTCAGCGCCTTCAGGATACTGATGATGTCAGATGTGGACAGTCCCGTATAGTTGAGCGCGTCAACGACATCACTGACCGTGGTTATGTCCTCTATATGCTGAGCGGAAACGTTGCGCTCCTCGCCGTTGACGGTAATCTTCATGCCGTCCTTCGACACCACCGCCTCCGACACCCGGATATTTCCGCCCATCACAATCGTGCCTTCCTTCTCATTGATGACGACGCGTGGCCCATATTCAGGGGTAACCTCTATATCGAGTATCTCTTCTATAAAAACGGAAAAGTGCACGTTTTCCGGAATCGTAAACGTGATCTTTCCGTTCTGCATGATCTGCGGACTGGCTTCAGGATACAGTTCCGAAACGGCTGTTATGATATCGTTTGCCAGAGAGAAGTCCCATCTGTCGAGAACAAGCGTCACGGTACCGTCACGCGAATACGTGGTCTCGATATCACGCTCGATTATGCCGCCGTTTGTTATGATGCCGACAGTCCTGACCCTGTTTCTGCCAGCAGCGCCTGCCTGTTGGCCGCCCTGCGCGACATGTCCCTGCGCGACAACGTAGGTCTGTCCGTTTGCACCGCGCAGGGGTGACTGGATCAGCATGCCGCCCTCCACCGACTGGGCGTCACCAATTGAAGAGACCGTTACGTCGACATGATCGCCGACACGTACCATCACCGGCAGACGCGCGGTTACCAGCACTGCGGCAACATTCCGTGAACGTTCTACATCGTCCTCCTGAAGGCCAAGGTTCTTTAACAGGTTCCTCAGTGACGAACGCGTCACGTTTATCCGTGAGTCTCCCGTCCCTTGCAGCCCGACGACAAGACCGTATCCGAAGACCTGATTTTCCTTAAGGCCGTCGATGTATGCAATGTCCTTAACCTTAACCGCAACCGCCCCTTGTATACAAAGCGGTAGTAATGTAATTGATATAAGTATAATCCGCTTCATCTATTTGCTGAGCTCCTCAATCATTCTCTCGAGATAATCGGTTATGATGAGCTGCTTCTCTTCTTCAGTGAGTTCGGTCGAGGCACTCTCCTCCTCCTCGAGCTGCCGGTCGAGATTGAGGTTGAGTCCCTGCGTGGTCGTATTGATGGTCAGCTGAAAGTCAAGAACGGACGATGACTGTATGGCAGCGCCGTCCATGTTCTCAGGATTGATACGGCCGCTTACGGCAATTGTATTAGCAACACCGTTAAAAACATAGCTCTTCGTCCCCGCAATCGGAAAGGTGCCGTCCGCCTGACGTGCACCGAGCGACGCACCGATCTTCATGGAAAGTGTGCCGCGGCTCTCTACGTTGACGCTGTCGCCGTGTGATATGTCCTTGCTCGAGCTGACAGACGGAAGAAACGCGGTTATCGTGGTGTCTGGTGACGTATTGACAGACGATGACGTCTCGTTCTCCACATCCAGTGTGTACCGGAGCTGGGATATATCATCCACAATAATGACGACCGTGTTATTCTGCGTAACCGTTGCAGCCGGTGTATACAAATTCAGCTCGCTCCATATGGTCTCAGCAAAGACCGTTGTGCTGATAACGAAAAGCAGAATGCACAGACGCTTCACGGCATGACCTCCACGGTTTTGTCTTCCCGTACAGTACCGGTAAGCCGGGTGCTGTTTGCAATCGTAACGGTGACCTCTTCATTCTTCCGTACTGATGCGAGCGCACGGCCAATCGTCTCGATTACGATTCCCCGGTTTACCACGCGCACAGTCACCATGTCTCCCTTTTCGATTACGTAGGGTTGCACCGTATTGTCCTTGTCCTGCGGCAGAAGCATCACACCGCTTCCGTATATGATATACTCGTCGCTAAACGGGACAAGCAGCGACTGTATCTCCTTTCGGTCGATAAAACCGTCCCGGCACAGCGTTCCATCTATTGTGATCTGTGCGATATCGCCAAGATTCTCACCGTGTCCGGATATACGGGCGATATCATCCAGCCGCGGTGCGTTTGAAGTGACGACGGTTGACGGCTTCAGGAAGATCTTTATCTGGCCGGCCTCAAGCGGCAGCACGGCGCCCAGAATAAGAAAGAGTATTCCCATTACCGTTTCATTCCAATGGCTGTTGCAAGCATCGAGTCCGATGTCTGGATTGCCTTCGAGTTGGTCTCATATGCGCGCTGGGCGACGATCATGTTTACCATCTCCTCAACCACCTTGACGTTTGACATCTCCAGAAAGCCCTGATGCACCCCGGCCATGCCGTTCATGGCGGGCTGTCCCGGTATCTCATCTCCGGATGCGGCTGTTGTCTTAAACAGATTCTGCCCGATACTCTGGAGCCCGGCGGGGTTGACGAAGCGGTACAGCTCCATCTGGCCGACCTGAATCGAATCGTTTTCTCCGATCAGCTTCACGGTTATCCGACCGTCCTGGCTTATGGAGAGCGACTCACGCTGAAATTCATCGGGGAGTATGACGGGCGGATCGAGAAAGTGTCCGTTAGATGTGACGATCTGCCGGTTTGAGTCTATCTTGAACGAGCCGTCACGCGTATATGCCTCGGAACCGTCGTAGAGGCGTACCTTGAAGAAGCCTTCGCCCTCAAGCGCAAGGTCTGTCTTGTTTTCGGTCTGCTGCAGCGATCCCTGAGTGAACATCTTCTGCGTTGCGGAGACCTTGGCGCCATGTCCCACCTGTATGCCGGTCGGCACTTCGGAGACCTCTGTCGCCGGTGTACCTGCAAGAAGAACCGTCTGGTATAGCAGGTCCTCAAATTCCGCCCGCTGCTTCTTGAATCCGTTTGTGTTTACATTGGACAGATTGTTTGAAATGGTATCGATATTAAACTGCTGCGTAGTCATACCCGACGCCGCAGTCCACAGTGAACGCATCATGGTTTTTCTCCTCTTACCGACTCGTCTTGTTAATACTATCGGCCAGGGAGTGCAAATCTCCAGAAAAAAAGAATTATGTCACACTTTTACCGTCCCCGTATACGTTACCCTGGCAGATAAGACGCTTCTCACGGACAGATGCGAAAGATTTGCTGCTTTTTTTTGTTGAACGTTTCTACACCGCACGAAATAAAGGCCTGTACCGTATAAACTACCGTAATGGAAGCAACGCATGTTGGCAAAAAGAATCATACCGTGTCTGGACGTCAAGGACGGACGTGTCGTCAAGGGAGTAAACTTCGTAAATCTTGTAGATGCCGGAGATCCGGTGGAAAACGGGGCCTACTATGACCGTGAAGGGGCCGATGAACTGGTCTTTCTGGATATTACCGCCTCCTCCGACAAGCGCGCGATTATCCTGGACATGGTGAAGCGCGTGGCCGAAACCGTCCATATCCCGTTCTGTGTGGGCGGCGGCATCCGTACGGTAGAGGACGTGAGACTCCTTCTGGAAAGCGGTGCGGACAAGATATCCATAAACAGTTCCGCCGTACAGAACCCCGCACTTATCACCGAGGCTTCGCGCAGGTTCGGCTCACAGTGTATCGTCGTCGCGATAGACGCCAAGCAAAACGAGAGCGGGTCGTGGACCGTCTACTTAAACGGCGGGCGCACACCAACGGAGCTTGATGCCGTCAAGTGGGCACGCCAGGCCCAAGAGTACGGCGCCGGGGAAATCCTCTTAACCAGTATGGACCGTGACGGTACGAGAAACGGTTATGATTTGAAGCTTACCCGGAGGATTGCAGATACTGTTTCGGTACCGGTTATAGCCTCCGGCGGTGTCGGCACACTGGAACATCTGTATGATGGGCTGAACGAAGGCGGCGCGGACGCGGTCCTGGCTGCATCCATTTTTCACTTCAGAGAGTACTCCATAGCGGAGGCGAAGGAATATATCAAAAGCAGGGGAATCCCGGTGCGTACGGTGCAGCTGCCGTAGACTCATTGGTCGATTAACGTGGGACGGTCTGCGGAAAATGTCTGAATCCAGATTGGATCATGTACAGGGGCTCAGAGAACGACCAAAAAAACAAATCCCGCGAGAAGAAAGATGGCAACGATCAAGCCGATGATTACCGGTATACCGATACTGGAGTTAACATCGTCTTCATCCGGATTAT
>CAZAHA010000109.1:0-8644 GCA_964484915.1 uncultured Leptospirales bacterium
AGCAGCACCGTGTCACCGGAATCGGCATCAAGCGGAAGGATACCGTCGCGGTTTTTCAGCAGGACCACGCCTTCGCGCGCGCACCGCAGTGCGGTTTTCTCATGCAGTCCGTAGCGATCCATATACTTCCCGGGCTCCGGTTTCCTCTCATACAGTTTCATCGCCAGGCAGGTGGCAACAATATGGGTGACCATACGGTCTATCTCTTCAACCTGCACCGTGCCGGTATCGACAAGCTCCTGTATGTTTTTCGCGGCTATCGTATAGGGCATTTCGATGTCCATCCCTGACTTGATGAGCCGCTCGCCGTTCTCAACACTCCACCAGTCGGTCATTACCAGCCACTGAAACCCAAGCTCTTCACGGAGAAGCGTCTTTATAACGTAGCTGCTCTCTCCGCACCATTCACCATTGAAGAGATTGTACCCGGTCATGACGGCCATGGCTCCCGCTTCGACACCGGCGGCGAAACCGGGCAGATAGATCTCGTGCAGCGTACGGTCGTCCACGATGGAATTGCTCTTGCGCCTGAAGTAATCGGTATTGTTGGCGATAAAGTGCTTTATGGTCGCGACGACGCCTGTCTCCTGCACGCCGGCGACGTAGCTTTCCACCATTTTCGATATCAGATACGGGTCTTCTCCAAAGTATTCGAAGTTACGGCCGCACTGTGAATGGCGGTAGAGATTGAGCCCCGGCCCCAGAAGGATGCCGATCCCCTCCGCGCGGCACTGTTCGGCCACAGCCGCGGCATACTCATACGAGAGATCCGTGTTCCAGCCGGCAGCAAGGCAGATCGTTGCCGGAAAAGCGGTCGTCTTGTCCACATGGTTTGTATATTTAACGCCCATGAATTCCGAGCGCAGGTTGATCCCCATCGTCGCGTCGGACATCAGCACCCGGGGTATGCCAAGCCGTTCGAGAGGCCGTATGAAGAAGTAATCAACTCCCCCTGTCATCTCAACCTTCTCCTCGAAGGCCATCGATTCGACGAGACGTGCGGCCTGCTCCATCGCGTCCTGAACCGATATCTCCGGTACGAATTTTCGTTTCTTATTCATGAGTGTATCCTGATGTGTAGATTTTGCACGTCCAGACAGAGTCTGACAGCGGTTTACGGCACGATAGTTCCTGCATCGTATGGCAGGCGTGGTCACGGTATACCGCAAGACACATACCAAACAGAGGGGGCAATTTTTGTGCTGTCAATGTCAAAAAACAGAACCGGTGAGCCCTTTTTTAAAAGGAAAGGTGTACGCCTTTTGATCGTCCAGAGTATTTGACAATTATCGCACACCATAATAAAAGTGCAGCTATTGAAAAAAAGGAAGTGCGTTGTGATAGAATACAGCTACTGGATTGCGCTTGAACAGACACCGGGAATCGGTCCGGCAGAGATGGAGAGGATTCACCGGACGCTTGCCGATACCGGCCTTGCCATCAGGGACCTGTGCGATTGTACCGTTGATGAGATACTCGCAGAGTTCAGCCTTCCGGAGGACACCGCACGCGCAGTCGCGTCCGCCGCAGACATACTGGACAGCATCGAGGAGATCTACCATGACATCCTGCAGGCGGGAATCAGGCCGCTCCTCTTCTTTGAAGATCACTTTCCGCGGGAACTCATCCATGCCATGCCATCTGAATACCCGGCGATCCTCTACTGTATCGGAAACACGTCGGTACTGAATGAACGGTCGGCGGCAATCTTCTCTTCATCGGAGATCAGCACGAAGGCCGAGAGCATCTGCTATCAGGCGTCGCGCGTCTGTACGGAACATCATGTACCCGTAAACGGATCGCTGAACAAAAATGCCGGCACACTTATTGCTGCTGGAGCGATGGAGAACGGCGGGATTTTCACGGGCGTCATACCGTGCGGCATGCTTCAGTTTTCCATGTCCGAAAGACTGACCGCGCTCTTTAATCCTGACCTGCACTGTTTGGCAAGCCCCTTCTTTCCGCAGACAGCGGTAACAAAGGAAAATGCAGTGTACAGAAACAAAATCCTGGCGGCTCTATCGCGCGCATCGTATGTTGTGGAAATGAACGAGACTGATGAAGTGCTTGAAAACACCGCGTCCTTCATCTCCCTGGCCGATAGGCCGCTGTATGCCACCGAATATGCGGAGTATCCCGGACAGGCCCTTGGCAACAGGAGGTTGTTTGACAACTACGGGGCCCGTCCGGTGCGTGGAAGAAAGAATGGCAACACACTTGTCCCAAATCTGGACGCGTTTATCGCGCACATGAAATTTGACGTATAGGGAGTGTCGATGCATACCTGCTTTTCAGTTTGTTCCGGTAACAAACTCCTTTAAAAAACCGCTTTTCTCGCGGATTTTCTTGATTGCGCGCTTCTCTATCTGGCGGACGGTCTCTGAGCTGATATTGTAGCTGTCCGCGATTTCCTTCAGTGTAAACTGCCTCCCGGACCCGATGCCAAACCGCATCTTGATGATGTCGCGCTCCTTCTTGATGAGCTTGTCGAGCGCGCGCTCCACCTCATTGCGGATTTCCTTGCTCAGAAACATGCACTCGGGGGTCTTGTTGACGGTGTCCTGGATCACATCGTAATGGTCCGAGGTGGACTCGCCGAGCGGCGCTTCGAGCGACATCTCGGGCTGAAAAATGTCCAGTATCTTCTTGATTTCGGCTTCGGTTGAATCGGCATAGTCAGCAATCTCGGCGATAGTCGGTTCGGTACCGTTTTCACGCGTCAGTATTTCACGCATCTTCAGAATACGGCGGTGCATCTCATTCTTCTTGATTGGCAGGCGCACCAGGCGGTCATGTTTTGCCACATACCGGCTGATGTAGTGTTTAATCCAGTAGGTAGCGTATGTCGTGTACTTGCACCCCAGTGACGCATCAAACCGAGATGCCGCCTTCAGCAGCCCCATATACCCTTCCTGCATGAGGTCTTCGAAAGGACAGTTGGTCGACGTATAGTGGCGCGCGATATTGGTTACAAGGCCCTTGTAGGAGGAGATCAGGTCTTTCGGGAGTTCTGGGCAGGCCCCGTGAATGTCTACTGTTCTGCTGTCTTGTTTGTTTTTTATCACTATTCCCATAATATACTCCTTTCCTGCTTACCTCTTAAGAAGCATGTATCATACCAAAGTTAAAAAAAACAACACCACGTCATGATAACTGAACATAACACACAGGAAAGTACAATTGTATACGTAAACATTGTTGCAAGCGGCATCATTTTCGTAGAAATCGGGTCCTCGCATGTGAAACGCGGCACACGAATCGTCGAGAAGATGAGAAAATATTACACACCCGTGCAGGAAGGAAACAGTCTGGACTGGACAATATGGGTAGTTGTTACACAGTTGTATGACAGTGCTCTCCAGGAATCAGCCGAAAAATTGGAATGGCACTCCGTTGATCGGGCCGCCGCGGGAAGGAAACGGGCGCATCCCCGCGGCAGGCGGGAACGCGCGTCCGAAAACGGGGGCATCTACTTGAGTTTGTATTTTTTCTTGAACTTCTCTACACGGCCGGTCGTGGTAACCAGGCGGTCTTCTTTCGTATAGAATGGATGACATGCCGAACAAATCTCCACGTGAACGTTCTTGGATGTTGAACGGGTCTTGACTTCGTTGCCGCATGCGCATTTTATCGTTGTCTCTTCGTACTGCGGATGGATTTCCGGTTTCATCTTCATTACTCCTTGAATATTGTGCTTCGACTACTATTTCAGTGTGTATTCTGCTCCTGCCGCCGCTCTCATGCGCAATCAGGAATTCATCGCCTTGAAGAAGGCCTTGTTGTTCTTGGTCGCCTTCATCCTGTCTACCAGAAGCTCGATGACCTCGCTTGAGCTCATCGATGAGAGAAACTTGCGGAGTACCCAAAGCTTCTGCAGCTCTTCCTCCTCCAGAAGCAGCTCCTCGCGCCGGGTTCCGGCCTTGTTCACGTCAAGCGCGGGGAATATCCTGCGCTCTGACAGTTTTCTGTCAAGATGCATTTCGGAATTACCGGTTCCCTTGAATTCCTCAAAAATGACCTCGTCCATCCTGCTTCCGGTATCCACAAGTGCCGTCGCGAGGATAGTGAGGCTTCCACCCTGCTCAATGTTTCGGGCCGCTCCGAAGAAACGCTTCGGCCGGTGCAGCGCGTTGGAATCGACACCTCCGGAGAGAATCTTGCCGGAGGTCGGCACGACCTGGTTATACGCCCGCGCAAGCCGCGTTATCGAATCGAGAAGTATGACGACATCCTTCTTGTGTTCCACGAGGCGCTTGGCCTTCTCTATAACCATTTCCGCCACCTGCACGTGACGCTGTGACGGTTCGTCAAATGTTGAGGAGACAACCTCGCCCTTGACGGAGCGCGCCATGTCGGTAACCTCTTCCGGCCGCTCGTCTATAAGCAGAACGATGAGGATGACCTCGGGATGGTTTATCGTGATAGCGTTTGCGAGTTTCTGCAAAAGGACCGTCTTTCCGGTTCTCGGCGGCGCAACGATCAGTCCGCGCTGCCCCTTGCCAATGGGCGTCATGATGTTGACTATCCGCATATCGATCTCATCGGATGTCGTCTCCAGGTTCAGGCGTTCCTCCGGGTGGAGCGGTGTCAGGTTATCAAAGAGAATCCGTTTGTTCAAATTATCGGGATTTTCAAAGTTTACAGCCTCTACGCGAAGCAGCGCAAAGAAGCGTTCATTATCCTTGGGCGGCCGTATCTGTCCGGAAACCGTGTCGCCTGTCTTCAGCCCGAAGAGGCGGATCTGCGATGGGGAGACATAAATATCGTCCGGTCCAGGAAGGTAGTTATAGTTCTGTGAACGCAGGAAACCGTATCCGTCCGGAAGGACCTCGAGAACACCGGTAGCAAACATGTTGCCGCTGCGCTCTGTCTGGGCCTTGAGGATGTGAAAGATGAGATCCTGTTTTTTCAGGCCTGATACCCGTTCAAGGTTCATGTCCTTGGCAATCTGGACAAGCGAAGTAATCGTCTTCCGCTTCAGTTCCGCAAGGTCGAGGTACTCGCCGTTGGCTCCGTTTCCGCGGGAGCTTCCCGTGGCACGCCGCTTGCCTCTTTCGTTGCGGTCCGTGCGGGCGTCTCTGGACTGGCCGGATTCGTCATCCGTATCGTCAACCGATACGTCATCATCCTGGAATTCTTCTTCGTTCACAAAATCCTTATCCATTAAAAAACCTTCATACATATTAATAATATTACCGCTGAGAACGCAGCAGATCACGGTTTCTGATGTTTTATGGATGATCTGAGTGTGATTGCAATATAGTTTTAAAGCAGTAATTCGGACAGAGTTAGCATCTCTATAAAAAAGCGAGCCTGGATGTCAACGCGTTTTTCGGACTATTTCCATTTTTTTCTTCTTTTTCGTCAGTGTCGCCCTGGTAAGCCCCAGTATCCGCGCCGCCTCTGCCTCGTCCCCGTCGGTCTGCCTGAGTGTATCCACGATAATCATACGCTCGGTTTCCTCAAGCTGGGCGGCAAGCGGCGCCCCTGTTGACCGTATGCTCCCCCCGTCCGGCAGATGGCGCGGACAGTAGATAAGATAGCCGACATCCTGTCCGTTGTTCTTCATCGGCTGCTTTTCGTAATAGAGGTCAAGCCGGGAATTGTAAAAAAAATGCTCGGTCTCGCCGGGAATCCTGACAAAGTCATTGAGATCGGCATCGGCAAAGGTATTCTCCAGCGTCTCTATTTCCATATCATCCCATCCCATCCGCTCACAGATTTTTTCCTCAAAAAAACCGTTATAGAAAAGCGTTTTGCCCGCAGTGTTGACAGCATAGAGCGCCCGGGGTATGTGCTCGAGAATCATGTAGATCATCCACTCGAGTTTCTGTTCTTCCTTGTGTTCATTAATCTCTCGCTCTTCTTCCCTGCGGTGAAGCCTGGTCGTGTCGGACGCCTCAAGAAGGTCTATGCGGGACCAGCTGCCTGTACGCTGCCCGAATATGTTGATGACCGCAAACTCCTTTGTGTCGCGGACCATCGGCAGGAGCTCCTCAAACGTGAGCTTTTCGGCAATCGACGTTATAAAACGGTCTATCTTGACCAGTTCGAAGTTCTCGATGTCGCTCATGGCGGCGGTGAGACGCTCCTTGGTGATGACACCAAGAAGCACATTCTGCCGCGAGACAACAGGAACAAGGGAAAGGTTGTCCTGATAGAAGATGCGCATGATATCGCTGGCCCGGCGGGCGTCGGTATCAAACGGATTGTTCTGATATTCGAGGAGCTCCTTCACATCGTCGCCGTTCCAGGCCTCCTCACCGTACGGGCTTCTCTCGTCGCTCATCTGTACAGTCCACTGTTAAATATCGAGTACATCAAACATCGTATACATGCCGGGTGATGCGTCAGCAGCAAAGAGCGCCGCCTGAACCGCGCCGTCCGCCAGGATGGTCCTGTTTCCCGCGCGGTGCGTAATCTCGATACGGTCGTTGTCGGAAACAAAATACACCGTGTGCTCGCCGACGATACCGCCGCCGCGAAGCACCTGTACGCCAATCTCGCTTTCACTGCGCGGCCCGGTCATGCCGCTGCCCCGGTACGATTCCTCAAGATGTTGCAGATGCTTCCTGGCCTTCTGTACCGTCTGGATCATCGTCTTTGCCGTACCGGACGGAGAGTCCTTCTTGTACCGGTGGTGTGCCTCGAAAACCTCAACATCGTACCCGGATGGAAGCGCTCCGGCGGCAAGCTCAATCAGCTTGTACATGAGATTAACCCCGAGCGACATGTTCGTTGACTTGACAATGGGTATGACCGAAGACGCTTCAACGATACGGGCCTCCTCTGTATCAGTAAAGCCTGTTGTTGCGATAACGAGGGGGGTCTTTGTACGGCAGGCACTGTCGAGGAGAGCCATCGTGGCAACGGGCGCGGAAAAGTCTATCACCGCATCGCACGCGGCGCACCCTTCATCCGAGATGACGCCGACAGTCGTACCGCTTGGTGTTCCGGTTATCTCAGTGCCTGGATCCTTCCCCGCCATCGGCGAGTCGGGCGCGTCAAACGCCGCACCGATTGCAAGCGACCGGCCTTCCAGCGCAGTTACAAGCGCGTGTCCCATCCGCCCGGAGATGCCGCATATGCCGAATGCGCTCATAGCGGTGCTCCGTATGCGGTAAATGCCTCCATCAGTTTCGCCTCGTTTTCATCGGTAAGCCTGAGCAGCGGTTTACGGATCTCTCCCGTACAGAATCCGGCCTTGGCCATCGCGGCCTTGATCGGAATGGGGTTGGTCTCCAGAAACATCATCCGGCACAGGGGAAGCAATTTAAAGAAGGCGTCCCGCGCCTTGTCTACATCACCCGATCGGTAATCCTGTACGATCCGTACCACGTCTGCGGGTATGATATTTGAAAGAACCGAAACGACGCCGGTTCCTCCGACCGCAAGAACCGGCAGCGTCAGGTTGTCATCGCCGGACATCAGCGCGATCCTGTCGCCGAGACGCTCCTTTACCTCCATCATCTGCTGGATGCTGCCGCTCGCCTCTTTGATGGCAACGACGTTATCGCACCGTTTACACAGCTTCTCAACGGATTCCGGCAGGAAATTGATGCCTGTCCGGCCGGGTATGTTGTAAAGGACAACCGGAACGTTTACCGCGTCGGCAACCGCCGCGAAATGCTCCACGAGGGCACGCTGCGGCGGCTTGTTGTAGTAGGGATTAACCAGAAGGACGGCGTCGGCACCGGCCTTTTCGGCCTCCTGCGAAAGGTACACGGCCTCCGTCGTTGAATTGGAACCGGTGCCCGCAAGGACGCGGCCCCTGCCGTTTACACGGCCTATTACGTGCCTGATGATCGTTATGTGTTCGTCATGTGAAACAGTGGGCGATTCGCCGGTTGTCCCCATGGGGAGAACGCCGGTCACGCCGCCCTGAATCTGGTGCTCAATTACCCGGTCGAGCGAATCGTAATCCACCTCACCGTCCCTGAACGGGGTAATCAGCGCCGTATATACTCCTTCAAACATAAAACCTCCGGTGTGTTTTTCTACCTCTCGGGCTCATTGCCCGGTTTAACAGAGGTACGCTCTTTACGTTCTACCATTGAAAACAACTTCTGGTCAAAGTGAGCCTTGCTGAATGTCTCGTTGGAGAAATCTTCCTCAAACAGATACAGCAACAGTGAATGCTCAGATTTAAGGTATGTCTGGTCAGCCGGATAGGCGTATACCTTGATGAAGTCGTTCGACGTGATGAAATAGAGCCTGACGTCGGTCCCCTTGGTCAGCAGTACCTCCTCATCGATAACGACATCCTCTTTCAGCGTGAATATATAGTACTCATACTGCTTGACTTCATCGACCTGCTCCTTCTTGATGAAGGACGAGCAGCCTGTGACGACAGAGAGTATCAGCAACCATAAGAAAACAGTGCGCATATGTGCTCCGGAAACGATATAGATTGTTGTCTGCGGGCCAAGCCGCATGGCATAGGCTATAAAAAATGCGCTTTCCGTCAAGTATATAATACACGCCGCATTCCCGTCACCTTCGGGTCACTCCGCGCGGAACGCGGAGACGACCACATCTGTATCCGGAAACTCAAGCGTCCGCAGGCTGATGCCCCGCCTGGCCATCCCCCGAAACCAGGTACGCTGCCGTTTGGCAAGCCGGCGTATGTCCCGTTCGAGGGAGG
>CAZAHA010000109.1:8654-8950 GCA_964484915.1 uncultured Leptospirales bacterium
CTCCCGTACAGTACCTGGTTATCCAGCGGTATTCCATTCCAAACATCATCATCCGTTCACAGGGAACGCCGGCATCCAGCAGCGAGGATACCTCCTCAACCATCCCCTCCGCGAGCCGCCGGTGGAGCCGGTCATGGATCCGTCGCTTCAGCAGATCGGGCTCAATAAGGAGGACGAAGACCAGCGGACGCAGCGGCGTCTTTGGTCCAGCCGTATGACGGCCAGCCGCCTGACGGCCGTACGGCGTTTCTTCGTCCATACCGGCGGCTATCTCCAGCGCCCGGACGATCCGCTTG
>CAZAHA010000110.1:0-8941 GCA_964484915.1 uncultured Leptospirales bacterium
GACTGCGGCGGCCTCCTCGGCAGGGAGAGAACACGAACCGTCAGAGAGGCATGAAATCAAAAAATCATAGTCCTCGCGTGCGGTGTCCCCGCGGTCGAGCATTGCCGGCATGCTGTATGACATATGCCCCCTGGACAGACGGATGACGGGGTTTTCTCCGTCCATGGAGACAGCCCTGTCGAGATAATTTATAGATCTTTTGGCATATACCATCTTGTTTGTAACGTTTTCGTTGTCCCTTCCCGCCATGCCGACAGTTGCTGCGTAGTACGAGAGAATGAGCGCGTTGTCCGGAAACGTTTTGTGCACCTTTTTTAGCTTGTCTTTCATGAAAAGGGTTGCATCGAGTTCTTCGGTCATGTTTGCAAAGAGCATGCATCTGAGCGCATAGTCCTCGTGGTCCGCTTCGGTAAGGCCGATCCGCTTTTCGTAGTCCAGTGCCGACTGTAGAAGCGGATTATCTCCGTATTTCTGCAGCACGGCGTCGGGATCGTAGGGGCGGGAGCATCCGGAAAGCGGTGCCAGAACTGCGCATAAAATGAGTATGGCTGTGACATGTTTCATGATATACCTCATGCCAATTAAAATTAAAACATAAATAGATTATTTTTGGTTTGCCGTCATGCCGGTCCGGACGCAACCGGAGCCGTGCATTGCGGCAGGGTGCGATCAGGGGGCAGGTCCCGGTTGGGGACGGATGTGCATATGATGGTTTTCCATACTACCTCTGCAGCGACTCCCTGACGATGTCAAACAAAGATTCCATCTCTTCGATGTACTCAAGCAGCGCCAGCCGGCCCGGTTCCGTGAGCGAATAGCACGTGTTCGGTTTCTTGTTTAAGAAAGACTTCTCTGCCTTCACGTATCCGGCTTCCTCAAGCTTGGACAGATGCACGCTGAGCACACCGTCGGTAAACTCCAGTTTGGTCTTGAGGAACTTGAAGTTGCACTCCTCAACGGAGGAGAGCAGTACCAGTATGAGCAGACGGGGTCTTGAGTGTATGATGTCGTTATCAAGCATCGTTTCTTCTTCTTATGACGACAGTCATGATTGACGGGATGATGATCAGCGTGACCATGACGTTTATGATATGGATGACCATGACGTGCTCATGGAACAGCACGTACAGGTTCGACAGCACTATCCACAGTATGCCCGATATCAGCATTGTTCTTCCCTTAACCAGCAGTCCCGTAATGGCCAGCCCGATCCCGACGAACACGGCCACCAGTGGAAAATTGAGTCGGTGCATTGTATCGCCGATGAGGTGCCCGAATATAAAGTTTACCTCAAAGATGGACAGTGAGATGACGATCCACACTTTGCCGATATCGCTGACATCCTTGCGCATGAAACCGGTCGAACGTTTCATGAACCTGTACAGCAGAATGTGGCACAGCAGGGCGCATGACATCATGGCACCCCAGATAACGCCCAGATAGTTGTTTTCGAAATAGATGGAAGCGAGCGCAGCCAGGATGTTCCATATGCCCCATGAGACGGGAAGCATCAGAAAGGCAACATGTGGCCTGCGGGTCTCTTCGACCGCTTTCCTGACAAGGTTGACGTCTTTTTCCATATCCTGACTCCTCATACGGTATGTTTTTTCTCAGGAGCCCTGCATGGTGATGGCAACGGAATTCTGTCCGGATTTCACCTCAAACGCGGCATCTTGAAACGTTGGTGCGCCCCGCAGCTTGAGGTTGTTGGAGATGCCGTACGGTTCAAGCGGAACGATCAGCGAATCCAGTTTGCCGTTTTCGTTTTTGTCCTGGTACAATTTGATCCCGTACGTACCCGGTGCCAATTGACGAAAGCTGACCGTCATTGATCTTCCGTCTACCTTCTTCCTGAAAACCGTGACCGGCTCTTTGTCCGTGTTAAACGACTCTTCCGAGTCATACACCGCGATCATCAGGTTTCCCTTGAGCGTCGCAATCCCGTTGACCGTGAGAGTCAGCGTTCCGTCCTCCTGGGACACCGCGATACCGCACGCGAAGACAAGGACGAACGCAAGAATTACCTTGTTCATTCTCTTCTCCTTTATTTCTAATGTACTTTATAAACTAAAGTACATTAGAAAAATGTCAAATCATTTTTTCTCAAAAAAGGTTTTTTCTATAAAAATCGTTCAGGCATGCGGAAAATGTCCTCAGATATACAGTCGGCTGGTAGATGGCCGAAACCTGCAGGCGCGGCGAAGCGGGTTCCGGCGGATGCTGCAAGCGGGGGAAATGTACGCAACTCCCAAAGTCATATTCATCATGAGCCGTTATGAGTGTACGAATGGTAATATGCTGCCCCTATGTATGGGGCAGCTTTTGTTTTGTTTCAACGTATTGTAACTATCCTGTTTACATCAATACGGGGACTTGCCTCGCTGACGGCGTCCACTGCTTTACCCAGACGGACAATCATCGCGACATGCCTCCCCTCTCCGGCGATCGCATGTACCTCCCTGTAAAGGTCGGCCATTTCAGAATATTCCTGTGTTGTCTGCATGACGGGCTGTACGCTATACCCCTTCTTCGCGGCGGCCAGTTCCACAGATCCATAGGCCCGGCCGGTGTTCAGATGGGTCTTCTGGTCATTGCTGTGTGTTGTTATCACGATAAATCCCGGTGTATTCTGTAATGCGGGGATCTCCGCTTTAATCCAGGTTTCGCCGCTCTCCTTCCATCCGATGGATAACTTTGACGCAAAGAACTCCATGAGCCCGAGGGTCAGCTTGCTCTTCTCGCGGCTTGCCAGCGTCAGGCCGTACCCGTATTTTTCTTTCTGCGATTTGCTGAACCGGAACACACTCATCGTTTCAACCATCGGCCCCTCGGTCGTCGCCTCGCGGTGCACACCTTTTGCCGTAATGCTTTGCATCTTCTCAACCATTTCGCCCTTATGATACACCACCGTCCGGATCGAATCGGGCGGGCTTGTGTCTTCTATGGCGCGGATGAGGCTTTCAGGCAGGGGTTCATTTTTGTACATCATCCGGTTTGTGTGCCGCTTATAGATCGTGTCGAACAGATCATTTCCCTGTACACCCGTCCGGGTCAGGGTGACCATGGCAACGGGTCTCGTGTCCATCTCCTCCGGACTGTTGATCTCGCCCTGCGGCAGGAGCACGATATCCGCCACGTATCCGGACTCTTCGGCAGCAATGGTGACATAGTACAGGAGGATTCCGTTACCGATGAGAATCTGCCGGTTGTGCGGGTCCGTTTCCGGCAGCAGGCGCGCGTTGTCGATGTACATGAAAAACATGTCTGGGCTGTCCTTTGGCAGTACAAACCGGTGCGACTGCATGTTATGCGGCGTGGGAGCAAGATGGGCGGTGGCGATTACTCGTGTCCGCGGATCTTCAATGGATGCCGCGTACTCCTTCTTCCACGGATCAAGATAACCGGCAAGCACGGTTGCTGTAACCAGAAAAGCCGCTGCGGTGAGCATGACTGTTTTTTTCATTTTTGTTCCTCATAATCCTTTATTTTGTAAAAGTCTGTCGATATCCGGCAAAATCTCATCCGTCAGATACGGCCGAAGAAAGACGAAAAACTGTACCATACCGTCATCGACGCAATCCGGCGTTATCGCCATGGTCTGAACGGAAAGATAGGAGAGCCAGAAGTCATTGATGATCCACATGTTGTGCAGAAACATTCTGAGACTGCTGTCGGAATCAAACCTTTTGATGAAACCATGGTCGGCCAGCATGTTGAACAGGTGGTAAAGAGACTCCCTGCGGTCATTGAGGTTCTCGGCGTACATGTCGGCCAGGACCTCGTCCCGTCTGAGCAGCATGACGATGTCTACAAAGAAAAACCGGTATGTGTAGTAGAGTCCGTACAGTACACGGATATTTTCTACAATGGAATCGAAAGTCATATCGTCTCTGTCGATTGTAATTGTCCGGGCAAAGTCATCTTTGATTCTCTGGAAAACCTTCCGTATAATTTCTTCCTTGTTTCTGTAATGATAGTAAAACGTACCCGGACTGATGTTCAGTGCATCGATGATGTGGTTCGTGGTTATGTTGTCCGTGCCGTGTTCATTAAAGAGCCCGATTGCCGTTTCAACGATATGTTCCCGTGTAGTCATGCCGTACCTCGAATAAATATTCGACACCATGTCGAATATTTATTCGATAGTCAAGCCGAAAAGCACAGTGTGCACAAAAAAACGGTTCGCACAGGAATTCTGGACAAATATGAGGCTAAGGTGCCGGAGTAAGCCGATCGTTGCGATGTTTTGCTTTCATATTTTTAAATGAAAACCCTGGCTGTACTTTACAAAGATATTTCCAGGGTATAACACACGAAAAAACCGGCTGGGAGAGGCCGGTTTTTTCGAACAAATAGATCAGTGTGCTGCCGTTTCACATAACACTATGGAAAACGGCCGGAGTGGTACTACGATGTTGGCTCAAACGTCCGTTTATGGTAATTCCTACTGGAGGAGTTTGAGTACGGTCTGCGACTTGTTGTTAGCCTGGGCAAGCATTGATGTTGCCGCCTGTGTCAGAATCTGGTACCGTGTAAACGATGTCATCTGTTCGGCCATGTCGGTGTCCCTGATCCGCGACTCGGATGCCTGCGTGTTTTCATACGCGTTCATGAGTCCTTTGGCTGCGTGCTCAAGACGGTTGTAGTATGCGCCAAGGTCTGCGCGCTGCTTCGAGATCTGACGGAGCGCTTCGTCGGCGATACCGATTACCGCGTTTGCCTTGCCCGGAGTAGAGATAGAGATAAATGTTAATACGGTCGGGTTTCTCAGCCCAAGCGCGGCGCTTGTCATCGTCTCGATAAAGACGCGTTCCCGCTGGTGCATATTCGGTCCCATGTGGAACCACATGGATGCCGTTGGGCGCAAACGTGCAAACGCTCCCGTAAGAAGGCTCATCTTGTTAAACTCCGCCTGCGACGCGATACGGTCTATCTCGTCCACAAGTTCGGAAATTTCAACCTGGATAAGCTGACGGTCTTCGGGTGTGTAGATGCCGTTGGCTGCCTGAACAGCAAGTACACGGATTCGCTGCAGTATCTCGTGAGTTTCCTGGAGATACCCCTCGGTAGTCTGGATGAGAGACATACCGTCCTCCGTGTTACGCTCGGCCTGGCGGAGACCTTCAATCTGTGATCTCATCTTTTCGGATACCGCAAGTCCGGACGCATCATCACCAGCCTTATTGATCCGCATACCGGAGGACAGCTTTTCGATATCGCTGTTCATGCTCCAGTTGTGAAACTTGAGCGTACGGTGCGCGAAAATAGAACTGATGTTGTGATTGATAACCATTTTATTCCTCCTTGAAATACGAAGCTATCATCCGTGATAACCTGTAACATTCCTGTGAATACACTAAAAGATCGGTCGAATTTTTAATTTGCGTTATAACTTTTTTGTTTTTTCAAGCTGTGGCGTACATGCAACGGGCTGCTGTGGCAACCTGGCGTGGGAAGGGGGCGGATGAGGATGTACACTCCGCATCATCGTTATTGGAACGGCCGGTCTGACTTTGCTGCCGCCTTGGTTTTCGCTGAAAAAATCCGGCTTGTACCGGTTCTCACCGTTTACACGCTTCCCCCAGTGACACCTTATCCAAGTCTGCCGCCGCACAGCCGGTCAAAGACGGGATGAACACTGCTGTGTTGTTCAACTACACAGGTACTGTCAGCAGACAGGTGAATAGGCATAAAATATATACATGAATGGAGAGTATTGAGAGTTTTCTGGAATATGTCTGCGTTTGTTATGAAACAATTGACGCCAATCCGGATGAACTATACCATATGTCGCAGTATAACAAGGAGAATAACCATGAAAAAAACAGCTGGAATTGTGACTCTTGTACTGGCTGTTTCCATTCTGTCCTGCAAACAGCAGGAGAAGGAAGCGGATACCTATACGATAGGCATTTCAAAGATAGTCGCCCATCCGGCGCTGGATGCGGTAGAGCAGGGCATTCAGGACGCACTTGCGGGCGAGGGAATCGACGCCACGTTCGACCTCCAGAACGCAAACGGCGACCTGAATACGGCATCTTCGATTGCCAAAAAATTCAAGGCGCAGAACGTTGACATCGCAGTGGGAATCGCAACCCCGACGGCCCAGGCCCTTGTTAACACGCTCAAGTCCACGCCGGTTATCTACTCCGCGGTGACGGATCCGGTCAAGGCGGGACTGGTCTCCTCATTCGACAGGGGAGAGGAAAACGTCACCGGTGTGTCGGACATGACTCCGGTAAAGGACCAGCTTGAGTTTCTCATGAAGGTCAAGAAGGTAGGAAAACTAGGCCACATCTACTCAAGCCACGAGGATAACGCGGTGGCGCTTGCACAGATCGCCCGCAAGGCGTGTGCCGAGCTCGGTATCGAGATGATCGAGTCAACCGTAACCAACTCCTCCGAGGTCAAGCAGGCCGCCCAGACGATAGCCCCGCGTGTAGACGCAATCTATGTTTCCACGGATAATACCGTCGTGTCGGCGCTGCCCGCGGTGGTAGACGTTGCCGACCAGCACAACATCCCGGTCATGTCCGCAGACCCGTCGTCAGCGGAAAATATCGGCGTGCTCGCCGCGTGGGGATTCAACTATTACAAGATGGGCCGCGCAACCGGCCGCATGGTTGCCGAAGTGCTCCGCGGCAAGCCGACATCGCAGATACCGACGCTTTTCATGACGGATGCCAAGGACATAGACCTTCTCATAAACCTGGACAAGGCAAGTGAACTCGGACTGGTGTTTGACACGGAGACGATAGAAAGTGCCGGTACAATCGTTCGGGATGAAGAGGTAAGCAGGAAATAACATGATAGAAGGAATCTTTGTTGATGGCCTCATCTACAGCCTGATGGTGCTGGGGGTGTTTATAACCTTCAGGATACTTGATTTCCCGGACCTCACCGTCGACGGTTCATTCCCGCTGGGGGCGGTAGTCGCGGCACAGTGCATCGTCGTCTTCAATTCCGTCGGACTGGGGCTGCTGCTGTCATTCGCGGCCGGTTTCTGCGCCGGCGGCGTCACCGCACTGATTCACAACAAGCTCAAGGTGCCAAACCTCCTTGCGGGCATCCTTACCATGACGATGCTCTACTCGATAAACATCCGCATCCTCGGCAACAGGGCAAACATGCCGCTCCTCCGCCACGACACGGTCATAACAAAGGTTGAAGGGCTCTTTGGAGGGATGCTGCCGTATGAGTATCTGGTGCTTGTCTTCTTCCTGCTGGTGGTGGCAGCCGTTGTGGCGATGCTTGACCTTTTCTTCCATACGGACCTGGGACTCACCCTGGGGGCGATGGGCAACAACGAGCAGATGGTCATATCGCAGGGCGTCAATCCCGAGACACTCAAGATAATCGGCGTCGGGCTTTCCAACGGGCTTGTCGCGCTCTCCGGGGCGCTTGCCGCACAGTATCAGGGATTTGCCGATATCGGCATGGGGACAGGCATCATCGTAACGGGGCTCGCCTCGGTCATGATCGGTGAGTTCATCTTCTCGTCAAACCGTATCGAGGTGCTGACGCTGTGTGCGGTCCTGGGTTCCGTCGCCTTCAAGGCGGTCATGTACCTCGCGCGCTACTACGGATACCACATCAACATGACGCCAAATGACCTCAAACTCATCACGGGACTCATGATCATCGTCTCACTGATGATATCCCGCTCCAGAACACTCCGCACAAAGAAGGCCAGGCAATGATACAGCTGAAGAACGTAACAAAGACCTTTAATCCCGGCACGGTAAATGAGAACCGTGTTTTACAGAATATATCCCTCAGGATAAACGAAGGCGATTTTATCACCATCATCGGCTCAAACGGTGCCGGAAAATCCACGCTCTTCAACCTTATCGGCGGGACCTATGCGCCCACGTCCGGACGGATCATCATCAACGGCCGCGACGTAACCAGAGACCCGGAATACAGGAGGGCCCGGTACATCGGCCGAATCTTTCAGGACCCGTCGCTCGGGACCGCGTCGAACATGTCGCTTGAGCACAACATGATGGTCAGCTACAAGAAAGGCTTTAAGGGACTCAGGATAAGCCTTACCGGGCGGATGCGGGAGTATTTCAGGAAAGAGCTCGTTCGGCTCGACATGGACCTCGAGAACAGGATGGGCGACAACGTGCAGCTTTTCTCCGGCGGACAGCGCCAGTCGCTGACACTGCTCATGATGGTCCTTTCGCGGCCGCAGCTTATCATGCTCGACGAGCATACCGCGGCGCTCGATCCGAAGAACGCTGCAAAGGTGCTCGAGCTGACCGAACAGTTTATACGGGAGTACAATCTTACCGCGATGATGATAACACACAACATGGGACATGCCATTCAGATGGGTAACCGTCTGCTCATGATGGACAGGGGAGAGATAATCCTTGATGTCTCCGGTGAAGAGAAGAGCTCGCTGACGGTGCAGAAGCTGGTGGACAAGTTTCATGAGATCCGTCATGCGGATTTTCAGTCGGACGAGGCCCTCCTTTCGGAGTAACCAACGGGCGAACTGCAATCACTCAGATGGGCAGCTCCGGCGCCGCGGAAAGGCGGCGCCGGACCGCGCCTGTCGGGGCTTCGGCCCGGCGCCTTACAGGCGCCGGGCAGCCTCCGGCTCCCCTCAAGTCGCTGCTGCGGTATGGGGCAATATGCGTCAGGTCAATCCGTTTTTCGATTGTTATTGACACAGCATTTTACGCAGGTACGGTTAAAACTCTTCATGGTATAATGAGATACCCGTTCTGTATGTGTCAATGCTGCTCGAAAGGGTGTTGCACGTTGCGGAAAAATCTTATTACTACGGAGATTTGCATTTCAATCCTGGTTCTATGGATACGCATATGAATATCTTCCGCAAGGACGATAATGAATACGACAACAGCGGCCCGGTGACCAACAGGCGGGAAGACGAACGGACCAGTCTGTTTCAGTCATCGTATTACCGGAT
>CAZAHA010000111.1:0-2312 GCA_964484915.1 uncultured Leptospirales bacterium
ATAGCGCCCGCGTTGTGTGGATCGATGATCTGGTCGAGCAGCACAACGACTCCTTCCCTGGACGCGATATCGGCATACGCGCTCTTTTCCAGAACGGTATAAAGCGGCGCGTTTGTGAGGATCACTCCCTGATGGTTATCGACGTTCGCAAGGATAGAGCAGTACTTCCTGTCACGGAAGTCGGTCCGTATGCCGCTGTGTCGAGCAGCTGACAGTATATGGTCTATCTGCGACTTCTTGATGGAATCCAGTATCACAAGAGAAGACCGGCCCGTATAGAGGCCGGCCTTCAGATATTCATAGACCGGAACCCTGCCGTAGATCAGGCCGGTTTCCATCGTGTTCCTTCCCTGGAATCTTCGAGAATAACGCCGCGTTCAAGAAGATAATCCCGTATTTCATCCGAGCGCGCGAAATCCCTGTTATCCCGCGCTTCGGTCCGCTCCCGTATCAGGGCTTCGATTTTTTCTTCGGAAATTTTCATCTTTTTCTCTTCGGCCATGAATATGAAACCAAAGACGGAATCGATATCCCCCAGTACCTTCATGATCCGTTCGGCATCTGCCGAATTCAGGGTGTTTGCTCCTGCATATCTGTTAATTCCTGTTACAAAATCAAAAAGAGACGCTACTCCCTGTGCCACGTTCAGGTCGTTGTCCATTGCATTCGTAAACGAACGGATGCAATCATCGGCAAGCGATGCGACCGTATCCGAAAGCACTCCGTCATGTGTACTCTCACGGCAGAGTGCAGTAAGGTTGTCAAGACGTGATAGCGGGTTATGTGCGTGCTCCAGGTTTTCCAGTGTAAAGTTGAACTGCTTGCGGTAGTGCGCTGTTGAAAGAAGAAAGCGTATGGCGCGTGGTGAATACCCTTTTTCTACGAGGTCGCGGAGCGTAAAGAAGTTGCCCTTGGACTTTGACATCTTGCTGTTGTTGACGAGAAGATGTTCTGCGTGAATCCAGTACCGGACAAACTGCTCGCCGTATGCCGCCTCACTCTGTGCGGTCTCGTTTTCGTGGTGCGGAAAAATGAGGTCTACACCGCCCGTGTGAATGTCTATCGTTGTACCGTACACCTTCCTGATCATGGCCGAACATTCGATGTGCCAGCCCGGTCGACCGTAACCGCAATCAATTTCCCAGCCCTGTTCGTCCTTTGAGACCGTTTTCCACAGGGCAAAGTCGCGAACATCGTCCTTTTCATACTCGTCAGTATCATAGCGTGTTCCGCTTTGTATTCTGTCCGGGTCGATCCTGCTGAGCTTTCCGTATCCGTCATATTTGGAAATCGCAAAGTATACGGAGCCGTCCCGCGTATAGGTGAGTCCCTTCTCGGTAAGCGCATTGATGAGTTCGTTCATCGAGTCAATTGATTCGGTTGCACGGGGATAGTGTTCGACCCGCTCGATGCCCAGCATGTCGCAGTCTTCAAAGAAGGTATCAGTATAGTGCGCGGTATATTCACGCAGCGAGACCCCCTGCGACGCGGCCCCCTTGATTGTCTTGTCGTCAACATCCGTGATATTCATCGTATGGTCCACGCGGAACCCTCTGAACTTGAGATACCGTCTGAGAATATCGTTAAACACGAATGTCCGAAAATTGCCGATGTGCGCATATCCGTACACAGTCGGTCCGCAGGAATAGATCGTTACCGGAGGGTATTCCGATACTGTTTCCTTTTTTACACCGCCCGGTATGAATTCCTCATGCCGGCGGGTCATCGTATTGTAGAGTGTAAGCATATGACCTCGTCTGTTGCAAGTGGATACTGGCAGGAAAACTCTTGATGCGGGCTGGTGTGATGTCAATCAATTAAATGAAACGGCTTAATCCTCGTCGGCGATCTCCCGTCCCTCGTCATCGAGTTCAATCTCGACCGCCTCGATATACTCTGCCATACCTGTATCTTCCTCCGTCACCGTACCCTGCATTGGCCGTGATGTCAGTGAAATCTCCGCGTCCTTGATCTTCTTCTTGATTACACCGTAATCGATACTGTTGTTCTCAAGCA
The DNA here is from genome assembly GCA_964484915.1 of uncultured Leptospirales bacterium. Lineage (GTDB taxonomy): Bacteria > Spirochaetota > UBA4802 > UBA4802 > JAFGJZ01 > CAZAHA01. The sequence goes on from CAZAHA010000111.1 coordinate 2,017, forward strand.
TCTTCTCGAGTATCGATATATATCGCAACAGCTTGGCAAGCTTTCGGTTTTTCCGCTTTAATGCGGTGCGCATCTGGCCCGACATCCGTTTGACAAGTGCTTCCTTCGCCTTGAGACGTTCGAGAAGCGCGTCATTTTTCCGTGCGATATTTTCGTCGACCTTCATGAGCTCCACATGGGCGTAGATGCGTTCGGGTGTATCGGATGACCGCGACTCTTCAATATAGCGCTGGATTCTTTTCTCAGATAATATGTCGTCGGGTCGCACTGTATCCCACCGTATGGCTGTACCGGCC
>CAZAHA010000111.1:2412-8930 GCA_964484915.1 uncultured Leptospirales bacterium
AACAGGATTGTTGAAGACGCCGTACACGATATGGGACACGAGTTTATTTCGGCTAACGATGTATCCCGCGCGGTGGTCGAGCTTGAGAACAACGACATAGACCTCATCATTACCGGTCTTGAGATCCGCGGCGGAGGCGGCGAGTATTTTATTCGTCAGCTAAACAGCGGCACGTACCGGGACATACCCGTCATCGTCATGACCTCCAACGACTCCATGGAGGTCCGCTATTCCATGTTCAAACTCGGCGTTGTCGACTACATTCCAAAGGACAGAACATTTGAGAAGAGTCTGAGGATGTTTCTTTCAAAGCTTGTAGAAAAGGACAAGGCGCGGGATCTGCTGACGCAGATGCACATAGCCGTACTCGACGATTCCCGCACCCAGCTTCAAGTGATCAAAAACATACTGACTCTGCACGGCATCTCTCATGTTGACTTCTTTACAAGCGCGCGGGAACTCACCGACTCAAAGAACGAGTATCATATCTATTTCCTCGACCTGGTTATGCCTGATATATCCGGTGAACAGGTGATTCTCGAACTGAGACAGCGCTACCCGCAATGCGTTATCATTGCCATATCGGGAATTGATAACTACAAGGTAATCTCAAACGTGCTCCTGACAGGTGCGGACGATTACATGCTGAAACCCTTTAATGCAAGCATCTTCATGGCGCGCCTCATATCAAATGTGCGTATGTACATGCTCGTCCGCGAGCTCAAGCAGAAAAACAGGGAGCTTCAGTTCAGCCTCATAACGGATCCGCTGACCAAGATGTTCAACCACCGGTACATCTACCAATGCCTCGTAGAGGAGGTAGAACGCTCGCAAACAAGCGGTACACCGCTCTCGATAATGTATCTCAGCATCGATAACTACGAGGCCATAATCGATACTAACGGCCATGCAGCAGGAGACAAGGTTGTCATGAAGATTGCTGATATCATAAAAACAGAGGCAGGAAGCACGAAACACTGCGGAAGATACGGAAATGTGGAGTTTATTATCGTGGTACCCGGCGGTGATGCAGATCGTGCATACGATATGGCAGAGCGCATACGGAAAAGAGTCTCAAAGATCAGGTTGCATGATTATACGCTGACGATCAGCGGCGGCGTCTGTGCCCTGAAGAACAGCGAATCTGCCCACGATCTGATACGGATGGCAGAATCTCTGCTGTTTAACGCAAAGAAGCAGGGGAAAAACAGGATAGAGAAGGAGTTCAACTGGGAGCGGTTTCTGTAAATTATCATTATTACTGTTTCCCTAATTTTGCCGGATGTGTACCGCAAGGAACAGTGTTGATCGTACCGACCTTCCATAAACAGTCCTGGCATGCGAACGGCTCACCGCCTTGATGGTTCAAGCCCGGCCATACCCTGCAGGACTACACGGTAGTCGTTTTTGGCGTTCCAGAAGAGATACCCTGACTAATTCTGGTCCCGGCTTGCCCGTACCTGTGACTGAATATACTGTTCGTTGTAGTTTGTCACGCGCCAGCCAAATGCCTGGAGCCACGGCCTGACGAGCGTGTCCGGCGCCTGCTCGGCAACCTTCTTAACCCCTTCGGCAATGAAGTAATAGGGGTTGTCGCCCGGTTTTGCATAGCCATGGAAATTGTCATTAAAGTGGGAAGGGTAGAGCATCGGCGAGATGATGTCGCAGTATGGAGCAAGCATCGCAATGTCCTGTCCCGTACGGCTGATATCGCCGCGGTAACCCCACGCGACAACACCGAAAATGTCGATGGAAACGAACACCTTCTCCTTCTTGAGCTCTGCATACGCCCGTTTCAGGAAACGCGTAATCGTCTCCTCCCTGGAGATCCTGCCGTAGCTGTACGCAAAGACCGCGTCTGACTGGTCGCCGTCGGTCGGAAAGCGGATATAGTCAAACTGGATCTCGTCAACGCCCAGGCGGGCGGCCTCAAGAGCAACGGCTATCGTATAGTCCTGCACATGCCGGTTTGTGGGATCCAGCCAGACCTCGCCGGTTCCCTGGTTCCAGACGCCGCCGGTCCTTGAGGAGCGGATCGCCCACTCCGGACGTTTCGCGGTGACATAGGTATCCCTGAAACATGCGATACGCGCGATCGTATAGATATCATGAGACTTGAGGTACCGGACGATCTTTCGCATGTCGTCTGTGTGTCTGTACCTGTGTGAATCGAGTTTGACAACTTCGGGAACGCTGCTGAGATAACTGATATGTCCTGGTACGTCCTTCACGTCAAAGACGACCGCGTTGATTCCGGCATTCTTGTATTCCGGGATTTGCGCCAGAACGCTGCTTGAGCAGATCGACTTGCCGGTGTAGTAGAGCGTCCGCGCATCCACCAGTTTCCTTTCACGGTCAGGGTTCAGGTCATAGATGAAGTTTCCGACGGTTCCCGGTATCGTAATGAATACGTTTGCGGGAATGGTGTCGCCTGGTATCGTGTTTGTTTCGCGAAGCCGCTTCTTATAATCCGATAGCTTCAGGTATCGTGTATAACGGAACGACTCGCGGCAGAAGGAATCGAGCGGCCGTTTTTCACCGCTATAATATATCAGCATGTGTCCAGTATGGAGATAGTTTGGCGGAAGATCCTTGTATGCCGGTACATATTGTGAGGTATCGCTCTTGTTCCCCGGAACCACCAGCCCCGCATCGTCCTTCCGGTCGTAGTAGTAGGAACGCGCCGTGTCGGCTATGCTTGACATGACGATCGGATCGTATAGTCTGAACCGTATGACGGAAGCGGTCAGCGTCAGGACGAGGATAAGGAGCACAATCTTGAACAGGGTATATAGTTTCATAGATGTATGGATGATCTCTTTTTTTCTGTAATCATACCGGTCTTCAACCGGGAAGCTGTCATCGCCAGGGCTGTTGAGTCGGTCCTGTCACAGACATTTGTTCATTACGAGCTCATAATTGTCAACGACGGTTCAACCGACAGGACAAAAAATGTTATTATGTCGTATTCTGACAGCAAAATTATCCTTATCGAGTCACTAAACCGCGGTGTATCCCATGCGCGGAACCTCGGCATTCGGCAGTCATCCGGTCAATACTGTACATTCCTCGATTCCGATGACCAGTGGCTTCCGCACAAGCTGGAGCGTGACGCCGTCTTCATACGGGACAATCCCGGTATACTCATCCACCAGTCGGATGAATACTGGGTCAGAAACGGCATGCGTGTAAACAAGAAACGCTATCACGAGAAGGTCTCCGGGGACATCTTCGCTGAATCACTCGTCATGTGCATGATCTCACCCTCGTCAGTCGTCATGCACCGCTCTCTCTTTACCGTAGCGGGACTTTTTGACGAGCGGATGAAAGTGTGCGAGGACTATGACCTCTGGCTGAGGATTACGAAGGACTATCCGGTGGGTCTGATACCGGAGAAAACGATTGTGAAATACGGCGGTCATCCGGACCAGCTTTCCCGGTCAGTGGACGCGATAGACCGATACCGTGTATACTCCCTGACGAAACTAATCATGAGCGGCAAACTCCCCCCCGAGAAACAGCACCTGGCTGAAGCGGAACTCGCACGAAAATGCGGTATCCTGAAGGCGGGCGCAAAAAAAAGGTTAAACGCGGAACTATACGAAAAGGCATCGGCGATACTCAATGCGCTTGGGAAAGACTCCACGCTTCCAGACGCGACGTCCCTTTTAGAAGAATGACGCCTGCAGACAGTTCATTGTCAAGAGCTTTCTCGGTTTCATGGAACCGCTCCAGAAGGAGTCTGCCTTCAGCGTCAAACACATACGCGGCGGATGATGTGTCGCCGGTCCTGTACGTCAGCACAGCACAGGCATCATCAACGCTGACACGAGCATGGCCGTGTATCTGCGGCATAATCTCGTGCTGGTAGATGATTGTAGTGTCGGAGTCATATACCGTGTAGTACAACCCGTCAATCACGTGTACGTTGCCCGTATCGGTAACGGCAAGGCCGGTTCTGGTTTTGTGCACCGCTTCGAGCTGAACCGTCGATACCGTGCCGTTCTCCAGGTGGACGACAGAGATCATGTCCGCATCGATCCTGCCGTGATGTACACCAGCATATGTGCCATGGGGGCTGAGTGCCGCAGTTTTGACTATGTCTCCGTCCGGTACGGCGTTTTCGTATACCACCGTTCCCTTATCATCGATAACGTGGTAATTTCCGCTCAGGAAACCGGCTATGGCGTAATCCAGCGCGGATGAAAAGCTGATGGCCACGGCCATCTTCCCGCCGATATACTCGTCACCAACCGGAAAACCGTCCTTGTTGCAGATAAAGATTCCGGAAAGGTCGGATATGACCAAAAACACAAGGCGTGCGCTGTGCGATAGAAGCGGGTACTGCCGGGCTTCCTTAACCCAGAACCGTTCACCAGAGAGGGTGTGGAGTGAAACGGTTTGATCCACCTTGCCGTATCTGGCATAGAATGAATAGTCGCCGCTTGGCTGTACTCGGATCTCTCCCGGCGTGGGAACCGTCTGTTCAACGCTGCCGTCGGCAGAAAGAATGGTCAGTCCGGCACGGTCAAGGTATCCAAAGCGCGCATCCGTATCTGCAAGAAAAGGCGACGGCTTGATAGCGGTAAGCGCGTCAGCGGCACCATGCCACTCGGGATAGAGGGAATCTGCTGGAGTATATGACTGCAGGGGAGCAAAACCAGCAAGCAGTCCAAGAAATATACCGGTCAGGACATATCTCATCGGTTACTCTGCGATAAAACTTTTCAGCTTGTAGCTTCTGGACGGATGTCGGAGTTTCCGTATGGCCTTCTTCTCGATCTGCCTGATCCGTTCCTTGGAAAGGTTATATGTTTCTCCTATCTGGTGAAGCGACATCGGTTTGTTGCCGTCAAGACCAAATCGCTTGATCAGAATGTCACGCTCTGATTCTGTGAGGGTGTCGAGTACCGAAATGAGCTCATTATGGAGCGACTCGTCGATCAGTTCCTTGTCCGGTGCGTCAGCGTTGGTATCCTCAACCAGGCTCATGATTGTCGTGTCGTCGGCGTCTCCGAGGGTAAGGTCGAGGGACACGTAATCCTGTGAAATGTTTCGGAGATGGTTGACCTGTTCGTTGTCCATATCCAGCACTTCGGAGATCTCATGAGGGGTCGGTTCCCGTCCAAGTTCATACTCCAGCCGTTTATGTACCTTTTCTATACGCTGCAGGTCGGCGGTTCTGTTCAGTGGTATACGGATCAGAGATGTCTTCTGCGAGATGGCAAGGATTATCGCCTGTCTGATCCACCATACCGCGTATGATATAAAGTGAAAACCCTTGTCAGGATCAAACTTCTCCGCGGCCTTTATCAGTCCCATGTTACCTTCATTTATCAGGTCAAGAAACGAGATACCGCTTGTCTGATACTTCTTGGCAATCGACACAACGAAACGGAGGTTCGACTTGATAAGCATCTCCTTGGCGCTTTCGTCGCCGTCGCGTGCCTTCCGGGCATAGTAGTCTTCATCCTCGCGGCTCAAAAGCGGTATCTTGTTGATCTTGTCAAGATACCATGCGAGGGAGGAATCGAAACCCTTGTTCTTCCTTTTTAACTTGATTTCGGATTTGTTCATTTTTTCAGCGTCATTATCTGACATATTGTGTGATTCAGCATTCATAGGCGTTATAGTATGTACGTACCGTAAAATCTTAAAAATTACCTCTATTCCAACATGTTTCTAAGGAATAGCAAACATTTTTTTCATTTTTGTCAAACTTTGGTGCAAATATTGCCCGGTTTTCCATATTTTCTGTTGCGACTGGAACATTGAGCTATTATTTAGACTCTTATACAGAAACTTGGATCATTATGGAGAGGTACACATGAGACGGAGACAGTTATTGATCATCTTCCTGCTCGGTATCGTTGTGGTTCCTGCGTCCTGTATGGACGAATCGTTCGTGATCGTCGAACAGGTAGATCCGCAGAGTATGATTCACTACAGTACAATCGAATCATTTCAGGAGATATCCTCATCGAGTGACCGGTATATCATATATTTCAAGAAGGGCGATACCATTCCGCTGCATATTACCCTGAATAATGACTATGTCGAAACACGGAACAAATCGATAGATATAGTCGCAAAACGCACAATTTACTTCATGATACAGGATCTGGAACGGAGTATGGAGTCAACGGCGTATCATATCACGCGGAATTCCCGTATATACGTCAGTTTCGACGCCGTACGGTGGGCCCCGGTCCATGATGGTGATGCACTCAAGGAACTGTCCGGCATCGAACGCGAGGATGTCTCGTTCGGCTTCCGGGTGACCGACAGGGAAGGCGTAACCTCGCAACTTGTCATTGACAGCTACTGATGGCGTACGGTACAGTCACCTGAAAAGGCATACCGGAAACGTTACGCATGCAACAGAGAATACATATCCTCGATGAAAGCGTCAAAAAGAAGATCGCCGCAGGAGAGGTCATCGAAGGGCCTTCGTCGGTTGTCAAGGAACTGATCGAAAACTCAATAGACGCGGGCTCTACGCGGATTCGGATCAGCGT
>CAZAHA010000112.1:0-8752 GCA_964484915.1 uncultured Leptospirales bacterium
AAGGATGCTGCATGATAGCAGGAGAACTGCCAGTTTCTGTAGTGTTTTCATGACTCCTTTTTTATAAGCATGCGGGTGTTTGCAACACTTTTTTCAATGTGTTTTATTCTTGCTATTTTCCAATAGCACCGTAAATGAGTATCCCGTACAATAAAACGAATCATGAGGACACTATGAAACGGACAGTATGTGCAGCTTTTCTTATAGTCATTGCTGCGGCAACCAGCGGATGTGGATATAACCGTATGCAGCAGCTTGAGGAGGACGTTTTTGCGGCTTTCGGCGATCTCGAAGCGAGCCTTCAGCGCCGGGCCGATCTCATCCCAAACCTGGTGGCGACCGTTAAGGGGTATGCGGCTCACGAACAGGAAACACTCACCGCGGTCATCGAGGCGCGGTCCCAGGCCACGAGCATCAAGCTGAGTCCCGAGGACCTGAGCGATCCGGAAAAGCTGGAACAGTACCAGCAGGCACAGGGGGCTCTCGGCAGCGCCCGTTCCCGGCTCATGGTCGTTGTGGAAAGGTACCCGGATCTCAAGGCCAACCAGCATTTTACCGACCTGATGCATCAGCTGGAGGGAACAGAAAACAGGATAAACGTGGCCCGTGTACGGTACAATGATGCTGTCAGACAGTTTAACTTTTCCATACGCAAGTTTCCCAACAGCTTAACGAACAATATGATGCTCAATCTTGAGCGGAAGCGATACTTCGAGGCCGATGAAAAGTCAAAAGAGACACCGGAAGTGGAGTTTTAACATGAGAACCCTGTCTGTACGCATTATTTACACGGCTGTGCTTGTGTTCTGCCTTGCTGCAGGTACGCGGCAGCTCGAAGCCAGGGAGATACCCGCGCTTACCGGGCGGATAAACGACTATGCACAGATCATTTCGACGGAAACAGAGAGGCGTATCGAAAAGAAACTGGCCGCGCTTGAGGCTACCGACTCCACACAGATCGTCGTGCTGACGATAGACTCCCTTGAGGGTGATGTTCTCGAAGAGTTCAGCATCCGTGTTGCCGAACAGTGGAAGATTGGACGGGAAAAGGAAGATAACGGCGCTATTCTCATTGTGTCTCGGGACGACCGCAAGATCCGTATCGAAGTTGGATACGGTCTGGAAGGGGTGCTTACAGACCTTCTCTCCGGACGGATTATCGACACGGTTATTGTTCCGGAATTCAGGAACGGCGACTATGATGCAGGCATAGAGAAGGGTGTTGATACGATGATTGCGGCGGTCAAAGGCGAATATGTATATACTCCGGTTGAAAAGCAGGATTCCGGTCACGGCTCGAATTTTGTGTTCGTCATCGTTGCCCTCATCTTTCTTGCATTGTTCTTTATTTCCGTTTTTGGCAGGAAGAAGCTGCTGCATGGTGGATTCATCGGTGCCATATTCTTTCCGGTAATCGGGGCACTGGCACTATCGTTCGGATGGTTTTTACTTGCGTTTATTCCTGCAGGATTCTTTATCGGGTTGGTTCTTGCGGCACAAGCCATGGCAGGAGGGCGGGGAGGATCATCTGGCGGGTTCGGAAGCAGCTACTCATCATGGGGCAGCTCCTCTTCTTCGCGGAGCAGCTTCTCGTCCGGCGGCGGCTTCAGCGGCGGCGGCGGCAGTTTTGGGGGCGGCGGCGCATCGGGCGGCTGGTAGGATTTAAAGGTAACAGGAGAGTATATATGAAGAACTACGCATCGGCCTTTCTGACCGATTCGGATAAGGGCACAATAACGAATAAAGTACATGAGGCGGAACGGCAGACATCCGGCGAGATCGTCCCGTATATCGCATCGTCAAGCTATTCATATCCGCGGGCAAACCTGATAGCAGGCATGCTGGCGGGGCTATTTGCCGGCATGGTCCCGGCTGTTGCCTTCAATAATCACAATGTCTGGATCTTTCTTCTCATTTTCCTGCCCGTTTTCGCAGCCATGCAGTGGATTGTGGAGTTCATACCGCCGCTGAAGCGGCTGTTTATTTCGTCAGAAGAGATCGATGCAGAGGTACGGGAGGCTGCCATCACCGCGTTTTACAGACACGGTCTGTACAGAACAAGGGACGAGACCGGTGTATTGATCTATATTTCAATCTTTGAGCGGCGTGTCTGCGTGCTTGCAGACAGAGGCATCGACTCTGTTGTTGACGCCTCTGCCTGGCAGGGTGTCGTTGACACAATCGTCGCGGGAATAAAGAGCGGCAACCATGCCCGTGCGTTAGCGGAGGCTGTCGGTATGGTCGGTGATCTGCTGCGAGAGAAGTTTCCCGCGAAGAAGGACGATACCGACGAGCTTCACAACCTGATCATCGAGGAATAGGTACAAAACCTGCCGCCGGTTCTCACACCGGCGGTTGTTGCAAAACGGTACCGGTGTGCCGGTCAGCGTCCGTTTTTATCTTCTCTGTTCGCCGTTTTCATTCTTGTTGCCATTCTTTGTGTATTCCTCTCTCATGCAGTCGTACAGGGTTTCGCCTTCCAGTATGGTTCGTACGGCCCGCGATAATTCTTCAAACTTGCCGCCCAGCCGCTTCCAGACCGGATCGTCCGCCGGCGGTAGCGGCTGTGGAGAAAATGAAAAGACGGCGTCGATGATGCGTGAAACGGGCACGTTCCGGGATGCGGCAGCCGGAAGATACATGTCGTCGCTTTCTGTCAGCAGTCCGTGCTCCGTAAACCGTCTCAGTATCATCTCCTGCTGATCGGCGCCGATTCCTGTCCTGCTGTCGATCTCGTCGGTATGTGTGGGTCCGTCGCCATTTTCGAATTTTTTGTACACGAAGTGGAGTATACGGATTCCATTGATAATCGAGGCAAAACCGTGGATGGCTGACTTCTTGACCGGGTATCGGTATGAAGCGGGATGCGCAAGTGTGTAGGCCAGTTCAGCACCGAAAAGAATGATGACTGTCGATGCATAGATCATGATCAAAAAAAGAGGAAAGGCCGCGAGTGCACCGTAGATAGCAAATGTCCCGTTGGCAAAGGACTTTATGTAAACCACAAACAGAAAGATAAATGCGACCCACACCGAGCCGGTAAACGACGCGCCGATTGCGGCAGGCTTCAGCGGTACGCGGACGTTTGGTATTGCGACATAGATCAGAAAGAACAGGAGCCAGATGACCACAAACGGAGCAAAGAAGTTGAGCAGATAGTAACCGGCGTTCCTGCCGCTTGTCCCTTCCCAGGTTGAACCCCCGTCGCGGCTTTGCAGATACATGCCGCCGCTTCCTGCCACGGTGATGGTGGTGCCTTCCGTATTGATGGCGTTGATTCGTTGACTCATATTCAGCAGAAGTTTCCAGTTTCTTCCTCCGTCTGATGAAGAATACAGTTTACCGTTTGCCGAACCGATGTAGAAACGGTCGGTTCCATCGATATGAACATCCGTATAGTTGTTCAGCTGGAGGTTCTGCGCCTCATAACTCATCCCGGAGTTCCGGGATATCAGAACAAGTCCATCGTCTCCGCCGATGAGCACGGTGGAACCGTAGATATCGATGTCGTTCAGCGGAACATAGTACCGTTTTACGCGGGCCTGGTCGAGCTGTACTGTCCTCCAGTTTTGGCCGCCGTCGGAGGAAACAATCAGATATCCGCGGTCTGCGGTTATGTACCCGTATTCGCCGGAGAAGGCGATCGAGTGTAAAGTGTGCGCGAAGTCTGGTATGGGATATGGGTTCCAGGATGCGCCGCCGTCTTCCGTGGTGAATATCATGCCGCTGCTTCCGGCAATGATGCCGTTCTCGGACGAGAACATGTATATGTCTTTCAGGTTGAAGTAGGCAAGTTTGGACAGCGTCCAGGTGTTTCCGCTGTCCCTTGATGTCAGCAGAATACCTTTCTCTCCCGCTATACGGATCGTGCCTCCGGTGATGTCGATATCGTTAAAGACGGTCTTGGAAAACGTCATTCTGTCGATATCCTCTTCCATTTCCCGAGAAAGCGTGTTCAGCTCCCTGTCGTAGCCGTAGATCTGCTGATTCCTGAAGTCAATGGTGTCCAGATCGATTTTATGTACCGGGGTATGTACAGACCGGAGCGTCCCGGCCGTGGACCGGCTGCCGGCAACCCAAATCCGCGATGACCGGAAGACGGCGTCGTTGTAGTCTGGAGGAGAGAGTGCTGCGGACAGCTGTGTTGCTATGGTCGTTCCCGCAATAAGCAGCAGCGGACCAAGCGTCAGTGCGGCCCAGTAGTAGACAATCTTCAGGACAAGCGGCCGCTGTCTGGTCACCTTCCAGATTTTGTCAAGGGCCTGTTCGATGGTCCTCAGAACCGCAGTCGCGGAGAAGATCATGACCGCGGCTCCGATACCGCCGATGCTTGCGGCATTGTCAAGAAGGCCTGAGATCGCGTCCAGGATAGGCGTTATGTTCAACCGCTGCAGGTTATGCTCGTTGAGGAAGCGTGTTATCTGCAGGAAGAGCTCTTCGCGTTGTGCTCCAACACCGAGGAAGATCGACGCGAAGGTAAGGACGACCGTCAGGGTCGGTATGAGGGAGATCAGAGTGCTGTAGGTGATCGCAGTCGACCGTGTGAGACAATCGTCTTCCATGAACTTTCTTACCGACGCGATCGTTATCTTGATCGTATTGATAAGTTTTCTGCTGAGCCGCCCGTATGTCATCTCTGCCAGCTGCTGTTCGTCGGTCAACGTGCGGATCAGTTTCTGAAACGGGTGAGTACCTTTTTTGCTGCTTTTTTTGCCGGTTGTTTTTTTCCTGCCGGATTGGGTCATGGACTGTCTCCTTATATACCGAACTGGGTATAGTATAGTGCAGGCTGTATCCTTTATCAAGCAGAATAGATGTTGTATATTCGAAAGAGGATCCTGCTGACACAACTTCGTGTCGTCTAACAAAGTGACATTTTTACAGATATGTCCGTTTTCGGTGTTGAATTCCGGAAGATATGCAGTATATTCAGTCCCATATCAATCACATATCAGGCAAGAGGAGGATATGTATGGAAAGACTGTTCCGCGGAGTTCTTGTGTTTGTGCTGGCAGGAGTGTTTGCGCTTGCATTGATCGCATGCGACGATGATTCGGACGATTCCGGTTCAGGCGGAAAAACCTATACGGTTTTCTATGATGCTGCGAAGGACGTACTGCCCGCCTATACGGATGCTTCCCGTGCGAACTGGAGCCTGGGAAGTCCGATCTATGAACTGTACGGTATCCTCGAGGATGATGAGGACGTGAATGTAGGCTATTTCAATATCTATGATTCGCTGAAAACGGCCGATGAACGGTTTACTGAGGCCATGGCAAACGGCAGTACCATAACAGACGACGATTTCGAATTAGACTATCAACATTCACATGTGCTCGGCAGTACGGAATACTCCATGTATCATCAGTATACAGACGGCGGCTATTCGTCGGAAACATATGTCCATCAGGACGGCTCGTACATGTCCATGCTGAATATACTCGTCAACAATACCGGAGACGAAAACAGCAAGTCATTTGTTGAAGGACGGTACGACGAAAGCACCGGTGACGTTATGATAGAATTATTCATGGCAAATAAAATCGACGAAGGCTCAAACACGGGATGGGAGCTTGTCCGGGCGTATTTTGAGGGAAACACGGAGAACCATACGTTTACGTTAAAGGTAGTGCGAGACGGAATCGGATATGATCACAATGTACTCGGCAGCGGCGTCTCGCAGGGTGATGGATACTTCCTGCTGAACCTGGCAAACGATTCCGTTGAGCTGACAGGAACTGCCAGATTCTATACGATAGACGCCGATGCAACGATTGACGAGCTGAAGGCCCTCGATGATGAGGGATTTGAAACTGCAGATGCGGCTGGAGATACAGAAGATCATGCGTCTGGTTTTCTTGCACCGTTTACGGTGTCCGACCTTCCGGCAGGACAGACGGAAGCCGAATCTCTGGATCTGTCCGCGCCAGCACCCGATCTGCCGTAATTGACGTACTGACAATGGTATCGAACAGGGGGCGCGTATGCGCCCCTTACGGCACCGGCAGAATCTCCTCGGCTGTTTCTATACTGTGCATGATCGTTGGGTAGCTGTCCATAAACGTGGCGGTGTTGAAGACCCATCCGCCGCACACCGACTGTGAGCTGAAAAGCGACGCATAATGAGTATCCTCTGTATAATCAGCCTGCGCGTCATCGATATGAATAATGGAATACCCCCTGTCCGAGGCGTCCCTCGCAGTCGTCTCGACGCACTGGCTGGTCGCCAGCCCGGCAAAGACAAGCGTATGGACCGACAACTCCTGTAAAATATCTCCGATACCGGTACCGGTAAATGGTGAAAATGAGCGTTTTACCAGAACGATCTCATCGTCGTTCGGAGCTATCTCATCGATAATTGCGGAATGGGGATTGGAAACCGTCGGATAGAGGTTATAATATCCTGCCCGTGCGGCCATCGAATGAGCCGTCCTGAAGAAGCGGTGCAGGTCGCTTCTGTCTTCCCGGTCTCCACAGAGGCGGAGGTATATCACCGGCATCAACCGGGACCTGAAAAAGTCAATCAGCAGTCTGGTATTGGGGATGACGGTATCGGCGCACCGTCCGGCGATATAATCCATCGATCCGGGATGGAGCGCCTCATGGTATGCATAAAAATCGCATCCGGGATAGAGGTAGTACTTCTGCATATCGACGATTACAAGGGCTGTATTCATGGAGTCCTTACCTGAACGGGAAGTTACCGGATACGTACAAAACGGTATGTTGATTTATAACGATAACCGTTATCATGTTAGGGTATGCTAATCAGCAGCACAGGAATATGACAAGTACAATTTGTATTCTGAAGGTCACGGCGTGACCGTTTCCAGGGCATGGTCAAGGATCCTGTTCATCTCATTTTCGGTCTGTGCCCTGACCAGTTCCTTCCTGACAGCGGAGGCTGAATGCTGATGGTGAAAGTACCGTACGGCATGCTTACGCGCAAGGATGATCCCGTATTCACCGTAATACGATACCATGTCGCGGATATGTTTCCTGACAGTCTCTATACGGTCCTCCAAAGAGGGAACACTTCCGTCAAATATCCAGGGATTGCCGAGTGCGCTGCGTCCGATCATGACGGCGCTGCAGGAGGTCTCTTGAAGCCACAAGAGTGCGTCAGCATGCGAACGGATGTCGCCGTTCCCGATGACCGGTATCCGCGCCGCGGAGGCGATCTCCTCGATGGCGTCCCAGTCTGCACGGCCCGAGTACTGTTGTGCGCGGGTCCTTCCGTGAACGGTGACTGCGCAAACGCCGGCGTCCTCAAGTGCACGAAGCATTTCCATATGGTTTCTGGATGAGTCGTCCCACCCCAGTCTGATCTTCGCGGTAACAGGTACACGAACAGCTTCCGTTATCCGTTTTGCGATGGTGTAAAGGAGGTCCACGTTTCGGGCAAGTGCCGCACCAGCGCCGTTTGAACAGACCTTTTGGGCGCAGCACCCCATGTTGATGTCGATTATGTCGGGTGACAGCTCCTCGGCCTTCCGGGCGGCGTCAGCCATCGTATCAGGGTTCTTGCCAAAAAGCTGTATGCCAACCGGACGTTCATCGTCGAAGATGCGCATGAGCGCCCTGGTCTTTTTCCCGCCGCGGAAAAGGCCCTCCGCGCTGATGAGTTCGGTGTATACCATGCCGGCACCGTGCTCGTTGCACAGACGGCGGAATGGGTAGTCCGTATAGCCAGCGAGGGGGGCAAGCAGTATTGGTGCAGTGAAGGGGAGCCCGTTACATATCAAAGATGGTTCCCTCGGTAGCCATGAAAAGTTCGGGAAGGCGGATTTTGGTGTTTGTTGAATAACCGTTCAGGTGTTCCTGAGCATCATGAAACATGTGTTCGAGTTTATCGTCCGCATTAGACGGTTCATGATGCGTCAGTACCAGTTTTTTTACGTTCCACCGGATGCCGCAGTTGACAGCCATCGTATAAGCGGTATGGCCCCAGTCAAACTTGAGAAACGCCTCGTCAAGCGTGTACTGTGAGTCGACGATGAGAAGATCCGCTCCCCTGAAAAAGTCGTCGTACTCGGGGGTGTAGTTTTCTATTGTGTTTCCGCGGATCTCAACGTCGGTAGAGAAGATGAATGTTCTACCGTTCTCCCTGAAACGGTATGCGCAGCTGCCTCCGGGATGCTTGAGGGGCATATGGTCTATCAACAGGCCCGGTTCCGGTTCGACCGGTTCGAAGATTTTCATGGTATGAAAGTGCTTTTCAGAATCGGTGTTGTCAAATTCACGGGGAAAGAAGCGGAACGTCTGCTGGTACGACAGTCTCTGGTGCAGATCCTGCATGGGCGAGTAGAAGTGAAAGACATTTCCCTGGATGTAAAACGGCTTAAAAAAGGGGAGCCCCTGTACATGGTCCCAGTGTGTATGGGTGAAGAACATATCGATACGGGCGCCGCTTGCTCCTGCACCGCTCTCCATGAGGTGGTCTCCGAGGGGACGGATGCCGGTTCCCGCGTCGATTATGTACATGCGACCGCTGCTTGACGTTACCGTGATGCAGGTCGTATTTCCGCCGAAAACCGTTCCAAGTCGCAGCGGCAGGTTCGCGATGAAGCTCTCGACAGTATCTGTTGTGACGCCCTTTTTTACTGCGAGCAGAAGGATCTCCGATAACCGTGCGGTGTACTCGTTATTCGTCAGGGGAGTCGGCAGTGAGCCTCTAACACCCCAGAGCTCTATCTTCATGTATCCTCCGGCCGGCCGTTATACGCTTTGCGACGCGTTGGTTTAGTACCAT
>CAZAHA010000113.1:0-8742 GCA_964484915.1 uncultured Leptospirales bacterium
GGTTTGCCGGATTGTGCAGCGGCGCGAGTTCGAAGTAAGCCTGTATTGCTCGCTTTACGCTGTTGTCGATAAGAACGGATTCCGAATATGATTCGCCGCCGTGTACGACCCGGTGGCCGATCGCATCAATATCATCCGTGCTGCCGATAATCCCTTTTTCCCTGTCCGTCAGCGCCTCAACGACTGCTTCAAACGCGACCTTGTGGTCGGGTACTGGTACTTCGCGTTCGTACAGGATACCGTCTTTTTTTTGTTCTATGCGTCCCTTCTCAAGGCCGATTCGTTCAACCTTTCCCTTACCGAGACTCTTCTTCTCCGGCATTGTGTATACTTCATATTTTAGCGAACTTGAACCGCAGTTAATAACGAGAATCAGCGACGTATCTGGTTGCTCCACTTGTGTTCCTCTCTGTAATCAATCAATAGAATATGATACTCATGCAGCCGTGTCAGATTGTGTTTTAGAAATTGTGTTGTTGGCAAGTAATTTTCTTGCTCTATACTCACCGGTTGAAGAATGACATAAATTCTTGACAGTAAAGGGCTTCGTGGTTAGAGAGACACCTGTGTGTCGATTGCGGCACATACAATGATTTCGTACTTAACAGGCTGAAACAATAAACAGGAAATCCGAGTGATAATACAAACCAGACATATCGTGCGAACACTCTGCTTTACAGCAGTATTTATATCAATAATCTTCGCATCAAAACAGACCTCCTATACGCTACCGTCACAGTTCAAGGGAAAAATCGTCAGAAAAGTCGAGTATATCGGCCTCAAGAGGCAGGAAGACGGCAGTTATGAGCGTATTCCCATTCGGAATATGGATGAAAAGGATCTCCGCGCGATGTGTCTGACCGAGGAAGGTTATCCGCTGGATCCGCAAGTCATCGCTGAGGATATGCACGCCCTGTTTGAGGAGGGCGAGTTTCTTAATATCAAGGTCGAGGTCGCAGAATTCCAGGACGGTGTCCGTGTCCGCTTTTTATGCGAGGAGCGTCCGATAATTGACCAGATAGATTTTCGGGGCATTGAGGAGCTTGCCGAGACGGATCTGGCCGACACCATACAGCTGCAGTCCGGCGACGCAGTGCGGAAGGACAAAATAGAGCACAGTCTCAAGCTGATCAGGGAAAAGTATGTCGAGGAAGGTTTCTTCAACGTCATCGTTACATATGACATAGAGGAAGTTGACAAGGAAAACGAAAACCTCGTAGCGCTTGTCTTCAAGATCGATGAGGGTGAAGAGATCAAGATAGAGAAGATATCGCTTTTGGGTGCCAGCAAGATCAACGATACACGGCTTCGGCAGGTAATCGAATCCAAGGAGGATTCGATCTTCTCAGAAGGAATGTATAACCGTGCCACATACGAGATGGACAAGCAGAAGATCCTCGCCTATTACCGGCAGGAGGGATATCTCGATGCCGATATAATTGAGGATACGGTCTCCTATGAATGGGTGGACCCGGAGAAGCGCCAAAAACGGGGCATCTATATCACGATCAAAATCCATGAGGGCGAGCGCTACTACTTCGACAAGTATACCATCGAGGGCAACAAGGTCCTTCCGAGCGAGCTGTTCTTCGAGAATTTCGAGCTGCGCCACCAGGAAGTGACTCCGTTGACGAAGTTTGTAAAGAATGCAGCCGGCTTTTTCGGTATCTATCTGGACGACGACACTGTCTGTAACGATACCCTCTTCCAGAAAGACAGGTACATGATTGCTTTCGAATATGGCAAGAAGGGTTATCTCTTTACGCGCGTCATACCGGAACGGAATGTTACCGAACGGACCGTTGTGCGGGACGGCAGGAAGGTGACGCGGAAATATGTACACTATCATCTCCAGATCGCCGAAGGAAACAAGGCATATATAGAGAACATCATCATCAAGGGCAACGACAAGACAAAGGACAAGGTAATAAGACGGGAGCTTCTGTTTAAGGAAGGGGAGCTGTATGACGCTGAGAAGGTTAACCGTACGCGCGAGGTCCTCTTTAAACTGGGATACTTTTCGGAGGTCAACATCGATATTCGTCCCGGCAGCAGCAACGACAAGGTAAACCTTATCATCAGCGTTGTTGAACAAAACACCGGTACGCTCTCGCTCGGGGGCGGATACAGTTCCATGAGCGGATTCTCGATTTTCGCCTCCGTGGGAGAGACGAACCTTCTGGGATACGGTTACAAGATCAATACCAAGTTTGAATACGGCCCCTTGAAGACGGCGTTTACCGTAAGCTTTACCGATCCGTGGTTTCTGGATTATCCCGTGTCGTTCACTACAAGTATATTCTATATGCTTGATACGATACAGACGACTTCCATCTTCCCCGATTCGGAAGAACCGGCAACGTACCAGAAGGAGTCCATTGGTTATTCGCTTGGGCTTGGATACCGGTTCTGGACCTACTACACCATAGGCTCCATCTGGAACCATTCATTCAAGACATACAAGAATCCTACTGGTAATGCGACCGAGGAGATCATGCGTCTCGAGGATATTGGAACGCAGGAGAAGAGGATGGTGACCATGTATGGATCATATGATACGACAGATTCAGAACTTGTACCCACGAAGGGTGTAAATACCTATCTCGGCGTTTCGTTTATTGGTGGTATGCTCCTGTGGGGAGATGACCACTATACCAAGATTAATCCAAAGATAGAATGGTTTAAGACGCCGTTCCATATACCGTATCTGAAGGATTACCCCGTTGTCTTCCAGCTCCGCGGAAGCGGGACATTCCTGACACCCCCGATGGGAGACGATATCGTCCGACGGAACCAGTCGCACGGCGATAATCCGTGGCTTGAGATGGAGGATCAGCTTTACATCGGCGGTCCCGAAACTGTGCGCGGATGGAATTACTACGATTATGACCTCCCGGAATCGTGGAGAAACCGCCTCTATCACCAGATACTCTACGGTGCCGAAGTCAGGATACCGATTCATCCGCAGTATTTATGGATGGCCTTTTTCTTTGACGCAGGGGCGCTTTACACGGACAGTTACTGGGACCAGTATGAAGAAGATTTTGACACCATACGGGACGACAAGCAGGCAGGCCGTTTGCATGAGATTAAGGACATTCATGAATCGGACCCGTTGAAATATTTCAAGTACTCGTACGGCTTCGGCTTCCGGGTACAGATTCCGATGCTGCCGCTCCGGTTCTGGTTTGGCAAAAAAGCTGTCTGGAAGGGATTTACCGATGGCGGCCTTGATACGATTAGCGATTACAACTTCCAGGTTCAGATCGGCGATACGCGGTTTTAGGCGATGATGCGCTGGATCATGACGGTACTGCTTCTTGCAGGATGTGCTACGGCTGAGACAGCTGATTCCTCCCGTACCACCGTAGCGTATGCCGATCTTGAGGTTTTGTACCGGTTTGTCCTTGAACATAATGACGAATATGCGGAGTACAAGGACGTTCTCATCCGAAAATATCGGTCTGGCGCTCTCTTGGATACCGAAAAGCAGATTAAAAAGTCTGTTCTCCTTGAGGTCGAAAGCGCCGTACGCTACATCGCCAGGGAGCAGGATGTCGATATCGTACTCAACAAGTCGGACGCTCTCCTGTACGGCAGCACCGAAAGCGATATTACGCAGCTTGTTCTCAATGAGCTGAAGACGAGACTGTACAGGAATACACCGTCGTCCCGTTAGATTGCGCTTGTCCCGGTTTCTTCCTGAACACGGCCCCGGCGCCTGTTCTTTCCGTATCCGTATGGAACCTGCAAGACCGGTGCGGCAGCAGACAACGGCATCTTCCGTATGAAATATAAACGACCCCGAGAAGTTTCCTTGACATAATTTTACCCCGGAATACTTTGATTCGTATTCTTTACGGATCATAAGCGCAACCCGGCATAACCAGTGCTTCTTGCGACGACCGGAGGCTGTGATCAGTCCGTAACATGAATCGTTAGCACCGTCTTTTATCGTACGCACATTCATTTATGTATATCACTGAAACAGAATAACCGTAATACGGAGGTAGTACATTGAATTTTATCGCGCTTGCTCAGGCACAGGGAGGATCCCCTGCATCAACATGGATGAATCTTATACCCTTTGTTCTTATAATGGTTATTTTCTACTTTCTGCTTATCCGTCCCCAGCAGAAAAAGGAAAAGGAACGTAAGCAGATGATAAATCAGCTTCAAAAAAATGATAAGGTGGTGACAGTCGGCGGAATTCACGGCGTCATCATGAATGTAAAGGAGGGCGAGGACATAGTCGTCATCAAGTCCGCCGATACCAAGCTGGAGATGTCCCGAAGCTCGATACAAAATAAAATCGTTCCAAAGAAGGAAGAAGACAAGGCTACTGCCAAAGTAAAGTAACCGATTATGTTATTACGGAAGCTTAACATACTGTTCTGTATCGCGCTGCTTGCTGCATCGTACTTCACGGTTGTCGCGGCGCAGGAGACGGAAGAGGCTGAAACGGATCAGCCCGCTCTTGAAGGCGAAGCGGTTCCCGACGATGGATCTGTCGGGGAGGACTTTGCCGAAGCCGAGGATGAGGCTGTCGAGGAGCCGGCAGATCCCGCAGAGCCTGAGGAAGAGGATACAGGGACTCCCCGCGGTGAGGATCGGGCTGTTCGCCGTCCCGCACCGGTACGGAGGGAGCCTGTTCTCCGCCTTCTGGATGCGCACGGACCTGATTTTACCGACAGACGGATTCCGGACTATACCGTTCCCGAAACAAAAAGCCAGATCCTTGCGGACATTGACGAGCCCGAGCTCCAGAATGAGCGTGCCGAAGCGGATGATTCGTCCGGAGAGGCCGCAGCCGAGCCGAAATCCACCGAAGAAGATGATGTTCAGAGCGGTATTGAAGGTGCCGTCAGCGCTATTGACTATTCACTGCGGAACCTGATTGCGTGGGGATCGCTCGCGGCGCTGTTGATACTTCTGTTTGTTCTATACAGGGCTCGAACAGGAAGGAAGCGACGCCGTGTATTCCGGAAGATTCCGTCAAAGAGACGATAGATAAGTCAGCAATCTCAGTATTATCCAGTATGAAAGGGAAGAGGCTCACATGGTTAAGGGTTTTAAGTCTAGGTTATTTATTATAGCTGTTGTTACCGTTTTCTCGGTCCTTCTTGTACTGCCGACGTTTGGTGAAAAGACACTCTCGCTTACGGTAGAGGAGGGGGAGATGTCGCGCGCCAAGACAGAAATGGCAGGGCGTTTTGAGGAAGAAGGGTACAGGATCGAAGAGAAGGACGGCAGCCTGCTTATTAAAGGATTCGGGTTGAATCATGCGGTCATGAACGAGATCAGCATGAAGGACTATATTGAATCCGCCGAGTTCAGGCAACACTGGGCGGAAAAATATCTTTTGGCAAACCAGCTCAAGTTGGGTCTCGACCTGCAGGGAGGGATGAACCTCGTTATTCAGGCCGATTATGAGCGGATGGAAGAGAAAACGGGCCGTACTCTATCCGATGACGATAAGGAGCGGATCACCTCCCAGGCTATTGAAAAGATAAACAGCCGTGTCAATCTTTTCGGTGTTTCCGAGCCGGTTGTCCAGCCCAAGGGTAACGAGGCTATCGAACTGCAGCTTCCCGGTGTCAGCGACCCGCAGGCCGTAAAGGACGCGATCGGTAAGACCGGTCAGGTTGAATACCACATCGTTGACGATGAGTGGACCAGCAAGGTTTCCAACCACTACGAGGCAAACGGGATTGAGATCCCGATGGACCTGCAGGAACGCAGAGAGATGACTTCACGCATAAGCGAAGAGGTTTCGCTTCCTGAGAATCTTGAAATTTACCATAATTATCAGCGCCGTCCGGAATCGGGAGAGCTCTATCCCGCGAGTCCGATCGTCCTCCAGAAAAAGATCAGCATGTCCGGTGATGATATCGAACATGCCAGTATCGGCGTCGATGAATTTCAGAAGCCTGCGGTACACTTCACGCTGACGTCGAAGGGCGCGGAGAAATTTGCCAGACTCACGCAGGACAACATAGGTAAACGTCTGGCAATCGTGATCGATGAGCAGGTACGAAGCGCGCCTGTAATAAACACGAAGATCACCGGAGGCAGTGCGCAGATTACCGGAGACTTTACATATGAAGAGGTTGAGGTACTCGCGAACGTCATTGAAGAGGGTGCACTTCCGGTCTCTCTCATGTTTGTCGAAGAGCGCACGGTTGGACCGTCGCTTGGACAGGAGTCGATCAACGCGGGTTTCCGTGCGATCATCATCGGTCTTGCTGGCATCATGATATTTATGCTTATCTATTACAAATTATCAGGAATAATCGCTGACCTCTGTCTGATGCTGAACATGATTTTCATCCTTGCAATCTTCTCCTGGCTGCAAGCGACGCTGACGCTTCCTGGTATCGCGGGACTCATCCTGACGGTTGGTATGTCGGTTGATGCCAATGTTATCATCTATGAACGTATCAAGGAAGAGCTGAAGAAGGGTAAATCGCCGAGGATCGCCGTATCAAACGGATACAGCAGGGCGTTCTGGACCATTTTCGACGCCAACCTTACAACGTTGATAGCGGCATTCATTCTGTCTCAGGTAGGAACCGGTCCAATAAAGGGTTTTGCGGTAACACTTGTAATCGGTATACTGTGCAGTATGTTCTCGGCTCTCTATGTCTCACGGTTTATTTTTGAACTCATTACAAACAACCGAAACCTGAAAAAAATCAGTATTTAGCAAGGAGACCTGACTTGAAACGCAATATTTCTTTCTTTCGTTTTCGATACATTGCGTACATCGTATCACTCTCAATGCTGGTGGTCTTTACCTCTCTGACCGTCATGCAGGGCGGCCTCAACTGGGGTATCGACTTTGTCGGCGGTATCAAGCTGCGCGTCGCGTTTTCCGAGGGAGTTGATGCAGCGGGAATCAGGAAGACGCTCAGCGATAACGGTATAGAGGCGAGTGTTCAGCGCATCGGCGCCGAAACCAGGAATTCATATGTAATTTCCACCAAGCTCCTTACGGACGATAAGAACACCGAGAAGAGTTATGACAGGCTCTGGGGTATCATCAGTTCCGAGTTCCCCGGTGTTGAGCAGCTTGCGCTTGATTCGGTAGGCCCGACCATAGGTGATTATCTCAAACGATCGGCGATCCGTCTTTCGGTTATCGCTGTTATTCTGATGATGATATATCTTGCCTTCCGGTTTGAACTTAAGTATTCGCTCGGCGCCATGGCCGCGCTCTTTCATGACCTGATTCTTGCGGTACTCTTCTGCGGCATGCTGCGGATAGAGATAAACACTTCGGTCATCGCGGCGCTCCTGACGATTTTCGGTTATTCGGTAAACGATACGATTGTTATCTTTGACCGCATCCGGGAGAATGTAGAAAACGAAACAACTCCGATCTTTTCGGATGTTATCAATATTGGAATAAGCCAGTCAATAAGCCGGACGCTCCTCACCTCGTTAACGACACTCTTTGCCGTTCTTGCGCTCTATATTCTTGGCGGGGATACGATTAACGACTTCGCCCTTGTGCTCATGTTCGGCGTCTGTGTTGGTACATATTCTTCTGTTTATGTAGCTTCTCCGGTGGTCCTATTCTGTAACAACATATTTCACAAAAATTAAGTCCGGAGACTGACGTGCCGCATGCGTATTTCATGGAAAAGGCGCTCCAATGCGCTTTTTCCAAAATCGGCATCACCTCACCCAACCCTCCGGTTGGCGCTGTAATCGCGGATAACGAACAGATTCTTTCCTGCGGCGGAACGCAGCCGTTCGGCTGTGATCACGCGGAGATACACGCGCTTTCGAAAGCCGACATGGTTCCCCCGTCCGCCCGTATGTACGTGACCCTCGAACCCTGCTGTCATTACGGTAAAACACCTCCCTGCACTAATGCGATAATCGAGTCGGGCATTACCGACGTGTATATTGGAACGATCGACCCCAATCCGCTCGTTTCCGGCAAGGGAATCAAGGCCCTTCAGGACGCGGGTGTCAGAGTAACGATACTGGAAGAGTATGGTGACGCCTGCCGTGAACTCATACGACCGTTTTATACGCTTATTCAGAAGAAACGGCCGCATATACTGCACAAATCCGCAATGACGTTAGACGGCTGTACGGCCACACGCACGAAGGATTCGAAGTGGATCACATCCAGTGACGCGCGCGCGCTCGTTCACCGACTCCGTTCGCTCGTTGATGCGGTAATTATCGGAAAGGGAACCTACTTAAACGATAATCCGTCCCTGAATGTGCGGCAGACGGATCTTGCCGCTCCTGTACGCTTTTCGGGGGAACGGTCCTGGTTTATGGAGACACTCGCCAGTGCCGACTTCGGTGTCAGAAAGGAGAATCCGCTGCGAGTGATTATTGGCGGTCCAAACGACTTCAAGAACGCGAATGTTTTCTTTGATGAAAACTATCTAATCTTCTGCAGACAAAAGGACTCATGCCGCTCGCTTCCCGCATACGTCGATCCAAACAGGATTATCGATTTAACGGTTGATTCGGCCGTCGATTCGGTTTATACTGTCGTTGCCATGCTGCGCAAAATGGGAATGATGTACTGTATGCTTGAAGGCGGTGCCGGACTTGCGTCGTCTTTTTTCAATGCGGGTATGATAGACGAGATTCTGTACTTCTTTGCTCCGGCACTGCTCGGCGGCGGGTATCCGCTCTTCGCACGTCCGGAACATGACCGCATCGGCCAGGGGCATACGGTGACTGGTATCACGAACATACATGTCGGCAGCG
>CAZAHA010000114.1:0-8733 GCA_964484915.1 uncultured Leptospirales bacterium
TGCGCACAGAACATTTGGGTATTCTTGCAGTGACGCAGTGTGCTTCTCGATGGATTCTGGTATGTAGCACGGGTGGATCCCAAGCGTGGCGGATACGTACCGGGATCCGTATGCGATCTGCAGCACCCGCTGCCAGTTAGACGGTTCCGTTGCGTTGCATATGCAGTGGATGCCCGCGTTTTGTGTGTCCGCAAGTATGCCAGGCAGCGTCTGCGAGAATACCTCAGCCTGCAGATGGCAATGCGTGTCGATATAGTGGATAGCGGTTTTCATGTTCACTTTCTGTCGAGTATTTCCAATCGCTTTATCAGGGTGCGGGCCTTGTGAACCGTACCGGGCGACAGGGAAATCCGTGACTCCGTACGGCGGCCGATGTCTTCGGTGAGGCTGTCGACAAGTTCTGCATGCGCGCCGGTGATCTGTGAGAGTGCGTGCTGTGCTTCGGCGCGCGAGAGTCTGCCGGCGGCAAGATACCGTTTGATGTGTCTGTATGCGTACGGTACCCCCTGTGAGACAAGAAGCAGTAGAATAAACGGTAAAAGCACCCACATGTTCGCTCGGACCATGTCGGAGATCAGCACCTGGCGGCTGCTGTACGCTGCGCCCAGTAGAAAGAACCATAATGCGTCTGCGATGAGCATTGCCGTAAAGAAGAGCAGCCGTCCGTACAGAAGACCCGTGGGACCGATACCCGCGCAGATAATAAGGATACAAAGCAGAAAGAGCAGTGTCTTGATGCCGGTGACCGACCGTACACGTCCGACGACGAAGGAGGTCCTGTCGAGAACCAGGGATATCCGCTCGACCGTGTCGCTTATTTGGGTTACTGTTTCAGAGATGCCTGCGGAAAGGGGAGTAAAAGTGAAAAGAAGAAGCACCGAAAAACTTACTGCCGGCAGCGTTATCGTGTGTTTCATAAGGAAGCTCTTCGGGATGGGGAGATTTGAACTCCCGGCCCCTTCGTCCCGAACGAAGTGCGCTACCAGACTGCGCTACATCCCGTTGCATTATCAAGTTGGTGCATTGTTAATATGCGCCTTGTTTTTTGCAAGTATTTTACATCAGGATACCGCAAGCGCTTCCATGGTAATCTTGGAATCCAGAAATATCTCGAAAAGTTCCCTGTCTATCTTTCCGGCATCCGCTTCGGCCTGCAGTATCTCCAGTGTACGCTCATGGGAGAGGGCGCGCTTGTAGGGGCGGTCGCTTGCGGAGAGTGCGTCATACATGTCGGCAATTGCCATGATCCGTGCCTGAAGCGGTATTTCTTCGCCCTTCAGTCCGGAAGGGTATCCGGTACCGTCAGACTTTTCATGGTGCATGAGCGCGATCCGCGGAATATTTTGAAACTCCGTCGGCCAGGGTATACGCTTCACGAAGTTATAGGTATGCACAACATGATTCTCGATCTCTTTGCGCTCCCTGGGGTTGAGGCTCCCGCGCTTGATGCAGAGGTTCTCGATCTCCTCGTCGGTGAGTATGTCTATTGTGTCGCCGGTTATGGTACAGCAGTCAAGTGATGATATCTCGGATGTGATAGACGAGACAATTTCCCTGGGGTCCGCGTCAGTCGGGGTCGGTTCATTCAGTTCTATGATCGATTCCTTTATCGTATGAATGCGGTCCAGTATCTGCCGCATCTGTTTGTCGATGAGTTCTACCTCGGCCCGTTTCCTGGAGCTTTCCGGGTCGATGAGCAGTTCGTTCTGTTTGATGCGGTGCTGAAGTTCTACCGACCGGTAGAGAAGGTTCAGTTTGAGAATAAGATTGTCGAAGTCTTTTGGATAGAGCTTCTTTGCCTTCTGAAAAATCTGCAGATCGATGTATACCTTGCCAAAGTCGTGCAGGAGTGCGGCGTATTCCAGTTCCTTGATCTGTGTCGCGCTAAACGTGGTTTCTGCCCAGGGGGTTCGGTGGCAGTTGTTGATAGCATGCGCCATCTGTTTGCATATCTCCGCAACCCTGAACGAATGGCCCGATGTTGCAGGATCCCGTGATTCTATCGCGGTGACTGATGCCTTAACAAACTCCTCAAACTGATTCTGGATCTGATTGAAGAGGCGGCTGTTCTCCAGAGCGATTGCCGCCTGGCCTGCGATTGACTCCATAAGGTCCTCATACCGCTTGTCAAACGGAAAGACACGGGTGGTAAAGTCCTCCTCGGTATTCAGAATAATCTCGAACGCCTCGTTCCCGGTTGAGCTTCTGGCAGACGGGGGCTTCTTGCTGTTGATGAGTTGAATGACGCCGATCAGGGCTCCCGTATGGCTCTTCATGGGGATGACGAGCATCGACCGGGAAACGTAATTGTTCTTCTTGTCAAAACTCTTGTTGAACTCGACGGGATCGTTTTTCGTCAGGTTATAGACATCAGGAATGTTCAGTATTCTTCCCGTAACCGCGACATATCCCGCGATCGAGGTGGTGTCGAATGGTATCACGAACTCTTCGAGGGGGATTTCCTTGGAGAAGGTATGGGAATACTTGAACCGTATCTGCTTCCTGTCCGACTCCGGGTCAGGCTGCTCGATGATGTAAATGCTACCGGCGTCGGCGCCGGTTATCATCTTGCTCTTCTTCAGTATGAGCCGCAGTAGTTTATCGGAGTCCTTCTCGATTGCCAGACTCTTCCCGATATTGATGAGGTTGTACTGATCCTGCTTCATTTCCAGGAGACGAGCGAGGTATTCGTTGGTGTTTGCTTTCAGAAGATACTGCTGTTGCAGCGCAGCGACCGTATTGACGACGGCAAACCGAAACTCGATTTCCTTGAGAGGGTCTGTCCAAATGTAGTGGATGTCCTCTTCCGGTATCAGGGGATTGTCCGACACCGTGTTTTCGATATAGAGGCAGAAGCCGTATATGAAGTTCCGCTGGTCAAAGATCGAGATCGTATCCTTGATCCGCGTATATTCATCCTCATGGATAAAGAGAATGGTGCAAAGCGGAGTCTCGGCGTCGGTTCCAGGTACAGATGCCGAGATGCAGTCGAGTATGTCGTCTTCAATACACGTTACGACATCATTTCCCTCCGCTGCGATATGTTGGGCGGCCATGTTGGATATCAGAATTCTTTTATGAATTTCATATGTATTCATCGTCTTATTGCAGCTGTTCTTTCAGCGCCAGATACATATCCGGTATGCTTTTCTTTATCAGACTGTTCCGTACGGAAGACGGCATGAGCGGATGGTTCAGTTCTATGGTGTAGATAACGGCCGTCTGCGTGTCGGTAATCGGATTAAGTTTCCAGCTTCCGGAGTTCTTTGAAAAAGGTCCCTCGACCTGGTTCCATGTAATGTGATACTGCTGCTTGTTTTCATGAAGCGTCGATGTATATGTCATGGTGAAAACTCCCTGTTTTACCGTTGTTTTCACCAGTGTCTCGTTTTTTTCCTTTTTGAGGACGGTTGTTTTTTCGATATTTGGCATAATGACGTTGGAATTCTGGTAATCGGTTAACAGTCGCCAAATGTCGTCTGCCGATCCGTTCAATACAAATTCGGCCTGAATTGCTGATTCAACACCATGCAGGTCGCGGTATATGATTCCGGTGGATCCTGACAGTGTCGAGAGTGTGAGAAAGAGCAGAAGCGCTGCACTGCATATGTACTTGGACATCGTTACTCCTTGATATTGTTATAAAAAGGGATACATTATATACTATAATGTTACATAGGGCCATCCCAACGCTATTATCGCTTTTTGGAAAAAAACGTTACGGTACTTTACGTATGATACCCTTTTTTGATGGACGCAACAATAATTTATGAACAGGTACTGCAAAATGAATAAAGAATATGTAAAAATATCGTCTGCTGCCGTTATTTCCCTCATACTCCTTTTACCCGCATTTTTAATGCGGGCGGATTCGCTCCAGAGGCTGAACAGCGACATGCAGCAGGTCGCAGGCCGCGTCCTTCCAACGGTTGTGAGCATATCATCGGAGAAGCCGGTCGGCGGAAACAGGGGGTTCGGCCTGCCGTTTGACAATCCCAGAACAGCACGCGCGCTGGGATCCGGCGTCATCATCGACAAGCGCGGATATATCGTTACCAATTATCATGTAATCAAGGACGCGTCAAACATCACGGTGACGCTGTCCGATAACAGGGAGTTCAAGTCCAAAGTTATCGGCGAAGATCCGGCAACCGACCTGGCCGTAATACAGATAAGCGATACGGTTCCGTCAAGTCTTCCTGTAATCACGTTTGCGGACTCAGACAGGATCCGTCCCGGACAGATCGCAATTGCGGTAGGAAACTCGTTTGGGTTTTCCAACACGATAACCATGGGCATCGTCAGCGCAGTAAATCGTGAAAATCTCGGCCTCCTCGACTACGAGAGCCTCATTCAGACCGATGCGGCAATCAATCCGGGTAACTCCGGCGGCGCGTTGGTAAACATTGACGGACAGCTGATCGGCATCAATACGGCGATCTACTCCCGGAGCGGGGGAAACGACGGCCTCGGATTTGCGATTCCGTCTAACCAGGTAACAAAGGTCTCAACAGAACTGATAAAGAAGGGGAAGGTCGTCCGCGGATGGATCGGGGTACTGATCCAGAACCTGAACGAGGACCTTGCTAAGCGGATGAAGCTGTCGGTAACCGACGGAGTGCTGATTACTGATGTGGAATCCGGTTCTCCCGCCATGAAGGCGGGGCTCAAAACGAACGATGTTATCGTCAGTATCAATAAACGGAGCGTCAAGGATGTCAATTCGCTCCGGAAAGAGGTCGCAGACATGAAACCGGGCGCGACTGTCGATTTCGGCATCATAAGAGACGAAAACAGGCGAAACATTGCGGTCCGCGTCGGCACGATGCCGGAAAAAACACTCTCGCGTGCGGTGGAAGTTCCGGACAGGGATTTCGGCATCGCCGTTACCGCTATCGACGAGGAGACTTCGTACAGATACGGTGTTACCGACCGGAACGGGGTCATCGTACGGGAAATCCGGGACGGTTCACCCGCGCACCATGCGGGTTTTCTGACAGGTGATGTGATTAAGGCGATGGAGGAAGAACCCGTTCGGGGAGTGACGGACTACCATAATCTTCTTGACCGGTATATCGCTCACCGTGTAGTGAAGGTTCTGGTACACCGCCGGGATAGCCCGGAATATGTGACCATACGCCGGTAACATGACCGGGATTGCTGAAACATAGCTAAAAGAAGTTCGTTTGTAATCGGGAGACCGTATACGCAAAGAGCCGGGCAATGAGTGCCGCTTGGTTTACCGAATCGGGACGAATGACCAGGCGGCGGAATGTGTCGGGACACAGATATGAACAATACAAGGACGGTACAATGAAGAAAAAACTACAAGCACAGGAGCTTGTGAAGATGCTCCGCTCGGAGAGGCGGCCACTGCCGAAACCGCCGAAAGCCCAGACGCCGAAAACGGCCTACAACAGAAAAGTTAAACACAAGAGGAGGTACCGTGATGATGCCTCCTCTTTTTTTTATGCCGCATAGTTTTCCTCAGTCCTTCAGTAGAATCCGATTTCTGTCACTGAAAAATCCATGTATGAGTCCGACTTTCCCGCAACGGCGGCAAGTGCTATGCTTCTGAGAGCTTCAGTGTTCAGCGTGGTCTTCAGTATCATGCCGGCGGGAGAAAATCCGTCAAACGGAATGTCGATAACCTGCCAGTCTTCGGTCAAGGTAAAAGGGGCATAATAGTAGCTCCATGGAAACACCGTTCTCCTGGTGCGAAGATGAACATAATAGCCGCTTTTAGATGATTTCTTGTTTTTTCGTGCGGTCAATCGTATGCCGGTAAACTCGGAAAAATCGACTGTGTCCCGCTGCGGTGAAAGATACAGCCTGCATTGAACGAAACCCCTGCGGTGTTTCATGGAAACATGGCCGCGAATCCGGAGATAGCCGTCGCCGTTCTCCTCATTGTATGATAAGCGCACCGTTGAGACGTTGCCGAGTACGGAGTCGGTTACCCCCTGCCATTTCTGACCGATCGATGATGTTCGCAGGCTGAAATCGTCTATAGGGAAGTATGTTTTCTTCTTTTCCGGTTCGTCAGGTGCTGAACACTGTACGACTGCCAGCAGTATCAGAACAATGCCCTTTTTAAAGATCATCTGAATGTACCGTATACGATTCGGTGGGTATCGTTGAGAGCATGCGTTGTATTGTGCGAAATATCTTTTTAATCTTCATGAATAACTGAGGTGAATCCGGTCCGGAACAGCTTTCGGATATATAAATCCGGGTGGAATGATGCAGGTGCAGCAGGACTCGAACCTGCAGCCGACGGTTTTGGAGACCGTTGCCCTACCAATTGGGCCATGCACCTGTTTATGCGGCTACTATCTGCAAAAGGGTCTGGCGTGTCAACAAAATTTATCAGGTACCGTCGACGATAAGCTCGACGATGGTTGCACCCCAGTTGCCGGCATCATCATCATAGCCGTACACACGGGGGTCCTGTTCAAGGTATCGGTATACCTGATACTTACGTTCTGATGTACCCTTACCGTGAATGATCCTGACCCGTTCAATGCCGCGTGTATGTGCTTCGGTGATGAGTTCGTCTATAAGGCGCCGGGTATCGGACGGATGAGCGTAATGCAGGTCGATTTCGGGGATAAAACTGTTCATGCAGGGCCTTTCCGTTTACCTGTACGGTGATCATGATAAAAATGCTATTCATTTTTAAAAAATAAACCGAAACTGAAAATAGAGATATACATGCGTATCGTAAAACAGTGGAGTATTGTGCTATAAACTGTACAGGGGCCCGATCCTAATCGGGGCCCCGGGTCCTCGCTTCGGGGGCCCCGCCTGAATTGAACTGTCGGTGTATGGTGTAAACGGACGCATTGTCTTTATTTTTGGTGGAGTGTTGTATGGATATAGCTACTATCATCGGTCTGGTGGCCGGTTTTACCTGTCTTTTGATAGGCGTCATAGCGGCGAAGGGTGATCTGGGGCTTTTCTTTGACCCGGCATCCATATTGATTACGATTGGCGGTTCCGTATCGGCACTGCTGGCATCAACACCGCTCCAGCGCTTCCTCAACATCGTCAATGCCGCACGGATCGCTTTCTTCGCACCGAACAACAGTCCCAACGACATGATTATTACGCTTGTATCGTTCTCGGAGAAGGCGCGCCGCGAGGGACTCCTTGCACTTGAGGATGACCTGGATGAACTGCCCGATGAATTTCTGAAGAAGGGCATCCAGCTGGTTGTTGATGGAACAGATCCGGAAATGGTGAAACGGATCATGGAGACGGAAATCGAACAGATGATGGACCGTCATGCAGCCATGAAGAAGATTTTCGACGACTGGGCGTCGCTCGCTCCCGGATTTGGAATGATCGGTACGCTGATAGGCCTCGTACTCATGCTTGTAAACATCGAGGACAAGTCGGCGATTGGACCGGGTATGTCGGCCGCACTTATTACGACCCTGTACGGCGCGGTCATCGCGAACTGGTTAGCAATTCCCCTGTCCAACAAGATGGAATCCCGCGCGAACGAGGAGGTGCTGCTGAAGCTGGTCATGATTGAAGGGACCCTGTCGATTCAATCGGGAGACAATCCGCGTCTGGTGAAGGACAAGCTTATTGCCTATCTTGAACCGTCCGAGCGTGAGGCAATATCCAATGAAGTTGGTGATTAAACATGAAAAAGAAGACAAAATGTCCGCCTCCCGCACCGACATGGCTGACGTCGTGGGGGGATTTGACAACGCTGCTTCTGACATTTTTCGTATTGATGTTCTCGACGGCGGATATTGACGGTAAGGATTTTTTTCTGATTCTCTCGTCATTCCGCGGTTCGCTTGGTATGTTTGAAGGAGGGCATACGCTTTCCCCCGGGCGTCTCGAACAGATGGGTATGAACATCAACAGTCTGCCGTCGGATGTTGAAAAGCGGTCCCTGGCACAGCAGCTGGAAAAGGCCGTAGAGGCGTTCAAACCGGAGATACAGTCGAGAAGAGTCCGGATTACAGAAGACGAGCGCGGACTTGTCATTACCCTCTCAGGAGACGCATATTTTGATCCGGGAAGCGCCGAGCTGAAGCAGGAAATACATCCGGTCCTGCGCAAGGTTGCGGCTATCATGAAGGACATTCCCAATTTTGCGCGAATAGAGGGACACACGGACGCAAACCCCATCTCTCCGGGGCGGACACTGCCGCGGTATGAGACAAACTGGGAGCTCTCCTCCGCGCGGGGAGTCAATATTGTCCGGTTTCTTACGGAGCAGGCTGATGTTGAGCCGAGAAAACTATCGGCGGTCGGTTTTGCACAGTACAGGCCGGTTGCGGAGAACGATACTCCTGAAGGGCGCGCGTTTAACCGCCGCGTGGACGTCGTAATCCTCCGGGATCAGGGATATGAGCCCTCGGCGAGGCCGGACATAAGCAGGCCGCTGCCCGACGAGGAGTGGCGGTAACAGAAGCGGTGTAAATTGCGGTAAAATGGGCAATGACAGGAGCAGTATAGTTAAATTAATTGACATCTCGTGCGTCGCTATTATTATGTCGCATAGAAGAGGCTAATCCGTCTGGGTGTAAATCGTTTAACAGTCTGTACCGTTTTCCTGTTGCCTGTTAATCAATACAGCAGTATCCGTTATGATTGTTATTTTTACAGTGGGTAAGGGTATCACATGGCAGATGAAGATCAATATGATGAGGTGGAAGGCGGGGAAGAGCCGGTAGACGAATCCGGATCGTCCGGTGCCTCAAAGCTGGT
>CAZAHA010000115.1:0-2750 GCA_964484915.1 uncultured Leptospirales bacterium
TGACAGCCTTGTCGTTATCGACAACAAGAATGACACTTTTTGCTAAATCATATTCGTTGTCGCGGTTCCTGTCCGCGATAAACACTCCCGTATCCCCATTTTGTGACGAGTCCTGAACGTCGGGTATTGGCATCAACGCATTATTCAAGAGCATCTCGGTGACCTGCTCGGCGTTGATGATATCATCATTAGAGTAGAAATTCTTGTCCTTTTTCAATTTAACGGTAAATGCAGAACCAGTGCCGGGGCCATCAGATTCTACCGTTATAGTACCGTTGAGATACTCGGCGAGCTGTTTTGCAAACGCCAGTCCGATGCCTGTACCCTTGTACCGGCTGTTGTGTCCGGCATCACCCTGTTCGTAACGGTTAAAAATCAGCGGCAAATCTTCCTTCCTGATTCCGATTCCGTTATCAGTAATGGTTATCCGCAGGAAATCCGGATCATTGACCAGTTCCAGCGATATCCTGCCGTTATCAGGGCTGACAAATTTTAATGCATTGGAAAATATGTTATCAATAATCTCTTCAAATTTATCTATATCGGTATAGAAGTAGGGAACGGACTGCGGCGGAAGTATTTTTGTAATTGTAATTCCTGTTGCTGTTATGGAAGAGCAGTAATAATTGTACATTTTTTCAAGCAGCAATACTGGGTCAACACGGCTGATTCTAAGCTTTGGTCCACGGGCGTCCATACGCGCCAGGTCAAGGAGGCGGTTGATCGATTTGTTGAGTCGAATCGCGGCCGCATGGACAAGGTAAAAGTCATGATGTATCTTATCGTTAAGCGATGTATCATATCGGGAAAGATCGGCAATGTTTAATATCACTGTAAGCGGCGAGCGAAAATCATGGGTTATGTTCGCGATAAACTCATTCTTCAAGCGATCAAGCTTCTGGAGTCTTTCGTTTGCAGTTTCAAGTTCCTTGGTCCGTTCTCTGACCTTCATTTCAAGGCTCTTGGAATAGGCAAGATTTTTTTCCATCAGCCGTATGTCCTTAAGCGTACCGTTAAACTGGGTAATTATCTTTTCGTATGTTTTTATATCCCGCAGCCCGATATCAAACAGTACATATCCCAGCTTCTCCTTTTCATAGAATAGTGACATGAGATAGTATGAAATCCGGTCATCCTCGGTCAGCCAGTCCGGCGTAATATCGGTAGCGGGTATAGGGCGGGGATCTGCATTATAGACCCGGTTTCTTTTTTCATCATACCCCGCAAAAAGCCGCACCTTTTGATTTTCGTTCTCGTCAAACAGAAACAGAAAACAGCTTTTAATTCCGGTACGCGGCAGTTTCGTGACAATAATTGTTTTGAATGTTTCCATATCCATACAGGAATTAAATGAGCTGAGAACATTGTATAATGTAAAGTCATGAGCCACATTCTCCATATAGCCCGAACGTACTGCTCGTTCGGAAATACTCGCTGTAATGATGTACGAACCGTGTATGAGCATTTTTGCGCTTTTTATGTCGGCGGAGTCGGTATGTGAACAGAGTGAGAGGGCAGAGATAACGCTGTTCCACACGGATGCGGTGATGCCAATGCGTATGCCCTTCATCACCGCATCTTCCAGGTCAAGAAGAAAGTCTGTACTGCCGTTTTTTACGGATTCCAGAAAACTCTCAAGAAGAACGGAGACCGCCTTTTCCCAGTTAAGGTTTTTTCCCTCCATGCTGGCGGTAAAAATGTCATCTTTCTGTAAGATTGAGAATATACCTTGAAGCATATTGCCGTCTCCGGCTGCATCTTCCTCCGAAACAGGGATGTCAGAAGTACAGAGTACGTGAAGACCGGTATAGTTAAAACAGCCGCAGGATCGTCTCGTAACCAGTCTTGTTGGAAGGACAACAGTGTCCGGTTTGCTTTTCCCACGGAGTATCTCGTGCAGTACGGTCAGTGCCGTTTCACCAATTTTGTTAACGTCCTGATTAACCGTTGTCAGTGCGGGAAACATGTACTGGCTTGCGTCATCGTTGTCAAAACCGGTTACCGCTACATCAGCCGGCACGGATATCCCCCGGTTCGTCAGTTCTGTTATGGCATCACGCGCTATCGCGTCGGTAGTGCAGACCAGGGCGTCAAATGAATACTTCCGTTTATCGAGGAGAGTGGTTACCGCTTTTCCGCCGGAGTTGGAGGAAACAATAAAGTCTCCCTGCACCACAAGATTGTCGTCATAGGGAATCCCGTATTCAAGAAGGGTCTCCCGGTATACCCGGAACCTTTCATTGGCTTCGGCATTGTTGAGAGGACCGCGGACAAATCCGATCTGTTTCAGGTTGTGGTCCCTGAGCAGGTGGACCATGAGTTCCCTTATGCCGCTTCCGTTGTCGACAATAACGTTCGTAACATTATCGAGGTCTATCTGCTTTCCGATACTGATAACCGGTATATCGGGAAAGTTCTGGATAAACCGAACAGAATCCTCGGCGTTCAGATTACCGCAGAAACTTGTAGTGGGGATTATGATGCCGTCAAACAGTTCTTTGCGTATGAGGTTATATGAAAAATTGCGCAACAAAAAAAGGTCCGAGTCGCCGTCGCCACCGGGTTCCCAGGCAAAGAAGCACAGGATGTCGATATCAAGGAGCTCGGCTGTCTGCAGGACACCTTTTCGTATTTCAGCATTGTATTCGTTATAAGATGAACTGAGCAGTCCAATTTTCCATCGTGATTTCTTGCTCATGGTTTTGTTCTCGTCCCTGTTTCTGTCTTTGTGTTTCGATTTGGTACTATAC
>CAZAHA010000115.1:2850-8664 GCA_964484915.1 uncultured Leptospirales bacterium
CGTCCTGTTCATGTCTGTTTATTTTTATTGCGCTCAAATACTGTAAACGTATTGTAGGCAGCGGAAAACAGAAATCTACACTGGATACTGCGATGAGAAAGACAAAAATAATCTGCACACTCGGTCCGGCCACAGACAGTGACGGTGTGCTTGAAGAACTCATTAAAAACGGCATGAATGTAGCCAGGATAAACTTCAGCCACGGAAATCATGAAGAGCACCTGAAACGGATTGATACTGTCAAGAAGATCCGTTCCAAGTTGAAGCGGCCGGTCGCACTGATGCTCGATACCCGGGGGCCAGAAATCCGCGTCGGTACCATGAAGAACGGTTTTGCACTGCTGGAGACTGGAAGAAGGGTGACGCTTGTCCCGGAGGACATTGAAGGTACAGATACGGTCATCCCTATCTCATATCCGGGACTCAGCGACGACCTTGGTAATAAACGGACGATATTGATTGACGACGGCCGGATCGAGCTTGAGGTCATCTCCTGCAAAAACAGGAAAATCGAATGTGTTGTCACAAATTCTGGCAAGGTCAGCTCACGCAAGGGGGTCAACGTACCAGGCGTACGCCTCAACCTTCCCGCGATCAGTGAAAAGGACAGAAGTGATATCCTCTTCGGTATCAAGCAGGATATCGATTATGTTGCAGCGAGTTTTGTCCGCAAGGGCGACGACGTTCTTGCCATACGTAAGCTGCTG
Organism: uncultured Leptospirales bacterium; assembly: GCA_964484915.1. GTDB lineage: Bacteria > Spirochaetota > UBA4802 > UBA4802 > JAFGJZ01 > CAZAHA01. The sequence goes on from CAZAHA010000115.1 coordinate 3,558, forward strand.
GATAATAACGGCGGATGGAACATCAAGATCATCTCCAAGATCGAAAACAGCGAGGGAGTCGATAATATCAATTCCATACTGGTGCTTTCAGACGGCGTCATGGTCGCTCGCGGCGACCTCGGCGTCGAGGTGAGTTTTGAACAGGTGCCGCAGATACAAAAGAGCATACTGAGAAAGGCTATCGCCATGAGCAAGCCGGCGATCATTGCAACACAGATGCTCGACAGCATGATATCCAGTCCACGGCCGACACGCGCAGAGGTAAGCGATGTTGCAAACGCAATCTATGACTCAACCAGCGCTATCATGCTGTCCGGAGAGACGGCGATGGGGAAGTATCCCGTGGAGTGTCTTCGGGTTATGGCAAGGACAGCGGAGATTACCGAGAATAATATAGAGTATCAGGAGAAATATTTCTCACACGGAATAAAAAAAACAAGCGATATCACCACTGCGGTGACCAACGCGGCGGTTACTACCGCGTACAGCCTCAACGCTGACGCGATCGTCGTCGTAACCAAGTCGGGACGCTCAGCCGCGTCCGTCTCCAGGTTCCGTCCCGATATACCAATAGTCGCCTGTACGCCTGAGAAAAAGGTATACAACCAGCTTGCCATCAACTGGGGAATCTATCCGATCATTGCCGAAGAGCAGAAGACCTTTGCGGAACTGCTGGAGTCCGCCATCAAACACGCGAAGCAGTCCGGACTCGTCAAGGACGGCGACCTTGCAGTCGTTATCGCCGGTGTCCCTGTGGGTTCTGCAGGAATGACAAACCTCATGCGTGTTGAAACGGTCGGCGATATGATTGCCAAGGGTCGTGTGGTCGTATCCGGACGCGCCACAGGACGGGCCTGCGTCTGCCGATCATATCAGGAGGGACAGGAGCGCTTCCGCGACGGAGACATCCTCGTTGTCCCGTCCACCGACAACAATTACCTTCCGCTTATGAAGCGAGCGGCGGGCATCATCCTCGAGAACGACGATTTTAACGAGCACGCACGAACCGTCGGCATGACACTGGACATTCCGGTCATGTCAAACGCACGAGGTGGTCTCTCGCTTATAAAAGAAGGGATCATGATCTATATGGACAGTGATAAGGGGATAGTCAACACAGTATAACATCACCCGACAGGGCGGAGGATTCGTTTGAACAGGGAAGAAAGGGCGGTGTCTCTCTTTAATGGTACGTTTAACTGCGCTCAGTCCGTGCTGAGCGTGTTTGCCGATGTGCTGGAAATCGATGACCAGACGCTTGTGAAACTGGCATCTGGTTTCGGCGGCGGAATGGGGCGACAGCAGCGGACCTGCGGCGCAGTCACCGGAGCCTATATGGTACTCGGTGCAATATTCAGCAACATCACGCCGGACGGCTGGGAGCAGGAGGCCGTATACGGTGTGGTGAACGACGTGTCGGAGCGCTTCAGAAGCGAGTTTGGTACGGTGATCTGCAGGGACCTCCTCGACGGGGCGGACCTGAAAACGGAAAAGGGGCAGAACCGCTTCCGTGAAGAGGACCTTCGCACGAGGGTCTGTGCACGGTCAATACGGCGGACCGTCTGTATGGTTGAAGATATCCTTACTCAACAGGGGATCGGTGCCAGACGGTCCGGGTAAAGTATGGTGCTTTGACAGATACCGTATCCAAGCCGACATTACAAAGCCTACGTTGAAGGACAATATCGGTATGCGGGACGCACGCGCGTACCGGCTTCTTACAGGTACTTCATTTTGACAGTGATTGTCGTGTCCCCGGCAACAGTTACCTTCGCCTTGCCGTAATCGGGAGGCCCCATCTTTCCCATCGCGTTATTGGAAAAGCCAAACCCTTCCTTCGGCATGCCAACGAGGTTAGTGTCCATCTTGTCGTTAGAGTTTTCGTCATGGACAACCTTGACGGCATATTCTCCCGCAGGAATGCCGGTAAAGTTCACGGTGACCGTGCTTCCGTTTACGGACTCCTTCATTTTCTTGAAGGGCTCAACTCTCTTCTCAAAGTTCTCCTTTGAGTTGCACAGGGCGATTAAAAGCTGTCCCTCGGCAGGGTCTATGTCCGTGAATGTCACCGTGAGTACCGCCGTATCGGACGCCGTCAGCGGTGCGATGAGTACAACAGCCAAGAATACTGCAACAATATGTTTCATAAAACTGCTCCTTTCTCCGATTTATGCGTTTCTTTTTACTATAGGGCACTTCTAAAACTCAAAACTTGTGCCCGGCGTTTCCCTTGCTGGTTATCCCGATTCATTATACTATTGATATGATTCGGGATAATCCTGCGGGCAATGCCAAAATCAACCGATTAGAGGTAAACATACATGTTTTTCACTTGCCTCAAGGTGGTTTTTGGAAGCGCCCTGTAATTTATCGCATGCATTGATTTTCACGTGTAATCCCGGTTAACATTAACACCATGTTTCCTGATTTCATTCTCACATACCGCGAATAAATGCAAGACCATTTCTCCCGGGATTCCCGGAACGAACCGCCAATCATACAACAACGCAGACTCGTTTCGGTGCCACTAAAAAATTTAGCATATTCTGTTTAGTGCTGGTCTCCTTTGCAGGAATACGTACACGGGAGCGAAACGTCATCCCGATTAGTGGTGACTTCTCCGGTCGCTTTTTTTAATTGTCCTGTCAGGATGTGTCTGTACAATTGCGTCATCATGAAACCTTATCATACGCATACCGGTCTTGTCTACGCATCACCCGGCGGCTGCGATCTTGCGATGGACATATATGTGCCGTACGGTACGGCAGGTCCGCCGCCGGTAATCGTGATCTATCACGGTGGGGCGTGGCTGCTAAACGACCGGCACATCATGGACCAGACGGCTGACTATCTCTGCGCTCACGGTGGATACGTTGTGTGCAACGTTGACTACCGGCTCCTGTCCGGTGACGGCAATACTGTAACGATTGACGGCATAGTGGGCGACGCCATCGGCGCCTTCCTCTGGATACGAGCCCATATTAAACAATACGGTGGCGACCCGTCCCGCATCATCCTTTCCGGCGACAGCGCTGGCGCCCACCTTGCCGCGATGGTCATTTTTTGCTGTAATAAAACCGGCACTGCCCTCTACGGTCCACCGGACTGGTCGTTCGTTCCGTCATACCAGCCCACAGCTTCGGAAGATGAGCCGTACGGCTGTATCATGGGCGGCGTTCTCAACTACGGCGTCTTCGATATGCTCGACCTTTCACGGAAGGGATTTGAAACAGATGCGTTTCCGTACTGGGACACTGCAGGTATCCGCCCCCGCGGCCTCTTTGGCCCCGGAATAAACCATGCGAAGGATCCGGAATACTACCGCGGCGTCTCGCCCCGTTTCCGTATTCCGGACAGAAAAGAGAGAAAACTCCCGCCGCTTCTTTTCACGCTCGGCACAGAGGACGACCTGATAGATACTGAAAGCGTCGAACGGTTCCTGCGGGCGCTACATGAGGCCGGGCATACCGACACGCGCTTCTGGCTGCACCGGGGCAGGCCTCATGCATTTCTGGACTCGGGATCAAACAAGGCGCTGGGCATATCCTTTGAGAGAGACGCCGTACCGGCGCTTGATGTTATTATCGAATTTATTGACGGCTGTATGCACGGATAGGCGGCAGTAACTGTTGCTGATATGTTGTCTCAAGGCAGTGTGCTGGCAGAGGAAACCGTATTCGCCCACTGTCATCGGCAAAGTTTCGGCAGCCACGGCTGGATTCCCCTCAGTATCATCTCAATCGCGAACGTACCGGTAACGTAGCCAGTTATCCGTCCCGCGATTTTCGTATGGCGCTCTATCGGCTTCTCACTCCGCAGACGGACCCGGTCGTGGAGGATTCGCAGAAGCATCATGATCCCGATACTGATGAAGCCCGGCCCAATCATGACGGACATGGCAAGCGCTTCTGCGATATGTTCCGACTCACCGCGCAGCGGCTCGATGATGGAAATGCTTCATGAAGCCGTGGTGTAAAGTGCTTGCCGACCGGTTTTTAAGTTTACAAATACGGGTATCCGGCTACATATCCTTCATCTCAACGTACAGGACATATTTAATGAAGAAAATAAGAAATATCGCCATTATCGCCCACGTCGACCACGGCAAGACGACGCTTATCGACGCCATGCTCCGGCAGTCAGGCGTATTCCGGGAAAACCAGACTGTCGACGAACGTATAATGGACTCTAACGATATAGAGAAGGAGCGGGGCATTACCATATTCTCGAAGAACGCGTCCATATCATACAATGATTACACGATTAATATCGTCGATACGCCTGGCCACGCTGATTTCGGCGGTGAGGTCCAGCGGATCATCAAGATGGTCGACTCGGTACTCCTGGTCGTCGACGCGTTTGAAGGGCCGATGCCGCAGACCCGCTATGTCCTCAAGAAGGCGCTGGACGAAGGACACCGGCCGATCGTAGTTATTAACAAGATAGACCGCCCTGACGCGCAGCCGGAAGTCGCCGTCGACAAGGTATTCGACCTTTTCGTGGAGCTTGATGCCGAGGACACCCAGCTTGATTTCCCCGTTGTCTTTACCTCTGCCAAGGAAGGCGTTGCCCACATCGAGCTCTTCGACGAGAGTCCAGACATGAAGCCACTTCTGGAGACGATTACGCGCAACGTCCGCGACCCGGACGGAGACGCGGCGCTGCCGTTTCAGTTTCTCTGTTCGGCAATAGACTACGACAACTACATAGGGCGCCTCGCGACGGGCAAGATCGCCAACGGTGCCGTCAGCGTGGGAGACATGATCGCGCACATAAGCGATGACGGCACCGTCATACGGAAAGTTACCAAGCTTTTCTCCTACGCGGGACTGCAGCGTACAGAGATACAGCGCGCGTTTGCCGGAGACGTGGTGACCATTGCAGGCATCGAGGATATCGCGCTTGGTGATACGCTCGCGGACAGCGATAATCCCGAGCGGCTTCCGACAATCAGTATCGATGAACCGACCATCGCGATGACCTTTTCGGTAAACGACTCGCCCTTCATGGGCCGGGAGGGAAGCTATGTGTCGTCGCGCCACCTTTCCGACCGCCTCATGCGCGAGCTCAAGACAAACGTTAGCATGCGTGTTGAAAAATCACACCA
>CAZAHA010000116.1:0-8606 GCA_964484915.1 uncultured Leptospirales bacterium
CCGCCTCGATCCTTCTTGCTGTACTCTTCTCCGCGGGTGTCGGAATCTTTTTTGGATACTATCCGTCGCGATCGGCCTCTCGGCTGAAGCCGATTGAAGCTCTGCGGTATGAGTAGGGGGGGATGCTGTGGCCAAGCTGTACTTCTACTACGGAACCATGTTTTCGGCAAAGAGCGCCAAACTCCTCATCATGATACACAATTTCAGGGAGCGCGGCAGGAGTCCGCTTGTCCTGACCTCTTCCCTGGATGACCGGTTCGGAAGCACGGGGGAGATCCACTCCCGTATACCGGGACTTTCATGCAAAGCCCATCCGGTTAGTTCCGGAAACGGAACGGAGACCGATATCGTGTCCCTCTTCTCGGAAGGGCGATATGATGTTGTTATGGCGGACGAAGTCCAGTTTTTCTCACCGTCACAGGTAGACCAGCTTGCGCAGATTGTCGACGAATACGACGTGAACGTTTTCGCGTTTGGTCTCCGTACTTCATTTAAGCACGAGCTCTTTCCTTCTACTGCACGGCTCATGGCTGCGGCCGACACGATACGCGAGATAAAGACGATGTGTGAGTGCGGCAGAAAAGCGACCGTAAACGCGCTTCTTGACGACACCGGCGCGGTTCTCACCGAAGGAGCGGACATACAGATCGGCTCAAGCGAGTATGCGGCACTGTGCAGACGGTGCTGGAAGAAGCGGACCGCAGGTTACGGCGCCGTATAGGCTGTCTGTTTCCGGTGCGCTTCCCGTCCTTCCGGTGATACGCGGTACTGGTGGGTCTGTATTCCATGCTGCTGCAGCTGCCGAATCAGTTCGGTCCTCATGTCGTGCTTCAGGTACCACGCGTCAGTCGCGGAATTAGCCCAGGCTGCCAGCCAGCAGAGTATCCCTTCTTTCGTCATTTCCATGATCCAGAATTTCGGTTCTTCATACTCTCCGTGGTGGCGGCTGCTGCACGGTACTGCCTTGGCTATCCGTTCCACAAGCGAGATGTCGCTGTCATAGGCGACATAGAACTCGATATGGGCCCACTGATAACGGTCGTTGGTGGAATAGTTTATCAATTCGCTCTGGAGCATCTTGCTGTTTGGCAGGATGTAGCGTCGCCAGTCCCAGATCTTGATTATCGTGTGGCTTGGGGTAATGTCCTCGACCGTCCCGTATATGTTGTGGATGAGTATGGTATCGCCGATGTTCACGATCTTGGAGTAGGAGATTAAAAGACCTGCGATGAAGTTTTCGATATACGGCCGTGCCGCGATACCGAGTATCACGGTGGTGATACCGATAATCAGCGAGAAAAGGGTACCCGGAATTCTGTCGACGAACGGGATCAGGCAGAGCAGAAGCGTGGTCAGCGTGAAGAACGGGATGATTATGCGTCTGCTTACGGTAAACTGGGTGTCGATACTCTCAAAGCCTATCTTCTGCGCGGCCTTTTCGGGATCGTCGATCGGCGCCTTGGTCTTGACCGCGGTGAAGTTTTTCTTCCGCTTTAGACGCTCCCTGCGTATATGGCGAAGATTATTCAGTTTGCCGAGAATGAACGCCGTCAGCAGGATAGATACCAGCACTACTGTCATCATATAGAGCACGGCGGGTTTTGAAAACTGTCCGAGTATTGTCTGTATATTCATCGGTCTGTGTTGATGCCTTCAATGATTATGGTGACTCGTCCTGTGGGGACTTTTTTATCTCTGCCGCAGTGTACTGAATGTCAATGAGTAAAATGATATTATATGTCTGTTCGGGATATTCCTGCATCTCCAAGGTATCGGTTTTCTTGGTATCCGTCAAGCCCGGTGGGCTGTCGTTGCAAAGCAGCGTCCTCTGACACTAGGACGGTATTGCGGCAGGAAAAAACGGTGTCTGTCCGCGGTGGATCCCTGGTTCAACGGACGCGGCTCAGCGAAAGATGCGGATGCCGCTTTTGTATTTCCAGTATATGTCTTGACGAAACCCTGGTGTATCGGAGAATGATGCCTTCAGGAGGAAGCAGGTGCAATTCCTGCGCTGGCCCGCAACCGTGATGTCGAAAGACTAAGCCGGATCTTCCTTGAATCGGGTATCCACGCGGAACTGGATCCGGTTGTGCTGCTTTCTGCTGAACAGCACTCCCACCCGCGCCTTGCGCGAAACTCCGTACGGTCACCGATTCTTCTATATTTACTGTATAAGGAGAATTGCACCATGAAAGCGTTCAACAAATTATTCGGTCTTGGGAACATCGCCGTCACTCTGGCGCTGTGTATTGTTCTGCCCCTCGTCTCATGCGACTACATGGAGGATGAGACGGAGGACGACAGCGGAAGACCGACGAGTGTCATCACGTTTGAGGACCTTACCGTGCCCGAACAGGGGTACTGGAACGGCTCTGACGATAGCGGAGAATTTACCGTTGCCGAAGTCACCTTTATGAACAGTTACAGCTATTATGAAGACTGGGACATGGAATCGTGGAATGGAGTTGCCTACTCGACACTGACCGATACCGCGACTGAAGGCTTCGAAAACCAGTACAGCGTCATCGCCGGAGAAGGGTATAACGGATCCGACGTCTTTGCCATCGCGAGTCCGCTGCAGGAAACGGACAGCGTTATGGAGTTTTCAGAGCCCAAAGAAGTACAATGCATGTATGTCTGCAACACGACCTATGCCTATCTTTCGATGAAAAACGGCGACGGTTTCGCGAAGAAGTTTGGCGGTGAGACCGGTGATGATGAGGACTATTTTCTATTGACCGTAAGGGGCTATGACTCTGAAGGCAACCCGACCGGGAGTACCGGGTTCTATCTGGCGGACTACCGGTTTTTGGACAACACACAGGATTACATCATACGGGACTGGACCAGGGTGGATTTGACCGGGCTCGGTGACAATGTCAAGACGATATCGTTTGAGCTTACATCTTCGGATACGGGTGATTCCGGTATGAACACGCCTGCATATGTTGCTTTTGATAATGTTACGTACTATAAGTAAACACGGAACCATCTTCGTGCACGGGAAAGAGCAAACAATACGCGAACTGCTGCACAGATATACGGAGCTGCCGGTGTGTGGAAAAGCGCCCATGCTGAAAAATTGACGGCTGCCGCTTTGGCGCTCGTCATGTATATGCCCCGTCTTTTTTCACAGGAAGAAGCGGACACATTTTCCGGCGACCCGCTGACCGTATATGGCAGACGCAGCGCCAGCGAAGAATCAGACGGTACGGGAAGCGCTACCGTTATCCGTCCGGACGAGACCAACAGCCGCTCCAGGAACATACCCCAGCTTCTTGGTGAGCTTGCCGGCGTGCAGGTGAAGGAATACGGCAACCGAAGCAGGATATATGTCCGCGGAGCGGACGCCCATCAGATAAAGGTGTATATAAACGGCGTCCCTGCCGACGACCCGGCATTCGGCTTGACCGATCTGTCCGCGATTCCGGTGGAACAGGTGGAGCGTATAGAACTGTACCGTTCGCACGCACCCATACCGTTTCAGAGCCCGGGAATCGGCGGCGTGGTCAATATCGTAACCCGTTCTGTGGTACCGTATAGACGAATCAGTGCGGGATACGGGTCGTTCGATACGCGTACGTTTTCGTTCTCGTCGGTGGAGCAGATCGGCCAGGTGACGAGCTCCTTTGCCGTATCGATGCGTTCGGCGGAAAACGATTACGAGTATGTAAACGACAACGGCACTCCCGTAGTCAACACCGCGGATGATTTCACCGATAAGCGGAGGAACAACAGCGAACGCTCCCTGGCACTGTCGCAGTCGTTCCGCATTCCGTTTGCGGGGGGGTACCTCAATGTAGCCGATTCGCTCTCATATGCAAGGCGCGGTGTGCCGGGGACCGATACCATACAAAACAGGAAGAGCAGCGTCTTCGAGTGGGACAACCGTCTCACGGGTGAGTGTGTCTGGAACGATATCGGCGGCGACAACCGGTTTGCCGTCCGGTCGTTTTATACCGTACGGAACGAGTCGTACAGCGATCCTGACTCGGAGATATTTACATCGTACGAGTCCCTGGAGAACAGCTACGCGTCGACGGGTGTGTCGCTTGTACCGGAAAGCGCATTTCTTGCGGGCCGAAACAGGCTGGGGATGAATCTCTCGTGGAGACGGGACACGTACGGCAGGACGGTGAGAAAGACCGGCGAAACGGAACACAGCATGCCGGAACAGTATCGTAATGTGTTTGAAGGCGCGATTGAGGACACGCTCGCTTTCAGTGATGAGCGGGGGCTGCTTGTGGTGCAGGGGCGGTATGTTATCGCTGCAGACGATTACTACGATATGCACCGGTATTCGCTGATGGCTGAGGAAAAACGCAAGCGGGAGTATACGCGCGAATACGGCTACACAGCGGGGATACGGTATTATCTGCTGCCGGATACTCTCTTTCTCCGGACGTCCCTGTCCAGAAGCTACCGCCTGCCCCACTTCAGCGAGCTTTTCGGTACCGACGCGTCCACGCGCGGAAACAGCGAACTCGTACCGGAGGTGTCGCATACCGTTGATGTGGGCGCCGGTCTCCGTACCGGGACACGGGAGCTCTTTCTGGATGTAACGGAAACGGTATTCCATTCTCATGTCGACGACGTCATCCTGTACGTGCCAAATTCACAGCTGACGGTCATTCCGCTGAATGCGGGGGATGCCGTAATACGTGGAAGTGAAACGGCGGTACGGCTGGACGCACTGGGCTATGCCGCACTCGGCGGTTGTTATACGTACCAGGAGGCGCGGGACTCAAGCGGTATACCGTATTACGACGGCAACTATCTGCCGTACCGTCCGCTTCATGAGGCGGACGTCTTTGCGGAACTGTATACGAATTTTCTCAGGCTGACCTATTCCCTTGACTATACCGGTTTTACGTTCCGTGACAGGGCAAACGCTGAGTTTTACTATGTTGATTACCGTGTTCGTCATGATATACATCTTTCGCTTCGCAGCAGGCAGGGAGTATCGCTTCATCTTGAGGCGAACAACGTTACCGACGAGAAGTCCTGTGACGTAACAGGATACCCGCTTCCGGGGAGGGCCTTCCATGGCGAGATTTCGTACAGGTATTGACGTGCTGCTGTTGTTGTTGCTGGCAGCGGGGTGCTCATATGAGTTTGACGATACGCTTCCTGCTTATCCGGACAATTGCGTCGTCGTGCATACGAGCGACCAGTTGAGCTCGGCTGCCATTTCGGTCATCTCGCTTGAAACGCTTGAGTGTGTCCGCTCGCTGGTTCCGGGTACCGTTCATACCGACGCGTCCCTTCACTACAGCTTCAACCAGGTCTATGTGGTCAACCGTCTGGGGCGCGACAACCTGCAGATCCTCAATCCCTATGATAACTATGATACAGTGGACGAACTTTCTCTCAGGATATTCGGCAGCGGCAGCCCCAATCCGCACATGATCGCGTTTACCGGTAACGGTCGTGCGTTTGTATCGCTTTACGACGACAGCTCCATGGCGGTTGTGGACCCCCTGACCCTTGAGATTACCGGCAGTATCGATCTGTCGAAGTACGCCTATTCGGACAACATACCGTGCGCCAGCGCGCTTGTCTATGATGAGAGAAGCGGATTCCTGTTTGCGGCGCTCCAGCGGCTGGACCGGAGATCGTTTACACCGGCGGACTACAGCCTCATCGCGGCGGTCGATCCGCTGCGCCTGGAAACGGTGTCAGAGTACAGGATCGAGGTTGACGGCGTTCAGTATACCAACCCCTATTCCGCCCTGCGGATTGCGGATGCCGCTTCGTGGCATCGCGGGGGTGCGTACAGGAAGCTTCTTGTATCATGCACCGGTGCCTTTGCGCTTACCGGCAGCGGCGGGGAAGACGGCGGCCTCGTGTCGTTTTCGCTTACCGGTGACGGTGAGCTCATGGACCCTTTTCTTGAGGTTCCGGAGAGTACAACATACGGTGATATCGTGGATTTCGTCTATGTTGGCGAAATGTTTTACTGTGTCACGCTGAATGCGGATGAGGAGTCGTTCTTTGTTGTCTATGACCCGAAGGCTGGAACGTACAGTGAGCTTCTGCACAGTACAACTCCCGGCTCATATTTATGGCGGGTGGAAGCGGACTTGCGCGGCAGGATATTTGTCTGCGACAGAAACGTGTTCGATCCCGGTGTCCGGGTGTATGATACCGTGGAGAGCCGCTGGTCCGGTAGCGTGATCGATACGGGCCTTCCGCCTAACGATCTTCTTGTTGTTGAGCAGGGTCCGTTGCCGTGAAGTATTCGATTATCCGGTCCGCGTCAGACTGAAGGATGCCGTTTACGGCGATAAGCTCTTCCTTTTTTGCGGTACGAATCGTATCAACGGAACCAAAATGCGAGAGCAGTGCGCTGCGCTTTTTCGGCCCGATCCCCTTAATGGAATCGAGTGCTGATTTCAGCGTGTTTCCGCTTCGCAGTTTCCGGTGGTACGATACGCCGAAGTCATGGGTCGCGTCCCGGAGGCGCTGAATGATTTTCAGTTCCTGTGAGTCATGCGGGAGGCTATACGGCTCCTTCTGGTATTCAGTATAGATCTTTTCAAATTTCTTCGCGATGGAGATGACGGGTATCTCCAGTCCGAACGCGTCGCGCGCCTCCAGTGCACGCGAGAGCTGTGTGGGGCCGCCGTCTATGACGATGAGGTCAGGCACGTCCCATTCGCCGTTTACCACATGGGTCAGATACCGTGCCACGCCTTCATGTATCATGGCGGGATCGTTGGCTTCCGTATATCCCCGTATTTTGTATCGACGGTAATTGTCCTTGTCGGGCTGACCGTATTTAAAGCTTGCCATGGACGCGACCGCATCCGTTCCCTGAAAGTTGCTTATGTCAAAGCATACCATGTGTACCGGTACAGCCGGAAGCGAGAGGATCGTCTTGAGGTTGACCAGATACCGGTTCTTGTCCGAATACTCCTCAAGCGCCATCTTTTCCGCGATTATCGTGTCTATGTTCCGCGTCAAAAGCGAGAGGGTCTGCCGTTCGTCCGGTGACTTTGGCGTTCGTATCCTGACCGGACGGCCCCTTTGCGCGGTTAGGTGCCCGGAGAGTACTTTCTCATCATCAAGACGGTGCTGCGTTATGATAATATGGGGAACGTCGGATTCCGCATAATGCTGGATGATGAATGTCTGAATCACAGAGGCCCGGTCCGAGTAGGATGAGTTTTCGTATACCCTGATCTTCTTGCCGATGAGGATGCCCTTGCGGAACTCAAACAGGAGGAGGATCGCCTCGTCCCGGAAGATATCAAGCGCGATATAGTCTGCGTCGTAGTTTTGTCCGGTTGCCACATTCTGCTTTTCGGTAATTTGCTGGATGTCGAAGATGATGTCGCGGACCTCGCCTGCACGCTCAAAGTTCATCTGTGCGGCGTGGCGGTTCATCGTCCCGGTCAGTTCTTCGATTACCGGAGTTATGTTCCCCTCCAGAAACTTTTCGGCCGAACGGACAAGGTCAAGATACTGTTCACGGGTGATGCGGTTCTGGCAGATCCCGCTGCAGCGTCTGATCTGGAAGTTGAGGCACGGCCGCTCGCCATCTTTCAACGGGAGGCTCTTTGTACAGCTTTTCAGGCGAAAGATGCGGTTTATGAGCTGTATCGTGTTGCGCGCCGCCTTTGCGTCAGTGTATGGTCCGAAGCAGCGGTCTTTCCTGTTTTTTATCTGCCGCGTGAAGATAACGCGGGGGTAGTCTTCTGAATAGGTCACGACGATGTACGGATATTTCTTGTCGTCCTTCAGGCGGATATTGAACCTGGGCTTGTGTTTCTTGATGAGGGTGTCCTCGAGGAGGAGCGCCTCGATCTCGGTTGCGGTGATGAAGGTGTCGATATCGTCTGCCAGACGGACGAGCGTCCGTGTCTTGACGTCGTGGTCCTTCTTCTGGAAATACGATGAGACCCGTTTCTTCAGGTTGCGCGCCTTGCCGACGTACAGGATGGCGCCGGATGCATCTTTCAAAAGGTACACGCCGGGAGAGTCTGCAAGCTGTTTCAGTTTTTGCTGAATCTGTGTATCAGGAGATTTTTTCATGCATATCGGTCAATTCGAGGTGGCGCTGTATCTTTTCGCAGTACGAAAGTGTCAGCGAATCATCCGGGTTTCGCTTGAGCGCCTCATGAAAGCTGGCCAGAGACTTTTCATACAGCCCCTGTTTTGCATAAATAACGCCCAGGTTAAAGAAGGAGCCGTAGCTTGACGGCTTGATATAGGTCAGGGTGGAAAAAATGTGTTCGGCCTTGACGTGATTTCTTTCTTTTAAAAATGCAACTCCCTGCTTGAAGAGATCATCCATCGTACCTGTTTCGAGCTCCGATATGCGGCGATCCTTATCCTTCAGTTCTTCGGTGAGAATATTGAAACTCTCCGCCAAGACACGGAAGTCTTCATCGTCCTCACGTATGCGTGAGTCGGCGGTACCACTTACAACTTCACTCGCGTGCCGGGCAAGACGGGCAAAGAAGAGCTGTATACCCTTGAAGAAGTGAACCGAAAGGAGAAAAAGCAGAAGAAACGAGAGCATCGATACAAGAAGAAGCGCCCGTATGACGGCTGATATGCGTCCGGCGAGAGCGCTTATCTGATACTGCGTCCTGACCGTG
>CAZAHA010000117.1:0-8565 GCA_964484915.1 uncultured Leptospirales bacterium
GGACTCGAACCCCCACGCCGTAAGGCACTAGATCCTAAGTCTAGCGCGTCTACCAGTTCCGCCACACTCGCAACATCTACATGTTGATCGATAAGGATTGAAGAACTCCGTGTATTCCTTATCTGACGAAAACATAAATACGTTTGAGGGGTGATATTGTCAAATGTTTTTAAAACTTTTTTTTAAATGGGATAATCGTGCGATAACGGAGAAATAGGCTTTGTTCAGTACGGAAGGCTGTACAGCGAATAGGGCTCGAAACGGATAAGCCGGGCACGGATGTCGCCTTCATCATCAACGTCGGTGACGGTACAGCTGACGACGTATTCGCGTCCGCGCCATACATGCTTCAGGCTGTCACGGTAATCAGGATTTTCACCATAGCCGGTAATATCGAAGGTGATGTTTCTGTTCTCTTCATCGTAGAACGAGACAGTGGCGCGGCCTGTATAGATATGCTGCAGCCTGAGAACAAGCTGCAACCGCTGTGATCGGTACGTATCTATGTTCTGTACGATTTCGGACAGGAGAAGCCGCCTGGGGCCATTCTCCTGCCCGGTCTCCTCACCGGTATTCTGCTGCGCACAGAGAGAGACCGTATACACAAGGAGCGCCGCTTTCAGTATTGTTGCCTTTTTCATTTTCATGGTTACATGATCGGTTTGTTCTGCGATCCGCTGAACGTGTTTTGTACAGAACGGTTATGGGCGTTGTGCTGCATACGGTAAAACAGATACTCCACAAGAACCCAGATGAAGAGGCTGCTCCAAAAAATAATGATTGCCTGCATCAATGTAATTTCCATCATCAGACTCCTTTCACGCAAAGTTGCATTTACTATAAGCATATACCATGCCAAAAAGTATGTTCTCGTTCTCTTTTTGAACGATGAAACGGCCGTTTTTTGCAGAGCAACCGCAAAAAATATTTAAAAAAAAGAATAATCGAGGCCGACAATGGTCCGCTGTATCATTAATTCAACAACCTGTGGTGATTATTCATCCCATGAATACGGCATTCTTTTTTTAAAAATCCTTGCGCCTATACACGTATGACCGTAACACTATCCGGAAAGTGTTGTTGGAACACCACATGTGTATGCATATCTTTTCCATAAAATAACGAGATCCCATGAAAATACGTCTGATAATGCTTCAATCAATCATCATGACCGTCTGGACCGGACTGTCAGCACAGGAGAGTAACCGGTATTTGGTCATCGTAACCTCCGCAGAATGCTACTCACAGCCTGCTGCCGGTTCCGCCGAAAAGGGAGACCCGCTACCGTTTGGCAGTGTCATATTCTCTGATTCCGTAATACGCCGTGATAACGACTTTGATTATATCAAAACTGTACATCCACGTTCAGGCGATACGGTCTATGTTCCCTATGAGATGACGATGAAATCACGAAAGGTCACCGTTGAAAGAAGCGGAGATACCGTTACGCTGGAGGGAGTGTCCGGGTCGCCATACTTCCATGTACCCCATGACCTTGTCATGCTAAATCCCCGCTATACGCTTGGCGGGCGCGCAGTATACGCCCGTAAATCTGCCACTGACGATCTGTACGCGATGATGGATGATGCGCGTGAGGACGGTCACACCCTCCTGATTGCGAGAGGCTATGATGACCTTGCAAAACGGATACAAGTATATGAGGACGCCGTGAGAAAAGACCCAAAACAGACGGAGGTAAAGAAGCCGCTCTCGTCCGAATATGGAAGCGGGCTTCACTTTGATATAACTGACAGCAAGGCCGAGGACGATTACCGCCATTATGTGATGGACCAACAGGCATGGGAATGGCTGGACGCCAACATCGGTGAGTACGGTTTTGAACGAAGCGGGCCTCACTACTTGCTGGTGTATACCGGTAAAAAGAAAAAAACGCAGCATGCAAAAGGTGCGGCCTTTCCGGATAACATAGACCGGAAGGTAAAGTTCGGATCGATATGCACGATCCATATATTAAAGAAGTCCAATTTCCAGTACGCAAGCTACGTATGGGTACACCACAACGAAAAATCCGGCGGGAAAACGATGCATTATGCCCTGGACACATACGGGGGGCACTCTGTATATATCATAAACAAAAACCGGAGAAATCTCTACATCGATTACGGCCGGCGACATTTCGCGGTGGACCCAAACAGGATCTTTACCGACAAGGGGATTGACCTGAACCTGCGCAAGCACTATCCGGGACTGTCCGCCCGCACCAGGTCACGGATCGCGGTAAAGGCAAAGAAGATTCGCACTGAAATACTCAATAACCTTGACTGGCACGAAAGCAAATACATGATCGCGTTCCATTCGAACAGACCGAATTCTGAATTCTCGATTAACGAATATAACAGAAGGAACGCATATCTGACCCACACCAACCCGGACCATAATCCGAAGAACCTCTACTATACGACATCGCTTGATGATTACTACTTCTTCAAGAACCGCAATTACAATGTTGTGTACCAGCGCACAGTTGAGGACGACGGATCACTCAGCGTCTACGCCGCGATGAAGGGCCTTCCCTATATTAATATTGAGGTTGAAGAGGGACAGGATGATATACAGAAGGAGATGTTTGACCTTGCTCTGGAGTGCATACGGCATAACTACAGGATAAAGGGATTTTAGCCAACAATGGAGACTGTATCCTGCTATCACGGAAGAAATAGAGAAAGACTGGGTTTTTTTTTCGCACATCATTAACGGGAATCTCTAATAGTTACATTTTTACCCGGTAACCTCGAAATCCCGTTTCATGAAATATTGGAAAGGAATCGGAGTATTGTCGATTACATATAGCTATGAATCTTTATTGACAGTTTCAACCAATGGTACAAAACTGAACTTTCAGTTCAATACGTGAGGTACATATGAAAAGAACAGTATTGTTAATGGGTTTTATTGTAGCATTTACTCTGCCGTTTATTACCTGCAGCGGTGAAAGCGCACAGGAATCATGGGCACAGAACGAACCGTCCGAAGATCTGATCGTCACGTGTGAAGCCAGCGCACAAGTCAAAAATGGCATCTATACGTACGACAACAACGTCTGGGGTGCAGACGAGAATCTTCCCTGGCGTCAGTGTATCCTGAAAAAGGAGGAAGACGGCAAGACGATATATGGATGGTACTGGCAATGGGAAGGCAGGGCCCCAAACTGGGTCTTCTCCTATCCGGAGATCATCGTCGGTTGGAAACCATGGGGACCGCAGGCACCGACCCATGAGGCCTATCCCGCGAAAGTAAAAGATATCGAGTCTCTTACCATAACCTATGATGTCTCCATAGACGCCTACGGACAGTATAATCTTGCCCCAGAGATATGGCTCATCAGCGAAAAACCGGAGAGTTACCCGATAGAAAAACCCGAGCAGCTTATCACGACCGAGATCATGTTCTGGATGGACTATACCGACAGCATACAGCCTGCCGGCAGCAAGGTCGGAGAACTGGAATTTAACGGCGTATCATATGACCTGTGGCTCCGGGAGGACCATAACAATTCCGGCGATACCGTTTCATGGACGGTCTATTCTCTCGTCTCTCCAAAAAAGCAGCTGTCCGGAACGATCGATGTTATCGGCCTGATCAATACACTTGCCGAGAACGGATATGATATCGATACTGAGGAATACGTAGCGACGGTCGAGTTTGGAAACGAGGTCATGGGCATAAGTGAGAACAGCCGCTGCGAAGGAACGACATGGGTAAACGACTACAGTGTCGATATAACGCTGAAATAGGTGAACAATCCGTATGAAAATGATGTGTTTGCGTACATGTGTCACACTCTCCGTACTTATCCTTTTTCTGTCCTCGTGTTCGAAACCGCTGCCGAAGTACACGGTTGATGACGCGGGTAGCTACGAGGTCGTAACCATTGAGTCTGTTGAAATCAGCCGAAACACTGTCGGTGAACCGCCGTTTCAGACCGTTGAAGTGTATACACCGCCCTCATATACTGAAAAGGGAGGCCCCTATCCCGTCATCTACTTCCTGAATGGGTATAACACGCCCCTCGCATATGTGAGGACGTTTCGGGACCGCATGAACAACGCCATGGAGGACGGATCGTCTGCCCCGTTCGTTATCGTCTGTATATCCGGCACCAATGTCTATGACGGATCATTCTATGTGAACTCGTCCGTGACGGGCAACTGGGAGAATTATATTACGCGCGAGGTCGTACCTGTCGTGGAAGATGCATACCGCGTCGTATCCAAAAGAGACGGCCGTTTCATAGCCGGCTACTCCATGGGAGGATTCGGAGCACTGAACATCGGCATGCGACACCCCGATATGTTCACCGCCGTGTACGCGTTCGCGCCGGGAGCCTTCATCGCGGACGATCTTCCCCAGGTACTTTCCGACTGGAATGAATACCGCAGCGCATCGGGAAGCGGAGTCATCCTGAAGGCGTACGCCGCCGCTTGTACCCAAGGCGATGGTATCCCGTCGCTTGACGGTTCCGACAGCGACAATGCCATCGCCGAGAAGTGGCTCACCGGTATGAGTAACTGGGAGGATAAGGTACACGCATTCAGTAAAAAAACCGATACCGTCATGCCGGTGTGTATCGTCTACGGCAGGACCGATGAGTATGTGTGGATACAGAATGGGTCGCGCGAGATTGCACGCCTTCTGACCGAATACAACCTGCCAAATGAGCTCCATGTGATTGACGGCGACCACTCACTTTCGGAGGAGGTCTTTACCGGACGGATGCTGCCGTTTTGTACCGGTCTGCTGGAGAATAACCGGACCTATTGATAATCGTCCATAAATCCTGCAAGCTGGTCGCGTTTACGGCGGGTGTTTTCCATATGCCCTCGGATTATCCTGCCGTAATCAAGCTCACCGGTCATTATCGAGAACCGTTCAGATTCTATCGTACCAAGGTCAAGGGTGATCTTGACAGTTGAGGCCGCACGCGCGTAGCGCCTGGCCTCCTCCCAATACGGCAGCGCTTCCGCGTACATCTCCTCAGCAATACGGAGGCTCTCGTCAAGATGCTCGCCGAAGTCACGGTCATAGAACCGTATCTCTCGCTTGTCATACCGTACGGCGACCTTCATGTAGTTGCGCATGATGAGTATATTTATGTGCATAAACATGAGATTGCGGTACTTGTAATACTCCTCTTCGGACTGTATATCGCACAGAGCCTCTATTGGATGGCGGAACCGCGCATTCAGGGCGGTCTTCAGCATGAGGATGTTCTTTTTGAGCGAGTTCTCATTGTAGTGCTGCTTCATACCGTAGAGGCGATAGTAATCTTCAACATTATGGGGCACCGTATTGTAGTGCTTCCTCACCCGTGGTATATAGTCCGAAAAGGGAACATATGTCTCCTTCTCTCCCTCTTCATCAGCAAAGTACTGATACTGATAGTCCTCCGCGTATGATATTTTTCCGGAAAGGAGGATCAAAAGGATGACCGATGCAGTCATCATGTTGCGGAACAATTCGTGTATCATGGTCACATACCTCATATACTCATTGTCGGTTGATTTCATCCGACGCATTACGACGCAACCGGTTTGGACGACCTCTTTTCGAGACGGGCCGGAATGCATTCCATAGAGCTGAATATCCGTTTCACGGTTGACCGTATTGATGAATCACTTCATTACTGTTTCCAGGATCTTTACAACAGCCGTGAGCCAGTCAGGTGGCTGCTGAAAGACAGACATGCCATTATTTTTTACACAGGGAGATTCACATGGCTGAAACCGACGTACGATGCGTTGCAGATACCGGAAACATGCTGGGTGAAGGACCCGTCTATCTTCCGGAAGAGAACGCGCTCTACTGGGTAGACATACTCGGCAACATGATATTCAGGCTCGGATGCGACGATGAGAGCGTCAGGCAGTACCGGTTTCCCTGCATGCCCGGGGCGCTCATACCTGCCACATATGACGGCGCGTTTGCGTTGTTTCTTGTTGCAGCAGAGGACGGGATCTATGCGTGGAAGAATGGTTCCTATAAGCATCTTTTCTCCGTTGAGAAGGATCAGACAGAAAACAGATCTAACGACGCGTGCGCCGATCCGTACGGAAACCTCTGGTTCGGAACGATGGACAGGAATATTAAAAATGCGGCCGGGCGCTACTACTGCTGCCGTCCCGACGGACGTTTGCGTATCCTTGACCGTCACTTCGAGGTTACGAACGGTCCGGCATTTGACAGCAGCGGTACATACATCTATCTTGTTGACACAACAAGGCGGACGGTACTTCGGGGCGAGCTGTCAGAGGACGGAACGGTCACCGGACTTGCCGACTGGTTACACACTCCGGAGGACTCGGGCTTTCCCGACGGACCCGTTATGGATTCCGATGACCACATGTGGATAGCGTTCTGGCAGGGAAGGTGCATAAAGCGGTTCACACCCGACGCGGTACACGAGTTGACGGTAGTTCTTCCCGCATCGCAGGTAACGAAATGTGCGTTTGGTGGGAAGGACTTTTCGACGATCTATAGTACCACCGCACGTGTGGGACTCTCCGAAAACGAGCTTGCCGAAAGGCCCTGCTCGGGCGGACTCTTCGCATGCACCGTTCCAGGCATACGCGGACGGGCACCGTTTTCATTTCATCTCACCCCCATGTTTATCAGGAACTATTCCCTGGACGGCTTTCTTCGTGAGTGAATCACTCCTTCATGTGGGTAAACAGTTCAAACGAATTGTCGACGCATTCCGCAAAACAGTCGAGGTCACCATCGCTGTGGGCGGTTGAAACGAACATGGCCTCAAACTGCGACGGAGCAAGAAATATACCCTGGTCCAGCATATGCTGGTGATAGATCGCGTATTTTTTTGTATCTGAAGCCGCTGCGTCGTGATACGTCCTGACAGGACCGCCGGTAAAGAAGCATGTGCTCATTGAGCCGATACAGTTTACGGTAACTGGAACGCCGTATTTATCGGCCTTCTCCAGGATGATGGACCGAATACGGTCTGTCTTTCGGCCGAGGCTCTCGTATGGATTGTTCTGCTTCAGATACGACAGCGTTGCGATACCGGCACCGACCGCAACCGGGTTGCCGGAGAGGGTCCCGGCCTGGTACACATCGCCGACGGGTGAAAGCAGGTCCATGATATCGGACCTGCCGCCGAGTGCGCCGATGGGGAATCCGCCTCCGATTATCTTTCCAAACGTCGTCAGATCCGGCGTAACGCCGTACTGCTCTTGGACGCCGCCGTATCCAATGCGGAAACCGGTCATGACCTCATCGAATATCAGAAGGGCCCCGTGACGGTCGGCAAGCTCCCGCAGCGAGGTTAGAAATCCGTCGTCAGGAAGTACGACACCCATGTTCCCGGCAACCGGTTCAACGATGATACAGGCACAGTCGCTTCCGTGTGCGTCGAGGAGGGCCGCAACCGAGGTGGCATCGTTATACGCCGCAACAAGCGTCTCCCCGGAAATTGTTGCCGGAACTCCCGGAGAACCGGGAATAGAGAGCGTCATCGCACCGCTTCCTGCCTGTATAAGAAACGAATCCGCATGTCCGTGGTAGCACCCTTCGAACTTCAGGATTTTGTTCCTGCCGGTAAATGCACGCGCGAGGCGTACCGCCGTCATCGTGGCCTCCGTGCCGGAATTGACAAGGCGTACCCTTTCAACAGAAGAGACCGCCTCGCAAATCATCCGTGCCAGCGTAACTTCAGCTTGTGTCGGCGCGCCAAATGATGTACCGCCGGCGATATATTCGGCAGCGGCGTTCAGAATGACCGGATGCGCATGTCCGAGTATCAGCGGGCCGTATGACATGACAAAGTCTATGTACTTCTTGTCCTCAATGTCGAAAATCCACCCCCCCTCGCCTCGTTTCATAAACGGCGGCGTACCGCCGACGGCCTTGAACGCCCGTACCGGAGAGTTTACTCCGCCTGGTATGTAGTGTTTGGCCTCATTATATGCGCCTTCATTCGTTATCTTCATACAGTTCATCCATTATCCAGGGTTTTTTTTTATACTCCGAAACGGTATACAGCATCCGTTCACTCTTCGCGGGTATACTCTGTGAGAGCAGCCGAACCTTTTCGCCCAAGCCGGCAGAGTCAGTATCGTGCATCATCGCATACAGCGTATAGGGCCACTGCGGGTACCGTTCACGGTGATAGCAGTGCGAAACAAACGGCTTCTGTGACAGTACGGCAGCTGCCTGTTCCATGTCGGATTCATCGATATCGTACACTACCATTGCGTTCGCCCGGTATATGGATACCGTGTGATTGACAAATCCACCGATCTTTCTCAGTACGCCGGCATTTTTCATTTCTGCCAGGATGTGCAAAAGCTCTTCTGTATTAAGGGCAAGCTCATCCGCAAGAACGCCGTAAAAGTCCCTTACGGCCTGCCGTCCGCGCTGGAGCGCACTGATGACGGACCGAGCCGTTTTGTCTGGACGGTATGGCTGCATATGGAGCCGGTTAGCAGAACAGTCTGCAGCCGCCGTTTCGCCGCTCATCGAAAAGTATACGGAGAGCTTGAATCTGCGCTTCATGGGAAGATTTAAAACACGGCGGACACCGTGTATACG
>CAZAHA010000118.1:0-8551 GCA_964484915.1 uncultured Leptospirales bacterium
GAGCTTTCCCTCAAGGCGAAGCTGCAGAACGCCACCGACATTCCGGGACTGGCACGCAGATACCGGTCGATGCTGATGCGCGAGGGTGTGAATGTGGTGGAATTTGGCACATTTGAGGATATGATACTCAATGAGACCCTTATTATCGACAGAAAGGGAAACGCACAGGCAGCGGCCTATCTATCGGAACTCATTGGTACAGACCGTGTCTATCAGGTTATCGACAGTACACAGCTTCATGATGTGCTGATCATCCTGGGGCAGGATGCGGCACAGCCAAATCAGCGCGATACCGTTCAGACTCGGCAACAGGACGCCGATACGGCGGATCAGGACGATGACTAGCACAAAGCCTGCACTCAGGAATATACATGATGACGGAAAGAACATATACAGCAGTGAAAAAAGCAGTTCGCACACTCGATGAGCACAAGGGCAGGGACATCGTCTGTCTTGACCTTACCGGAATCCATTCGTATCTGGAAAACTTTGTCATCGTAACCGGAAGTTCCCGTATACACTGCCGCGCGCTTGCCCGCGCTGTTTCGGATCTCTGCACAGAATTGGGCCGTGAAAAGAAGAATATTCCGTCCGATCCGGGTGGGTGGATCGTCCTTGACTATGGTGACATCGTCTTTCATATTTTCATTGAAGAGCAGCGGGACTATTACAACCTCGAACGCCTGTGGTCCGACGCCGAACGTGTGGATATTGGAATCGAACCGGGCCGGGGGTATGTTCAGTCACTGTGATGTAATGGTTATCGTCTCCCAAAGGAGCCGTGTATGACATACGATCTTTTACCCGTTATAGAACGGCTGTCCAGGAATATCGCGCATGAGATAAGGAATCCGCTTACCTCGATCAAGGGGTATGCGCAGCTTCTTGAGTTAAAGTCGCAGGATGATTTTTCACTGAAAGCATCAGGGGTCATTCAGGAGCAGGTTGCCGAACTTGAGAAGAAGCTTGACCGTATCTATGCCGTCTTCCAGACACACAAAGCGGAGGAGACAGCGTGTAACCTGTTTGACATCATCGGTGCCGAGGCCGGTAAGGCCGGAGGACGTGAACATATAACCTGTACGGTATCAGCCGCTGCTCCCGTGATAGCAGCCGATGTGAGACTTGTACAACGCATCTTCTTTCTTTTCTTTAACGCGCTTAACCGTGAGTTTTATCCGGACACACGTATAATATGCAAAGCGGATTGCGACGATTCACTCCTGACGGTTGAGATAACCTATGGCGGCATTACGATTCCCGATACCGAGCTTGACTATCTCTTTCTTCCATACAGCAGCAGGGGGCTTTTTGACACCGGCATCGAATATTACGAGCTCTTTACCCTGTGTTCACTCACAAACATGAAGATACATGCCGAGAACAGGAAAGAAGGAATTACCTTTATACTGACATGTCAGCAGATGAACGGGCAGGAAAGATGAAGTCTTTATACAAAATTCTCATCGCGGACGACGAGCAGTCCGTCTGTACCCTCCTTGAGGAGCTGTTGTCTGACATGTACGACGTCTCATGCGTCAGCCGTGGTGACCGGGTCCTTGATCTGCTGGTTACGGATACATTTTCCATATTGATTCTTGATCTGCACCTTCCGGGGATGAACGGTCTTGATATCCTGAAAAAAATACATGAGGACGGCATTACGGTCGCGGTCGTCGTTCTGACCGGTTCAAATGACGTCCAGACGGCTATAACGGCGATGAAACTTGGCGCGTACGACTATATCGTCAAGCCGTTTGACAACGAAAGACTGCTGATCGTCCTCAAAAACATAGAAGATAAACTCAAGCTTGAGTCGGAGCTTAATGACCTCAGGGTTGAGATGGGCAAGAACCTGCGGTTCAAGTCCATGATCGGCAGTTCTCCCGTTATGCAGGGGATCTACAGGACGCTCGAAAAGGTCATCGATACGGACTCGACCATCCTGATAACGGGCGAGAGCGGTACCGGCAAGGGAGTGCTTGCGCGTTCCATACATTACAACAGCTCAAGACGCGACCGCCCGTTCCGTGCGCTGGACTGCAGCACGATCCCCAGGGAGCTTATCGCGAGTGAACTTTTCGGACACGAGAAGGGATCGTTTACCGGGGCCCATTCACGGAAGATCGGGAAATTTGAAGCCGTGGAGGACGGGACGCTTTTTCTCGACGAGATCGGTAATCTCTCGTTTGACATCCAGTCAAAACTCCTCCGCGTCATGCAGGACCGCGAGTTTGAGAGGATCGGCGGTAACCAGCTCATCTCTGTTGAAGCGCGCATCATAGCAGCGACAAACAGCGACCTGAAGGAGATGGTCCAGAAAGGGGAATTCCGCGAGGATCTGTACTACCGTCTGAATGTGCTTCCCATCCAGCTCCCCGGTCTCAGACATCGCCAGGAGGATATACCGCTCTTTATCGATTACTTCCTGGACAAAAACAACAGGGAATACGACAGGGATGTTGCGATTAATATGGATGCGCGTATACTCCTGACTGAGTATCCCTGGCCCGGAAACATACGCCAGCTTGAGAATGTGATACGCAGGCTTGTTCTTCTCTCTGACAGCCGGATCGTGGGAGCGGCAGATGTTGAAAAGATAGTCCAGCTTGAAGAACCGGCCGGACGAATCTCCATTGCCGGAAGCGCCGGCCCCGCGATCGGGGCGGTCAGGCTTCTGGACAGTGGCGGAGGTATCCGCCCGTTTGAGGACGTGGAGCGTGACGTTATACGAAAAGTTCTGGAATATACGGGATACAACATTTCGCGAGCGGCAAAGGAGCTTGGCGTCTCACGGAAGACGCTTCACAACAAGATAAACCGTTACGCACTTACAATTCAGAAGGTGGCGGGAAGCTGAGGGAATGGATGCAAAAAAAAGCGCGAAGACCGTAAGGCTGTACGAAGACACGATGCAATAAGCATCGCCTTACGGCCTTCCCAAAACGAGAGACGCGTTGTCTTACAGAACCGCGCTCTCCAGCTCGGCGATTCCACGCTTGATCACGCGGTACTGTTTGGAGTCTTCGTCGAAATTGTCAAGGTATCGTCTGAAGTATTCAACCTGTTCGTTTTTCCATTTCGACATGTCTTTTTGTGAGCAAACCATATAACCTCCGTGTTCTATGGACTGATGATCTTACAGTACATATCGGTAGAACCGTTTATACAGCTTAATCCAATTTCGCCGCAGGCAAGGAAACAACCGGGTACCATGTGCGGCATATTTTGTGCGCATTCACTTTCCCGGGCCGCACAGCCCTTTCGGTTTGGTACACCTTTTCGCTGCGTGTACTATTGGGTGCTGTTCCCGGATTCTTGCCGGGTTTCTTCGCTCTCGGCTGTACCCGTCTTCGCGGCTCAGATTCATGTCCAAGGCGACGTCGGCACGAGGGGGAGGTGATCCTCATTCCCCCGGTGACCGGTATGGACGGCGGCTTCTTCTTTCATTTTCCTTGACAATGATATACATCCACCCGTATGTTCGCACAAGAAACAGACCACCGTCCCGGTATATACTGTCCCGGTATATGAAAGGGTATCGGGGGCATATTCTGTGTTGGTGTACCGGTACAATGGAACGGTACACTGCGTGTCCCCGTCTGCGTATCAATTTGATGAAACAGGTGTACGGTAATTGTGCAATGAAATATATCGCGATACTGATAATGGTGCTTGTACCCCTGATTTTCGGCATCGCATCCTATTACGGTTTACGCTTCGTGTCCAGAAAGCTAAAAAGGAGAAACCGTGGCTGATCTTGTACCGATTCTCTTTCCACAGATGGATGCCGGATTTACCGGCATCCACCTGTTTGCCGTGCTGGCCCTGCTTGGCTTGTTCCTGGGATTTCTGACCGGCTTCTTCGGTATCGGCGGCGGCTTTCTCGCCGTACCGGTCATGAATATCATACTCGGAATTCCGTACGAAATCGCTGTGGGCAGCGATGTCTGCTTTATTATCGGAACAAGCAGTTCCGGTTTTATGCGGCAGCGGGGACTCGGCAATATCAGGTATGATGTGCTTCTGAACATGGCGGCGGGCGGAGTAATCGGTGTCATCACCGGCGATTATCTGCAGGACTATCTGCGTCTTGTTATAGCAAACGGAAACCATGACCGGTTTACGGTTATCATGCACAGCCTTTTCCTCGTCCTTCTTACGATCACTATCGTGAACATGCTGAGAACACGAAACGACAACGTACACAATCTTCTCCCCGGTACCATGAACAACATCCTCTACAGATCCATCCTCCTTTTGCTTGGCTTTCTTGTGGGAATCATGACCGGACTGATGGGAATCGGCGGCGGTGTCGTGCTGGTACCCCTGCTTGTACTGGTGGTCGGCCTGCCTGTAGAAAAGGCGGCAGGAACAAGTCTGGGTATCGTGCTGGTTTCGGCGGTATCAAGCACGGTAAAAAAAGGTCTTGCGTCTGATCCAAAGGTCAGCATGCTGATCGTGGCGGCGCTTCTTTGTTCCAGCGTGGTCGGTGTTCAGCTTGGCATTCAGCTTGTCCGTGGAATAGACAGAAGCCGTTTTTCCTGCTTCTTTTCGATCGTTATCGCATGCGCGATCGGTCTGATATTTTTCGATATAATACGGGTCATACAGGGGTTGGGATGAGTATAATTAGCGGCGAAATCGCCGAACGTATCCGTTCAATAGCCGATACCGCCGGCGAATCGATCATGAAGGTCTATGAAAGCGCCGATTTCGGGATAGAGACAAAGAGCGATGATTCTCCGCTTACACGGGCAGACTGCGCCAGTCATGATGTTATCGTTGAGGGGCTGGCCTCGCTTCCGGAGGAGTACCGCTTCCCGCTGCTCTCGGAGGAGGGACGCGGTATCCCGTATGAAGAACGGGTCTTTTGGAAAAACTACTACCTGATCGATCCCCTTGACGGCACAAAGGAGTTTATCAGGCAAAACGGCGAGTTTACGGTCAATATTGCACTTGTCCGCGACGGTGTACCCGTCTTTGGTGTGGTCTATGCTCCTGCCAAGGACCTGTGTTACTACGGAGGCGAAGGATTCGGCGCCTGGAAGCGGAGCATGGGAACCACCGTCCCCGTTTCGGCGGAAGCGGTGCATCCCGAACGGCTGACCGTGGTTGCCAGCCGATCGCACCTGTCGCCGGAAACCGAACAGTATATTGAGTCGCTTCGAAACCGCTTTGACCGGATCGAAACCGTCAGTTCAGGGAGCTCGCTGAAGTTCTGCATGGTTGCCGACGGCAGCGCCGACGTCTATCCGCGCCTTGCCCCCACGATGGAGTGGGACACCGCCGCCGCCGACGCGGTATGCCGGACCGCAGGTTGCAGCGTGGTCGAGTACGAAAACGGGGAAGTGCTCCGTTACAACAAGGAAAATCTTCTGAACCCCTGGTTCATTGTTAAAGGAAAACGTCTATGAGTACCTACAGAAGAAACCATCTCAGGGATCTGGAATCCGAGGCCATTTTCGTCATACGGGAGGTCGCCGCACAGTGTGAACGGCCGGTTATGCTTTTTTCCGGCGGAAAGGACTCCATCTGCATGGCGCATCTTGCGAGAAAGGCCTTCCACCCCGGAAAGATACCGTTTCCGCTCATGCATATTGACACCGAACACAATTATCCGGAGACGATAGAGTACCGCGACCGTTTTGTCCGTGAGGAACTCGGGGCCAACCTTATCGTCAGATCGGTACAGGACTCGATCAACGCCGGACGCGTCGTCGAGGAGGAAGGCCCCAGGGCGAGCCGAAACAGCCTGCAGTCGGTCACGCTTTTGGATGCGATACAGGAGTTTAAATTTGACTGCGCCATGGGCGGAGCCCGTCGCGACGAAGAGAAGGCGCGGGCGAAGGAGCGGTTCCTGAGTTTCCGAGATGCGTTTGGCCAGTGGGACCCGAAGAACCAGCGCCCGGAGCTGTGGAACCTCTTCAACGCCCAGAAGAACATGGGAGAGCATTTCCGCGCGTTTCCCATCAGCAACTGGACCGAGCTTGACGTATGGCAGTATATTTCCATGGAAAAAATACCGATGCCGTCGCTCTACTTCAGCCATACGCGGCAGGTTATAACTCGGGACGGTGTTATACTTGGATACCTTCCTCATATTATACAGCTTTTGCCAGACGAGACGGTGGAAAGTCTGAATGTGCGGTGCAGAACCATTGGGGATGTCACCTGCACCGGGCTTACCCTGTCCGAGGCAAAGAGTCTGGATGATATTATCGCCGAGATAGCCTATACGCGTACAACAGAGCGCGGCGGCCGCGCCGATGACAAGCGGAGCGAAGCAGCAATGGAAGACCGAAAGAAACAGGGATACTTTTAATGGATACACAGACCTTTGACGTAGAGGCATACCTGAACCGTGAGCTGCTCCGCCTGACAACGGCAGGAAGCGTTGATGACGGGAAAAGCACGCTGATCGGACGCCTTCTCTATGACAGCAAGGCGATATTCCAGGACCAGATGGAGGCGCTGGAACATACATCCAGGCTCCGCGGAGAGGAGACCGTAAACCTTGCACTTCTTACCGACGGGCTGCGCTCCGAACGGGAGCAGGGAATTACCATCGATGTCGCATACCGCTACTTTTCCACGCCCCGGCGGAAGTTCATCATTGCGGACACACCGGGACACGAACAGTACACGCGGAACATGGTTACCGGAGCGTCAACGTCCCAGCTGGCCATTATACTCATCGATGCCCGAAACGGTGTTCTGCCGCAGTCACGGCGGCACGGCATCATCGCGAGCCTCCTTGGCATCCCGCATGTCGTGGTTGCCATCAACAAGATGGACGTTGTCGACTGGTCAGAAAAGGTCTATAACGGTATTGTCCGTGAATACACGGAATTTTCAGAAAAGCTGAATATCCACGACATAACCTTTATTCCGATAAGCGCCCTTCTTGGAGACAATGTCGTTGAGAAGAGCACAAACATGCCCTGGTACGAGGGACCGACCGTCCTTCACCAGCTGGAGAATGTGACCATAGCGGCTGACCGCAACTTCATAGACTTCCGCTTTCCGGTGCAGTATGTGGTACGGCCGCATCAGGATTTCCGCGGCTTTGCCGGCCGTGTCGCCAGCGGAACGATCCGCGTCGGTGAGCCTGTTATTGCTCTTCCATCGATGCAGGAATCACGAATCAAGGAGATCATTACCTATGACGGCACCATGACAGAAGCGCTCGCCGGTGATTCGGTCATTCTCACTATCGAGGATGAGCGTGACATCAGCCGCGGCGACATGATCGTCCGGAAAAACAACGTACCGGTTACAAGCCGGCACTTCGAGGCGACAATCTGCTGGATGGACGACAAGAAGGAGCTGAAGATAAACCAGCCCTACAGAATACAGCACACAACGCGGATTGCAAACATGTTTATCCGGAAACTCCGCTACCAGCTGGATGTCAATACGCTGCACAGAATGGATTCCGAAACGCTGCTGCTCAACGAGATCGGAAGAGTCGAAGTCGAGAGCCCGCTGCCCGTGTTCTATGATCCGTACAAACAGAACCGTGAGACCGGTGGATTTATCATCATCGACCCGGCAACGAATCTTACCGTTGGTGCGGGTATGATACTGGGAGCCATAAGCAAGGAAGAACGCGAAGAACGCCACAAGACACCGAACGAAAAGCATATAAAGTGGGAGGATTTTCCTGTAACGCAAAAGATGCGCGAGGAAAAGAACGGCCACCGTGCGCACTGTTACTGGTTTACCGGACTGTCAGGGTCCGGCAAGAGCACCATTGCCCGCAGCTTAAGTACGCTGCTTCATAAACAGGGAAAGCAGGTCTACGTCCTGGACGGAGACAACGTCCGTCACGGTCTCAACGCGGACCTCGGCTTTTCAGACGAAGACCGCGCCGAGAACATCCGCCGTGTCGGCCATGTCGCACGCCTCCTGGTAGACGCGGGATTTATCGTCATCTGTTCGTTTATCAGTCCCAGACAGGCGATGCGCGACGGCGTCCGGGCCCTCTTTCCTGACGGGTACTTCAGCGAAGTGTTCGTCAAATGCGACATAGACGAGTGCAGGAAGCGCGACCCCAAGGGTCTCTACCGTGCCGCGGAAGAGGGAATGATTAAAAACTTCACGGGGCTCGGCAGCGAATACGAGACGCCGCTCAATCCGGACATGACCATTGACACCTCGATCCTTGGCGTGGATGAAGCAGTGGAAAAACTCGGGAGGATAATCGTATTACCGTAGATTGGACTGCGGGGCTGTGCCGTACTGAAAGGGATACATCAGAAGTCATGATGTCCCTGTCCGGCATAGCCGAAACTTTTATGTGAAAAATTTAAAAACGGTTATGAGTATCGCAAGAATGGTGAATCCCAGCGACATAAAGGAAAGCATCATCCGGAATTTGGCATTCATGTCCTCAAACCGCTTGTCGATCTGCTCGAACCGCAGATCGTTGGACCGCTGCATCTCCTCGAACCGCTGATTGCTGGACCGCTACATCTCCTCGACCCGCTTGTCGACCTGCTCAAACCGCTGATTGCTGGACCGCTGCAGCTCCTCGAAACGGCTGTCG
>CAZAHA010000119.1:0-8440 GCA_964484915.1 uncultured Leptospirales bacterium
CCCATACCGGCTACATTCCTACCGGGCAGGATAGATACCGTCCACGATGCCGTATTCAATGGACTCCTGTGCGTCCATCCAGTAGTCGCGTTCGAAGTCCTGCATGATCTGCTCTTCGGACTTAGCGCAGTTTCGGGCAAGGATCTCGGCCGCACGTTTCCTGGTCTTGATGATCTGCTTGGCATTGATTTCCAGATCGCTTGCGGTGCCTCGCAGAAGTCCCATGCTTGGCTGATGGATCATGACCTCTCCCATGGGATAGATAAACCGCATGCCCTTTTCTCCGGCGGAGAGGAGGATGGAACCCATGGACGCCGCGAGTCCCATGCAGACGGTCGATACCGGCGATGATATAAGATTCATGGTGTCGAGGATGGAAAAACCGGATGTCGTCAATCCGCCCGGTGAGTTAATGAACATCGTAATCGTTTCGCCCGGCCGAACGGAATCCAGATAGTAGAGACGGCTGACGATCTCCTCTGCTGAATCATCATCCACCTGCCCCCACAGAAATATTTTTCGGTCTCCAAGCAGCGTCCGGTCGATCAGATGGTGGACCGGGCTTTTCTGTGTACCTTCGTCGTTTTCGCATGATGCATGCGTATGGTTGTTCATGGTATATCCCTTTTGATGTATGATTGGCCGTTTTCCAGAATGACGAAAAATGACCTTTTGCTAACCGTCCATCATCTCGGAAGGAAATGCGCGGACGTACGGTGCACAATGTATGAAATCATGGTTCGATTGCAACCAAAAACCAGGGAGTAAAAGTATACGGTTCAGTGTTTCCGTAGACAGTTCTGCCCTCAGATGCCGGATTCGGCAGTGCATACTTCCGCCCTGTACACTGCACTGACCATTTCTGCAGGGTATTGCAGTTGACAATCCGGCTTCAGCCTGTATGAGATAATCAGGATGCTCAAGAAGACTCAAACGCTGTAAGCGGCACATTCCCAAACGGTGAAGTGTCTGCAGTTTGAGGCAGAGAATGCTGCCGCAGGGTGCTTTGCATAAGTACCTGTACACCATTCGTCTTGACCATGCTAATCCGGAATCATGGGAGCGCTGGATGCTTCGAACAGTTACACCAGGCGATTACGAGGACTGCTGTGCGATTGTAGACAGGGTATGGCGATTTACGTCGCACTTTAAGCCTGCGCAACTTGCCGCCTGTTTCCTGGATGTGTACACGCTGGGGAGCCTGGCGCACAGCAACTTTGCCGCAGTACTCGAAGAGGAGCATACGGTAAGGGGGTTTTTGTTTGGGACCCGTTTGCACGGGAAACCGGTTAAAACAAGGTTTTCCGGTCTTCTTGGAGGATTGACGGCGTTCGCGGAGCTGATGTTGATTCGCAATGTTTCTGTTGCACAGAAATTTTCGATCATTGCCATGATCAATACACACGAGAGAAACCGTCTTCAGGCGGAGGCGCAGCGGAAGTATGAAGTGAATCTTTTCGCGGTTGATCCTGCCTGCCAGGGAAAAGGGTACGGAAAAATCCTGATGAACTCCTACCTTGATGCATGCAGAAACGATGGTATCGATTCCGTTACACTGGACACAGACGAGGACAGCAATTTCAGGTTCTATGAGCATCTTGGATTTTTCAGGAGCGCTGAATACTACTCTCCGGTCCAGGAAATGTATTCCGGTACAAACGGCACAAGCTACGTATACAAAAAGGATCTATCCCGTGATGAACATTCCTCCTTTTCTCACGAATAATGATTGAACGGAAGAGTCTGGTTCTTCCATGGATACGGACAAGTTAGTGGTGTCTAATTTTGAGTTGCCGTATATTCACATCCTGCGTATACTATACTCTGCCGTTTTATTGTAAGGAAGCATTATGATGAAGTATACCAGACTGTATACCGATGCAAACGGTGAGAGCCGCTTCGAGGATGTCTCAGTACCGCTCCGCGACAACGGTCTGGTCGGCCGTCTGTCAGACAAACAGGAGACATCAACCCTGCCGTTTCGCCAGAACGATCCGTACATCCCTGTGAAGAGGACAGATGAATCCCGCGACATGATGGCAGATCTTGGCGCGAGGGTAACGTACAGGATCTATCCCGGCATGACCCACACAATAAATACGGACGAACTGCGCTTGGCCAGCGCAATACTTGAAAAGACATAGGCGTGCAGATATTTTTGCAAAACAGGATGAAAGGAGTACGATGTGAAAGCGCTTGTATATGACAGATACGGTCCGCCGGAATCGGTACGTTTTGACGACATTGATAAACCGGTCCCGAAGGAGGGAGAAATACTCGTACGGGTTGCTGCCGCTTCGGTAAATCCCTATGACTGGCGGCTAGTTACGGCGGACCCCTTTCTGGTACGGTTGTCCGCCGGGTTGTTCCGCCCGAAGAACGGGAGCCTCGGTGCCGACTTTTCCGGAACCGTTGAGGCCGTCGGGCCGAATGTGCGGTCGTTTTCTCCCGGCGATGCGGTCTTCGGTGAGGTAGAACAGGGCTCGTTTGCCGAACATCTATGCGTCAGGGAAAGCATGGCGGTACACAAGCCGGCAAAGACTTCGTTTGTTCACGCAGCCTCGCTTCCGATGGTCGGCCTTACGGCGATCCAGGCACTGCATGACGATTCATCCGTTGGCACCGGAACCCGTGTGCTCATTAACGGGGCGTCCGGCGGAATCGGAACATTTGCCGTGCAGTATGCGAAGCACAGGGGTGCGCATGTAACCGGTGTATGCAGTTCGCACAACAGGGAACTTGTACTCTCACTCGGAGCAGACGAGGTTATCGATTATACATCGGAGGATGTGACCGCCAGGGAAAAGGAGTGGGATATCGTTCTGGATGCGGTTGGCAATCTTACGATAAAACAGGTGCTGCGTATCACCGTGTCCGGCGGTACCGTTTTGAAGGCGGGATTTACAACATTCTCCAACATGCTGCCGTTTCTGGTACATAACAATAAAAAACCCAGGAAGAACGGGGCACTGATCAGGGTCGTTACGATAAAGGAACCTGGTGATAAGCTGAGGATGATCAAGGAACTCCTTGAGGCGGATCACATCCACGCGGTTGTGGACAGGATCTATCCGTTTGTCGAAACGGCAGATGCATTGGTGTATTCGCGAAACGGTCATGCGCGCGGAAAGATCGTGGTAGAGATGGGGTAGTGTTGCCCGCTGTGCGGCCGATGCCGAGGTTGTCTTTGTACAGTGTGTGCAAGACAGTTGCGCTCAGGTTCGGGAAAAGCCTCAACCGCTTTCCCTGCCGCAGGCCGTCAGGTTATTAGAGTATGTCAGTGGGCATCATATTTGTCATGGGTTGTGACGGCTCTATGACAGTCGCCCTTGAAGAGCATTCGAACACATGAAAAGCAGGGAAAGGCGAATATGAAGGAGCCGATC
This sequence comes from uncultured Leptospirales bacterium, assembly GCA_964484915.1. Classification (GTDB taxonomy): domain Bacteria; phylum Spirochaetota; class UBA4802; order UBA4802; family JAFGJZ01; genus CAZAHA01. Next base: position 3,387 of record CAZAHA010000119.1, read on the forward strand.
CGAAAGATAAAGATGAATACAAAGCTGAAAATGTCTTCCTCGATACAGCAGAAGCAAGGTGGAATTTTCTACATGTCACTCACTTACTATCATCATGATGCTGCATGAAAAGGGAATCCGTGGGGCATACGGCGGGCCCTTTATACAGGCAGTCCGCATCGGCGGATAACACTCTGCCTGAAACATGCAACACGAAGTTGTAATGCGGTGTATTTGAATGAAGAACCACTGGAAAAAATATAATCATATCAAAAGAAGGATATTGGAAAGATACCATGGCGATTCTGCAACCATACGGAAACAGGGACAGCGGTGTGAAGGACGTGTACATCTGCGGACACAAAAACCCGGACACGGATTCCGTCTGCTCGGCAAGTGTATACGCGTACTACAAGAACATGACCGGCGGCAAGGAGCGGAGGTACATTCCCATACGCTGCGGCAACATCAACGATCAGACCAGGTACATATATCAGCAGACTTCGCTGCCTGTACCGGAGCTGCGAAACGACATACTTCCCCTGGTAAAGGCTGTTGCCCGTACGGATTACCCCAGTCTGGACCCGTCTGATTCCGTCTATACGGCAATCCGCATACTGGACGAGCACAACCTCTCCGTTGTACCGGTCGTTTCGCAAAAGAACCGCTTTCAGGGGCTCGTTTCAACCCATGAGATAAACCGCTTCCTCATACAGGACAACATCGAGGCTCGTCCGCTGTACACGTTTCTCACCGGCAACTTCCCGAAGGTGATCCCCGGACATATCGAGATACAGGGCAACTTCACTGAGTTTACCGCCGCGATCATGATCGGCGCGATGCCGTTTGAGATCAGCAAGGAGCGCGTCAGCGCGATACCGGGCGGCAAGCCCCTCCTTATAACGGGCTACCGGAAAGACCTGATACGGTATGCGGTGCGCCATGGTTTTCCGGCGCTTGTCCTTACCGGCTGTGAGAAGGTTAACCTGGACCGGTCGCTTTTCGACGGCTACAGGGGGACGGTCTTTATATCATATGCCGATACCGCGGAGACCGTCCGCAGGCTCCGCTTGAGCGTGCCGGTAGAAAAGATCATGAACGCGACTCCCGATCTGATTGCCGCCGATACTCATTTTTCCGAGGCGAAGGAGACGCTTATTTCGTCGTCCTACCGGGGCCTTCCGGTCATGGAGAATGGCGAATACTATGGTATCATTTCCCGGCGCTGCTTCATCGAGACGCCCCGAAACGAGCTAATCCTTGTTGACCATAACGAGATTGAGCAGAGCATACCAGGCGCAGCGGAGGCGGAGATTACGGAGATCATCGACCACCACCGTATGGGAAGCATACGTACCCGTCATCCGATCTTTCTCGATATCAGGCCGCTTGGCAGCACCTCCTCCATTATCTATGACATCTGCAGAAAGGCAAACGTTGTACTCCCGCCGGATCATGCGCTCCTGCTCCTGTCTGGTATACTCTCGGACACGGTCATACTCCGCTCGCCCACGACGACCGCGTTTGACAGAAAGTGCGCAGAGGAACTGGCACAAATCTGCGGCTGCGATCCCGTATCCTGGGGTGAGGAGATCTTTTCCAGAAGTTCGTCCCTCCGGTCCGATGATTACGGGAAGACGGTGATGGCGGACTTCAAGCAGTACAATGATTTCGGTTACGCGGTCGGTATAAGCCAGATTGAGGTGCTGACGTTCCAGGAACTTCCCGATGTGGAGTATGAGCTCTACAGTCAGCTTCACAAAAGCGCGCACGAGATGTCTCTTGACTGGATGCTGCTTTTGATTACGAACATTACCAAGGAAGAGAGTATTCTCCTGACTACCGAAAACAAACGGCTGGAAGAGACGCTCGTGTATCCAAAGCTCAAGGATCATCAGTACAGTCTGAAGGGAATCCTCAGCCGCAAGAAACAGCTCCTTCCGGAAGTCCTCCGCGTCCTCGAGCAGAACCGGCGTCCGTCGGATAAATCATTATAGATGGGCTCATACCGGTCTTGAGAATCCGCCCGAAAAACCGCTGAGAAGACCGAAGATCAGGGTATCGTTTGAAAAGCATGATGCGTTTTTCGGTCCAACAGCGGCCGCCGGCTCACCCCATAACTTGATTAACTTTGGGTATGTCGCTATCTTCTTCGTACTAAATCGTACCAATATTGCATGTCGCGGCGCTTTTCCAGCATCCTGTTCGGCTTGCCGGCCGAAAGCGGACTGTGCGGCACCACAAAGGAGGGTTTATGGGCATCGTGATTACGATCATTATCATCATGGCGGCAGTACTGATATACAGATATCATGAAGCGAAAAGACTGAAAAACGGCGGCAAGAGGTCCCCCAGGACACCGATGCAGGAGGCTGCCGAACGCTTTAAACGGGGAGAGATAAGCGAAGAGGAGCTTGAACGGATACGAAAGGAGCTTTCCTGACCGCATGATGCAGGAAGTATGCATCATGTCATGTTCCATGTTAAACGAGTGATCGTTCCGTGTCTGATTCGTCTGCCGACAGGAATCGCACGGGAGCGCAGCAGCGTTCGCAGTTAGGAAGCCGCCGGAACGGACGCTTCCTGTTTTGGAATGTATCCGGTGACTGACGGCGTGCAGATACTCTTCCTCCAGCGTAACATACTTTGCCTGTACCATACAAAGGAGCCCACTATGAAGCCGAAAACCAACAGATACAGTTCCCGGATCACACAGCCAAAGTCGCAGGGCGCATCGCAGGCGATGCTGTATGCCGCAGGACTTACCGAGGCGGACATGGACAAGCCGCAGGTGGGGATAAGCAGCGTATGGTTTGAGGGAAACCCGTGCAACATGCATCTGAACGATCTCGCAGCGGAGGTGAAAACGGGTGTAACGGAGGAGGGGATGGTCGGGCTCCGTTTCAATACTATCGGAGTAAGCGACGGGATCTCGATGGGTACCGAGGGGATGAGCTACTCGCTGCAGTCCCGCGACATCATTGCCGATTCTATTGAAACCGTTATGCGCGCCCAGTGGTACGACGCCAACGTTTCGCTGCCGGGATGCGACAAGAACTTGCCGGGCTGTTTGATGGCGATGGCCCGCGTCAACAGACCGGGCCTCATGGTATATGGCGGAACAATCCGGCCGGGAAGTCTCAACGGAGAGACGCTCGACATCGTTTCCGCATTTCAAAGCTACGGCGAGTATCTTGCGGGTGCAATAGATGAAAACCGGCGTCGTGAGATCGTCCGTTGCAGCTGTCCGGGACCCGGTGCGTGCGGCGGCATGTATACGGCAAACACCATGGCATCAGCTGCTGAAGCCATGGGGATGACGCTGCCGTACAGTGCGACCGCGCCGGCTGAATCTCCTGATAAGCGCGATGAGTGCCGCCGTGCAGGGAAAGCCGTCCGCCTCCTGCTGGAACGGGACATCAAGCCGCGCGACATCATGACACGCGTGTCCTTCCTGAACGCGCTCACTGTGGTCATGGCGCTGGGCGGTTCAACGAACGCCGTGCTGCACCTCATCGCCATGGCACGCAACGCGGATGTTCTGCTGACACTGGATGATTTCCGCGATGCCGGAGAACGGGTGCCGCTTCTTGCCGACATGAAGCCCAGCGGCGTCTTTGTACAGGAGGATCTCCACCGTATCGGGGGCATTCCGGCCCTTATGCGGATGCTTCTGAAGCAGGGCCTCGTGAACGGAGACTGCCTCACGGTGACCGGACGTACGGTGGCCGAAAACCTGGAGGATGCCCCGGACCTTGCCCCGGGACAGACCGTTATCCGGCCGTTCGAGAATCCGGTGAACCCGACTGGACATATCCGCATCCTCCACGGCAACCTTGCACCGGACGGCGCCGTCGCCAAGATCACCGGAAAACAGGGGCGGCACTTCAGCGGCCCTGCCAGGGTTTATGACAGCGAGGAGGAGATGCTGACGGCGCTGGAGGAAAAGCACATCTTCCGGGGCGACGTCATCGTTATCCGGTACGAGGGGCCCAAGGGAGGGCCGGGAATGCCCGAAATGCTGACACCCACGTCGGCAGTCATGGGAGCCGGACTTGGCAGCGATGTTGCGCTGCTGACGGACGGCCGCTTTTCCGGCGGTTCACACGGATTTATCGTCGGACACATCACGCCGGAGGCGCAGGAGGGTGGCCCGATCGCCCTGGTAAAGGACGGGGACATTATCTCGATCGATGCCGTTGCCAATACCATCTCCGTTCAGATAGAGGATGACGAGATGGCGGCACGGCGCTCTGCCTGGAGCGCCCCGCCGTACAAGGTAATCCGGGGGACGCTTTACCGGTACATCAAGACAGTCAAGCCGGCCTCAGAGGGGTGCGTCACGGACGAATAGTATTATTACGTGCGGGCTGTAACATTTACGTACCGAACTATCCTACCTGATAACTGCGAACATGATATCAGGATATGGTGCATATATGAGGAAAACGGTCGTTATAACGCTCCTTGCGGCAGGACTGCTGCAGGGATGTATGTCCGTCCCGGAGGCGATTCCGGACGTCTATCTCTCCTCGACCGGAAGGACCTGGATCCTGCACGTTTCTCCGCCGCCGGATACGCGGAGAATAACCCGCTTGTCCCAAACGACAGCGCACAGAACCGGTCACTGAACAGGCGGGTTGACATCGTCGTCCTGCCCCTTGCACAGCAAAACTAACCGGATGTAGAGCCATGCCGACATGCCTCTACATCCGATCGTGCCTACGACGGTGCCCGCTTTACAGGATCTCCTGTAACGGAAACGGGCGGTGCACCATCCAACACCATTCGCTGCGCTTTGTGCGGTCACATGCCGGTTATGTCTTGCATGAGCGCAACGTTGACTGGCAGCCGGCGAACCGTCAAATGCGGCGTGTCGCGCGTTCATTGCCGCCTCGCCGTTTCCTTACAGCCCAAAACTGACACCGGTCCTGTTTTCGGAGTGTTCCCAAAGACGTTCGCGCAGCGTTTTGTCATAGGCTCTTTTCTGAGCCTTCACGATTTTCGGTTTGCCGCGCATTTCAAACGGACCCGTTACACCGATATACTGGCCGCCACGGGCGTCGGGATCGGTG
>CAZAHA010000120.1:0-8394 GCA_964484915.1 uncultured Leptospirales bacterium
GGCCCTCGCCGAACTCGAGTCGGGCACCGTTCCCTCAATCATTGTCCTGGACATCATGATGGACGGTATGGACGGATATGATTTCTGCAAGATGCTTCGTAACTCGCCTGCATGGAAGAGCATACCCATAATTTTCCTTTCCGCCAAATCAGAGGAGTTTGACAAGGTACTCGGTCTTGAGCTGGGAGCCGACGATTACCTGACGAAACCGTTCAGCGTCAAGGAGCTGACATCCAGGATAAAGGCGGTGCTGCGCAGGACGGAGTCTCGGTCCGGTACGCCGGCAACGGAGAATCGCGACAAAAAGTACACATACAAGGGCGTCGAACTCTACCCCGACCAGTTCAAGCTGATCATCGACGGCAACGACGTGAAGCTTACCAAGACGGAGTTCGAAATTTTGCATTTGTTTCTTGCAAATCCGGGAAAGATTTTCACGCGTGACAACATCATAGACAGCGTACGCGGAAACAACATCTATGTCGTGGACCGAACCATTGACGTACATATCATGAACCTCCGAAAGAAGCTGAAATCGTACAAGAACATCGTTAAGACCTTTTCCGGCGTAGGATATGGGTTTAAAAAAGATTAAGCGAACCTTCTCGTTAACCTACACCATCATCTTTTATTTCACGCTGATAACCATCATCAGCACCACCGTGCTCCTGTACTTCATCATAAAGAACATCGATCAGTATTATCTGGAATCCAGCATCAAGAACCTTTCCAAATCGATCTTCGTTATCGAGGAATCGATTAGTGAAACCCCGGGGGACATCGATCGTCTCAACCTGATCAGCGACATCATGGACCTTCACATTTCCATTATCTCCACCAACGGCACACTCCTTTACGACACACACGCAGACCATCTGTCGATCCTGAAAAACCAGCTGGATTACGAGGAGATCCGCCAGGCCCTTCGTCACAACATCGGTTATTCGCGCAGATTCAGCGAAAACTTCGACCATAACCGTCTCTTCTATGCGATCAAGTCCCGCGGAAAAATTCTCCGCATTTCAACATCGATGACCGACATCAACAAAACCCTGTACAATATCACGCAGGCGACCATCATCTCTGGTCTCATCCTCCTCTCGTTTTTGGTTGTCATAAACTTTATAATATCCCGGCGGATAACAAGACCCATACTCGAGTCAATCAACTTCGCCGAACACTTCTCGCGGAAGGACTTTTCCAAGCGGATCCTCAATTACAGCAACAACGACATCGGCATCCTGCAGCGTTCACTCAACAAGCTCGCCGACTCGCTTGAGACCCACGTACACGACCTCATCTTTGAGCAGAACAAGATGAATTCCACGATTAACCATATAAAGGACTCCATCGCCGTTATTGGCATGGACAACAAGGTCATCCTCGCGAACGAATCATTTTCATCGCTCTTTACATACGAATCACCCGAGGGGAAGAACTACTTCGAGGTCATTCGGTCGAGTTCCATTAACGCCGCGATAGAGGATACCCTGACGTATAACACGGAAAAGCACCTGGAAGAGATGCTCCACAACGAACACTCATACGAGATCACGCTGACGCCGATCAGGGGTGCGATCAACTTCCGCGGTATCCTCGTCCTTCTCCATGACGTTACCCAGAAGAAAAAGGTGGACAAGATGAAGACCGACCTTGTGGGCAACCTCTCCCATGAGCTCAAGACGCCGATAGCGATACTCAAAGGCTATCTGGAAACAATAGAGATGCACATAGACCGGAAGGAGATGTGTCTTGACCTGCTGGAAAAGTCGTACCGGAACCTTGACAGGCAAAACTCGATCATCAACGACATGCTGAAGCTCAATATGCTGGAAACCGAAAAGCGGTTTGACGACGAAACGATCTATCCGTCAACGATCATCGAAAACTGCATCAATATTCTCCAGCCGAAGATACGGTTCAAGCAAATCACCGTCACGATGACGCTTCATGACCCGTCGATAACGGTCCACGGCAACCGTTTCCTCGCGGAACAGATATTCTTTAATCTTATAACAAATGCGGTAAACTACAACCGGGAACATGGTCTGATTGAGGTTATGTCGAGTATCGAGATCGACAGGAAGGTACACAAAAGCTTTCTTGTTTACAGGATACGGGATACGGGAATCGGTATTCCAAAAGACAAACTCTCCCGTATTTTTGAACGGTTTTTCCGGGTAGACAAGGGACGCTCACGTTCAACGGGCGGTACCGGACTTGGACTTGCCATCGTCAAACACTCGGCTGAGATTCTCGCCTGGCATATAGAAGTATCCTCCTCAGAGGAGGGAAGCGTCTTCTCGGTATTTATTCCGCTATTGTAGTAACGATAACAGGCGTCCCTACCGGGAGCCACTTTTTTTCCCCGCAGCCCGTTCAAGCTGCTTGCGGAGCTTTTTCTCCTCCCGTTTGAGAATCTTGTCTATACGCTGCAGCTTTTCCTCATAGGCGATAAAATCCGCGTAGCCTATTCCTTCCCTTATCCGTCGCGCCAGTTCGATCTTGGTGTGCGTATACAGTAGAACGGCCTCATGAAGATCAATCGGAAGCTCCTGCATGTATCCTCCACACGGTTCTTATTCTTGTATGACCGTGTACGCTCTACCGGTATTCCTTCGCGGCTTTCGATACACGGAAACGGGCATGCAGACAGTGCTCATGCCATAATACGATGTATACATGTATTTGAAGTTTGATACGCCCTTGTGATATTGATTACGGTTTGGTAATTAGTATATAGCGGAAAAGCGGGGAGGCAATAAAAAAACAGTAATACGACATAAAATAATCGGTGTTTCCCAACCCAAAAACGTATGTAATGTGCATGGTGTTTGCCACCATATACCATTTTGTGGAAAACGGCACGTCTCCGCATTCCTTCATGAAATTATTCAACCGCACGCCAATCATACATTAAACAGGAAGTGCATGACGTCACCGTCTGATACGACATAATCCTTCCCTTCTGTCCTCATCCTGCCGGCTGCCTTCGCTCCCTGTTCACCGCCCAGTTCGATATAGTCATCATAGGCGATAACTTCCGCACGAATGAAGCCCCGTTCGAAGTCGTTATGAATGACGGACGCCGCCTTCGGCGCCTTCCACCCGTCCTGGATGGTCCACGCCCGTACCTCTTTCTTACCAGCGGTAAAGTAGCTTATGAGGCCGAGTATGCCGTATCCGGTCTGAATGATGTGATCGAGACCGCTTCCACCGTCCGCACCAAGCGACTGAAGGAACTCATGCTTCTCACTGTCCTCCATCTCGACCATCTCCTCTTCTATTTTCGCGCACACCTTTATAACATGATCCTGTCCAATCGAACGGGCATGTTCCCTGAGTGCACGTATGTATTCGTCGTCCTGGGCAAGGCCGTCCTCGTCAACGTTTGCCGCAAAGATGACCTTCTTCTCGGACAAGAGATTGACCTCGCGGGAGAAGGCCGCATAAAGGTCCTCGCTCCGTCCGGGAAACGAGGAAGCAGGTTCTCCGGCGTTGAGATGTGTCAGCACCTGTACGGTCAGATCAACCATCGGCTGAAGCTTTTTATCCTGTTTTACCGTTTTCTCCAGACGCTGCACACGTTTTTCCAAGGCCTGGATATCCGCAAGGAGCAGCTCTGTGTTTATAACGTCGATGTCCCTGACCGGATCGACCGATCCATCCACATGGACCACGTTTTCGTCATCGAAACAGCGGACAACATGCACAATTGCAGACGTTTCGCGGATATGGGAGAGAAACTGGTTGCCGAGTCCTTCACCTCTTGATGCGCCCTTGACGAGTCCGGCAATGTCGGTAAACTCGACGACTGCGTGCTGTACCTTCTGCGGCTGGACGATCGCGGCAAGCGCGTCGATCCTGCTGTCCGGTACGGGGACGATTGCCTTGTTTGGCTCTATCGTACAGAACGGATAGTTGGCCGCCTCGGCGTGCGCGGTTTTGGAAATGCTGTTGAACAGCGTCGACTTGCCGACATTGGGCAATCCGACGATACCGATTGATAATGACATTGCTGCTCCCTACTGATATTCATCTACGATAGTATATTTCTTCTGGATGTACATGATGGCGTCCTTTTGAACCTCGTCCTTTTCCGTGAGGATCCTGCTGTAGAGTGCTGGTTTCTGGGTCCTGAAGTAGCTCTCGGTAATCTCCATGTAATATTTCGTGGCCGGATACAGATCCAGCCTGATGATGTTGTACAAACGCCACATCTTGTGCCGCTCGTAGTATCCTTTCAGGTATTCAATCATGGAGTGGAGACGGTATATCCTGAAATAGAAATCGTACTGATCCGTATCGGAAAAGGACGATACCGCCTTGGAATAGGCGAAAACAAGCGCTGTTCTTTCTTCATTATCGATCGTGATCTTGGGTCTGCCGCGCTCATCCATCACGTCCCCAGAGGTTATCCCCTCAACCGTGGGGGCGTTGCCCTGCTTGTAGAAGAAGTAATTTATGTCAAGCCGCGATTCGTAACCGAATCCGACGCCTACTGCGTCAGCTGTCAGCTCGATCATCTCCTTCTGGTTGCGTGTATAGTAATCGTTCTCCTTAAGCGGCATCATGGTACATGCGGTACAAACCGCGACAAGAAGTGCGATGATACATCTTCGTTTCATGTTAAGACTCCTTCAAGCATCTCGAAAGTTATGGCTCTGTCTTTCTGTATGTCAACGGCAGCCCGCGCGCCGCATACGGTTTCCGTTTGGTTTGCGGGAATTCCCGCCTCCGGCCTTTTCCAGCAGAGCATATCCATGGTGATTACCGTTCCCTCCGGTATATCACGCAACGCATACACCGAGCGTCTGGACAAACGCATCATCTCGCGCTCCTCTGCGGTCACCGGCAGCTCTCTCAGCCGAAGGGTGTCCTCCATCTTCCTGATATTGCGGACCATTTCCCCAAATTCTGCTTCGTCAAACGAGACAATATCGTCAAGAACGTCCTTTCCGTGAATGTCGGTGAAATGGCGCTCAATCATCCGCGCACCGCACGCAACCGCCCCCAGATAGCCGAATTCGTTCCGGGAATGGTCTGAAAATCCTGTAGGAACGGAATATGTCCGTATAAGCTCCGAAACGGTCCTTATGTGCAGAAGGTTTTCGGGAGCCGGATAGAGCGAGACACAATGCAGCAACATGACTCCGATTTCCGAACATATCCCGAGTATGGCCTGGATATCATCATGCGTAGCCATTCCGGTTGACACGATTACTGGTTTACCGCATTTGGCGATCCGCTCAATCAGCGGGAGATGTGTTATATCCGACGAGGCGACCTTGAAAAACGGAACTCCGAGACGGTCAAGCATCTCAATGCCGCGGAAATCAAAGACCGTGGGAAAAAACGGTATTCCCGCCTTGTCAGCACACTGTTTGATGCGCACGTAGTCATCATCAGAGAGGGAGCAGCCGTTAAAGAAATCTATGATGGACGTGTCCGCTATCGGTTTTGTCCCTTCCGAGTATGACGTGGAATAGACCGAATAGAGTGAATCCGGATGAATAGTCTGAAACTTAACGGCGTCCGCACCTGCACGGTGCGCGGCCTCGATCATCCTGCAGGCCCTGTCCACATTACCGCCGTGATTCAGTCCGATTTCAGCAACACAGACGGTCTGTGTATCCGGAAAATAGTCGTCAAGCCAGCTCACCAGTATTGAAACTCCGCTTCCATAAATGAGATGTATGCAGACGCAACCGCGCCGGCAGCAATAGACACAAGAACGGTGTCTTACACAGCTTATCACATATGGATTTTTGTAAAGAATTATTCTCCAGGATGGAACACCGTCCTAAAGGTAGGTCACCGTTCCAGCATAGGTCCGTTTCCAGTAGCTGTTTTTTACGCTGTCGATCTGAACCTTCTTGCCGGTAGACGGTGCATGAACGAACTGGTAGTTGCCGAGATAGATGCCGACATGGGAAATACGGTTTCCGAACGTCTTAAAAAAGACGAGGTCACCGGGACGCGCGCGGTCAAAGGAGATGCGCTTTCCCTTTGAGAACTGTGCGGACGAACTTCTGGGAAGCGACACCTTCGTGTCTCTGTATGAATAGATGACCAGCCCCGAACAGTCGAACCCGTTTTTGTCGGTTCCGCCGTACCGGTACGGCGTACCGATGCAGCTCTTTGCCCGCCGTACTATAGTCGAACGAGAACCTCCGCCGACACCCGAAAAAAGGCCCCCGTCAGAGAAAAGCGGATCCTCCGAAGTTGTCGAAGCACGGTACATCTGTCCGCTTCGTCTGATCGTCTGCATGCCGACATATTCGGTACCGGGCGGCGGCGTGCATCCTTCCAGTACGAAGAGAATAATCGGCAGACAGAGCAGTGTTTTCCGTATCGCTTTCCACATATTCTACATATCGGAAGTGACCGGACCATAATTTAGAGGGACCGGAAATTCTCCGTCCTGTTTTTCCGCCTGGCGGGGAAAACAGTGATTGGGTCAATCAGAGCGTCATATCATATGCCGACCTGATTGACGGTTTGAAACGCCGCTGCCTGTGGTTTACCGCGAAAGCTGCTGAAGCGCCTCACCGGTCTGCCGGTTAAGCGGCCGCTGTTTCGGACAGTCGCTTATTGTCATCTGTTCATCATCGTCGCGTGTAATCGGAAGTTCGACCCTGTCGATATTATAGCCGCACAGTACGGAATTACGTATTACACAGATATGGTGGCTGCAGGACTTGCATTCGTTCAGTATCATCTGTTTCTCCATAGTGAAGATCGGAGTACTTCAGATTATGGGACATAATCTGTCAATGTATTTTTTGCAGTCCGTCTGCCGGCATATCCCTCCTATTCCTCTGCGTAAATACCCTCAATCTCGTCGCTGTACTTCTCCTCGATAACCCGCCGCTTGATCTTGAGGGTCGGTGTCAGCTCTCCCGTAGGCTGCGACCATGTGTCCGCAACAAGCTTGAACCGTTTCACCTGCTCGACACGGGCAAAATGTTCCATTCGATCGTTCAGCTCCTGTTCAAAAAGCAGATAGATCCGCGGGTTTTCAACAAGGTCTTCTATTGAGGAAAAGCTGATGTTGTGTTCCTTGGCGTAGTTTATTACCTCATCATGGTTGACCGATACGATCGCACTAACGAACTTCCGCTTGTCGCCGACGACTGCGACATTTTCCACATACGGGGACTGTTTCAGTTTTGACTCAATATTCTGCGGTGAGATGTTCTTCCCCGAGGCGGTCACGATGATGTCCTTCATCCGTCCGGTAATCGTCAGATAGTTATCATCATCCAGGATACCGATATCGCCGGTCCGGTAAAAACCGTCCCTGGTAAAGGACTCCTTCGTCTCCCTGTCGCGCTTGAAATAGCCGGGCATGACCTGCGGCCCCCGTATCTGTATTTCTCCGTCGTCTGCAATCCTCACCTCAGTGTCAAGAAGCGGCGGACCGACCGTTCCCGGCTTGATGCCGCCATGACGGTTGACATTGGTTACGGGAGAACACTCCGTCAGGCCGTATCCCTCATAGAGGTTAATGCCGATCGACAGGAAAAACTCGAGGTCAGCGTATGTCAGCGCACCGCCACCAGAAACGGCAACCCTTATCCGGTCAAGACCGAGGGCTTTTTTCAGCTTCGAGAAGACAGACTTCTCGGCATTGGCGACCTTCCGGGCAAGAGAGCCCTGCGGCTTTGTGTTTGAGCAGATGTTGGGTATGTTTTTGATTCCCGTCTTGAATGCACGGTTAATGAAGAATCGCTTGATGAACGAATACGATCGGAGCCGTGACCGGATACCGGCGTGTACCTTTTCGTACAGCCGCGGGACGCTGATGATGACGGTAGGCCGTATCTCCTTGAGATCGTCCTGAATGGTCTTGAAGTTTTCGCAAAAGGCGACGGAACAGCCAAACGTTATGGGCGTGTAATATCCTGCGGTCCTTTCCAGCGCATGGGACAGCGGCAGGAAAGAAAGGAAGACGTCGCTCGTGTCGATTATGTGGCCGAAAACATCCACAAGCTGCAGAACGTTGGAACGAAAATTGGCATGAAGAATCATGACCCCTTTCGGGTCGCCTGTCGTTCCGGAGGTGTATATGATGGAAGCAAGAAGGTCACCGTCCACGTCCTTTTTCCGTTTCTCAAATGCGTTCTGTTTGGACGACTTCGCTCCTTCGGTGATGCATTTCCGGAAGGACTGCACTCCCCGCACGGCATCAAACGAAACGATCTCCTTCAGCGACTTACAGTTCTTCTGTATGGACAAAGCGGCCCTGGTGTGGTCGCTGTTCCCGCAGAAGCAGAGACGGCTGCCCGAGTCCTTCAGAATAAAGCCTGCCTCCTCCTCCGAGTTGGTCGCATAGATCGGTACGGTGGTGGCCCCGATCGAGAGTGCGGCCAGGTCTGCGACCCACCACTC
>CAZAHA010000121.1:0-8296 GCA_964484915.1 uncultured Leptospirales bacterium
CGACGCGATCTGGGACCAGATCTGCGCGGAATTTACCCTGTCTGAGTATCCGGAAGATATACTCGTCTTCGAGCTCTTAAACGAACCAAACGGCACAATCGACTACGACGACTGGAACGGCATCATGGCCCGCCTGACGGATACAATCTGGACCAAAAACGCCGCTTCACAGAATACAGGGTCAAACCGGAGAAAAATCATGATCGGCACCGCCAACTGGGGCCATCCTGACGGTCTTGCCGAGATCGAGCTCCCGTCCGGATGCACACCGTCCAACACGATCATGACCATCCACTACTACGAGCCGTTCCATTTTACGCACCAAGGTGCCGAATGGGTCGACGGTTCCAATGAGTGGATCGGCACACAGTGGCTGGGGACCGAGGCGGACAAGAAGCCGCTGCTTGACCTTTACTCACGCGTTACGGAGTGGAACAGCCAGGCCGGCCGCGGCTTTGAGATCTACGTGGGAGAGTTCGGCGCCTACACCAAGTACACGGACCGGCTGCAGCAGAAGGCCTGGACCGCATTCATCGCCCGCGAGGCGGAAAAACGCAAAATGAGCTGGGGCTACTGGGAGTTCTCCTCCGGCTTCGGCGCATACGATCCACTTGCCGGAAAGTGGAAGGACTATCTTCTGGACGCGCTGATACCAAAGGAAGACCGTCCGTAGAAACGGGATCGTGGGGGCATGTGCGCGAAGCAGCACATACGGCACGGATTACGAGTGGCAGAATCCTGATACAGAAGAGAAGAAATAAACGGCATGTCCCCCCTTTAAAACTGTCCAAAGTCGGTGCACGACAGACACATGTTCGCATAGCTGTCGTATTCGTCGTACGCAGGGCCCGGCTTGCCGTATACGGTGATTATCTTGTCCATCCGTATCCGGCCATCACCGATAACCACGTAATCGCCGGTGTCATCGGACGCAACACCGGATATCTGTCCATCCATGCTCGCCACTTCATTGTCCGGTCCGAAATAATGGACCTTGCCGCTTCTGCTCTCCTTCATAACCGAATCCAGAACATCGCGAAAGTCCGGATCAACCGGCATGTAGCTGTCTTTATATTCCATGGTATCTCCTTGCGTCATTATTGTACGTCTCTTCTATATAATGATACAAAGATATCACGGCGAAGACAAGGCCGCCTGACAGAGAACTGTTTTGTGTCGCGTTTTCCACACCCGGCGTTCTCTCCTCTGCGACAGGAGACCCTGCCCCTTCATTTGCTTATATTTCTACAGCGGTGCCCGCAGCAACCTCCGCGGCAAAACCGATCGTCTCAGCCAGTGTCGGATGCGGATGAATCGTCTTGCCGATATCTTCCATGTCTGCGCCCATCTCCAGTGCAAGCGTCAGCTCTGAGATCATATCCCCCGCATGGGGACCGACCATCGCCGCACCGATAACACGGTGCGATTCCTCCTCGAAGAGGATCTTTACAAAACCGTCTGTCGCGTTGTGCACCATTGCCCGACCGTTTGCACTGTACGGAAACTTGCCCCTGGTAAACCTTATACCTTCTTTCTCAGCGTCCTTCTCGGACAGACCCGTCCATGCCGCCTCGGGGATCGTATAGACAACGGACGGCACCGTCCTGGCGACAAACGCGGATTTCCTGCCGCACGCCACCTCTGCAGCGACAATCCCCTCTTGAGATGCCTTGTGGGCAAGCATCGGCTGCCCGACTATGTCGCCGACTGCAAAGACCGAATCCACCGATGTCTTCATCGTTTCATCAACGCCGATGAAACCCTTGTCGTCATGTTCTATTGAGGTGTTCTCAAGACCGATCATGTCTCCATTGGGGCGCCGGCCCACAGACACGAGAATAATGTCGTACAGGACATCCTCTCCGTCATAGGTGGCCAGCAGCCCGTCGTCCTTCGGCTGTATCGATTCCAGTTTGGTCTTTGTCTTGATAGTGACGCCCTGCTTCTTCAGGCGTTTCTCGACTACCCGTGCAACGTCCTTGTCCGTCATGGGAAGAATCTGATCCAGCATCTCAACGACGGTCACATCAGACCCCAGAGCGTTGTATATGGTCGCCATCTCCAGTCCCACAATGCCGCCGCCCAGGACCATGAGCTTCTTGGGTACATGTGTCAGTTCAAGCGCGTCGGTCGAGTCCCACAGCCGTTCATCGTCCGCCGGCAGACTCGAGAAGATGACCGGACGTGAGCCCGCGGCGATGATGCAGTGTTTAAAAGATACCTTCTTCTCGCCGTCTCCTCCAGTCACATGAATAGTACTGTCGTCTGCAAACGTACCGTATCCGCGTATAACATCAACCTTCCGCTTCTTCGCGAGAAAGTTGAGCCCCTTTATAAGATTACCGATAATTTCTACCTTCTTCTTCCGCAGCTGATCGAGGTCCAGCTTGTAGTCGCTCGACGTGATACCGTACTCCTGGGCCTCCTTCCGGCTGTAAATCATCTCGGCGGCGTGCAGCAGCGTCTTGGACGGGATGCATCCCACGTTCAGACAGATGCCGCCCAGATTTTCCCGCTCTTCAATAATGGTGACCTTTCTGCCGAGGTCGGCAGCTCTGAATGCCGCGTTATATGCTCCGGGACCGCCGCCGAGTATGACAAGATCAAGTGATAGTTCTTCCATATAGATATCCTTTTTATATTTATTAAAGTATCAAATTGCGTACATCTCCCAGCAGACCGGCAAGATATGCACAGAAACGTGCACCCTCGGCTCCGTCTATCGCACGGTGGTCATATGACAGGGAGAACGGAAGTATGTACCGCGGCTCAAATTCCGACGTCTTCCTGTTGTAAACAGGCCGGTACGACGCCCGAGCGAGACCCAGTATCGCCACTTCCGGCGGATTAATAATGGGGGTAAACGACGTGCCGCCGATGCTTCCAAGACTCGATATGGTAAAGGTGGCGCCCTTGAGGTCGTCAACCGAAATCTTCGATTCCCGAGCCTGGGTTGAAAGTTCAATCAGCTCGGCACCGATTTCCGAGAGTCCCTTCTTGTCTGCGTTCTTGATAACGGGAACCATCAACCCGTCAGGCGTGTCCGCGGCAAAGCCGATGTTGTAATATTTCTTCAGCACAAACGTCTTGCGCTCCTGTATGAAGGACGAGTTGAAAAGCGGAAACTTCTTGAGCGCGATGACGGATGCCTTAATCGAAAACGCGAGGAGCGTGAGCTTGATGCCCTCGTCTTCGAGTCTTTTGTTGGACGATTTCCTGAAATCCTCAAGCTCGGTAATGTCGCACTCGTCAAAGTGTGTTACGTGCGGAATATGCTGCCAGCTTTGCTGCAGGCGCGGCGCGGAGATCTTCTTGATGCGGTTTGCTTCCAGCTCTTCGATCTCGCCGTATTTCTTGAAGTCGTCAACGTTAATCTGTATTCCGCCGGAGAATGACGCGCCGTCTGCGCTGCCCTGCAGATGACGCTTGATGTCCTCCTTGCGGATACGCCCTTTGGGGCCGGTGGCCTGTACCCGGGAGAGGTCTACGTCCAGTTCGCGGGCAATCAGCCGAACAGACGGAGATGCGTGTATCCTTCCACCAGCTTCGCCTTCGGCTTTGTCTTTCTTTTCATCCCTGGGTGGAGCCTTCCGCTCTTCAGGTTCGCTGCCGGACTTTTTTTCTTGCGTTTTCTTTTTTTCCTTTTCAGACGGTTTTTCTTCGCTTTTATCCTTTTCCTTTGCTTCCGCTTTTTCTCCGCCGCTCTCTTCGCCGTCCGATATCTCTATTGTTCCTATCTCGTCACCTTCCGAAACCGTGTCGCCTTCCTTGACGGTTATAGACTTGACAGTGCCGGCATGCGGCGACGGTACATCAAGTACCGCCTTGTCGCTTTCAAGAGACAGGATCGAATCGTCCTTCTGGACGGAGTCCCCCTCCTTCACCATGATCTCCACAACCGGCACGTCGGAATAGTCCCCGATGTTGGGAATTGTAATGGAAACTGTTTCAGCCATAATGTCTCCTAAACACTCATTGGAGTTGGTCTGTCTGTCATGATATTGTATGTATCTATCGCTTTCTTAACGATCGCCGCGTCAACCTTGCCGGCTTTCCTGAGTGCAGCAAGAGCAGCCAGTACGATATGGTAGCGGTCTACCTCAAAGAAGTCACGCAGCGCCTCACGTGTGTCGCTGCGGCCGAATCCGTCCGTACCAAGAACCGTCAGCGGCATCGGGACCAGGCGGCGTATCTGTTCGGGATACGCCCTGAGATAGTCGGTTGATATCACCGCAGGACCCTCCCTGTCCGCGAGGATCCGGGTAACGTACGGTACCCGTTCCTCCCCGTCCGGATGGAACATGTTGTACCGCTCGCACTCTACCCCGTCGCGGTGGAGCTGGTTTATACCCGGAATGCTCCAGATGTTTGCGCCAATACCGAAATCATCTTCGAGAAGCCTTGCGGCGGCGATAACCTCGCGGAAGATGGAGCCGCTTCCCATAAGCTGCACCTTTGTGCCAAACTCCCCTGCTTCCTTAAACAGATACATCCCCTTAACGATGCCCTCCTCGCAGCCCTCGGGCATTTTAGGGTTTTCATATTTCTCGTTAAGCAGGGTTATGTAATAGAAGACATCGTTCCGGTCTTCAAACATCTCCTTCATCCCGTGGCGTAGCAGCACCACAAGTTCATATACAAATGCCGGATCATAACTCCTGCAGTTGGGTATACTTGACGCAATGAGATGGCTGTGGCCGTCCTCATGCTGAAGTCCCTCGCCGTTGAGCGTCGTGCGCCCCGATGTCGCGCCAAGAAGGAATCCGCGGGTACGTATGTCACCTGCGGCCCAGGCAAGGTCGCCGACGCGCTGAAAGCCGAACATGGAGTAGAAGATGTAAAACGGTATACAGTTGACGCCGTAGTTGCTGTACGCTGTCCCGGCCGCGATAAACGACGAGATGGCTCCGGCCTCGTTTATGCCTTCCTCCAGAATCTGGCCCCCCTCCTTCTCCATGTACGACATCAGGGAGTTGGAATCCTCCGGCGTATAGAGCTGTCCACCCGGGGCGTAGATGCCGACCTGACGGAAGAGGCCCTCCATTCCGAAGGTACGCGCCTCATCGGGGACGATCGGTACGACATTTTTCCCGATCTTTTTGTCCTTCAGGAGGATGGCCAGAAACCGTACAAATCCCATGGTCGTCGACATCTCCTTGTCGCCGGTCCCCTCCAGAAGTTTCGAGAAGTTTTCAAGCGGCGGTATGTTTAACGGCTCTGCCTCGTGACGCCGTTCGGGCAGGTATCCGCCGAGCTTCTTCCGCCAATCATGGATAAACCGGTACTCGTCGCTGTCTTTGGGCGGACGGATAAAGGGAACCTCCTCAAGGCGGTCGTCCTCGAGAGGAACGTGAAACCGGTCACGGAACTCTTTCAGCGATTCTATCTCCATCTTCTTTGTGTTGTGCGCCACATTCGCCGACTCGCCCGAGGCGCCCATGCCGTATCCCTTTATGGTTTTCGTCAGAATAAGCGTCGGACGGCCCCTGGTTTTCACCGCTTCAGCATACGCAGCGTATACCTTGCGCGGATCGTGTCCGCCGCGGGTCGCCTGCCAAATCTCCTGGTCGCTGTACGGTTCCAGAATCTTCTCTACGCGCCCGTCCTTTTCGATGAGCCGCTTTCTGAGGTGGGCCGCGTCCTTTGAGCGGAGGTCCTGAAATTCTCCGTCAACCATCTTCTCGAAGATATCCTTCAGAACACCGTCCTCGTCTTTTTTGAGGATATCTTCCCATTCCGTTCCCCATATCACCTTGATCACGTTCCAGCCTGCTCCGCGGAAAACTCCCTCAAGTTCCTGAATGATCTTGCCGTTGCCGCGGACCGGACCGTCGAGACGCTGCAGGTTACAGTTTATCACAAAAATAAGGTTGTCGAGCTTCTCCCGCACCGCGAGAGAGATCGAACCCCGCGTTTCGGGCTCGTCGGTTTCACCGTCGCCGATAAAGGCCCATACCTTCCGTTCGCTCTTTTCGGTGAGACCGCGCGCCTCCATGTACTTCATGAAGCGGGCCTGATAGATGGCCATAACAGGCCCCAGACCCATCGACACGGTAGGAAACTGCCAAAAATCCGGCATGAGCCACGGGTGCGGGTAGGATGAGAGCCCCTTTTCAAACGCCTCCCTGCGGAAATGGTCGAGGTCATCGTCCGTTAGGCGTCCCTCGACGTAAGCGCGGGCGTACATACCGGGGGATGAATGTCCCTGAAAGAAAATGAGGTCCCCGCCTCCGGGAAAGTCGTTTCCCTTGAAGAAATAGTCAAACCCCACCTCATACAGTACTGCCGAGGATGAGAAGCTTGCAATATGTCCGCCAATACCTGGGAAATGCTTGTTTGCCCTGTGGACCATGGCCATGGCATTCCATCTGACATAGCCGGCCACGTTCCGGGCAGTCAGCGAATCGTCCGGCATCTGTTCTGATTCTTCTGGCGGAATGGTATTTGTATATGGGGTTGTCGAAGAGTACGGTATCGGAACGTTCCGGGACACCGCCTGGTCCGAAAGCTTGTGAATGAGATATTTCGCCTTTTCAGGTCCTTCGATGTCCAGGACGGCATCAAAAGAATCTATCCATTCCCGGGTCTCTTCAACGTCATGATCCTTGAATTCTTCTGACATGATATCTCCTTTCGCTCATCCGTAACGCGTATCCGGAGCGTCCCGGCGCCATAAAAGGAAATCCCGGACACACAGGATGTAATGAACATGGTAGTTGTAGCTGCACGGTAATATCGCTGCAGATGGCGGCAACGCACCTTAACAATAATCTGTTTTGAATATAAAGTCAACTTTTCTCATGATCCTGTTTAAAACGTACCCTCGGGCACGGCAAAAAAATCCCGAAAATTGTCGAGAATGTCTGTTTTGAAAACAGCGGTCACCGGTTATTCACATATAAAAGATGTTGCGTGGCATGATACGCTACCGAACTCAATCACGAAGTTGGCGGTACGCCAAGACAAAACGCAGCCTGGCAAGTTGCGTTACGGGATCAGGCGCTTTCTCCGTTTGGAAGGATTTCATCGGATGGAGATTCCAGTGTATAGCGCTTGAGAAAATCAAGCAGGACACGGTCGAATGATGCAAAATTCCCGCCGGCCCTCGCACCCAGAAAGGTCCGGTACAGTTCTGCCATATAGGAGGTGACGGCCTGCCGGTCCTCGATCCCGGGAACCGTATCGTTAAAGAGCGAGTTGATAAAATCCTCGCCGTACAGGGTGTCAATGCCTGGAAAAAGCTCCATCATCACGAAGAGCGCGGCGGGAATACAGTTTACGCTGTGCTGTTTTACATACAGCGTCGTTTCCGTTATGAGCTTCGCGTGCGTTCGGATGTACTCCACCGCGGCGCTTTGGGAACTGTCAAGGTCAAGTATCCTCCGGGCAAGCCGGTAGCCGGCCCACGTCACCACCATTACATGCAGACTTGGCAGGCAATTGAGATGCGGGTCTGTCGCGTGGATAAGCGCAAAGCGGAAACTGTTTCTGGCGGGGGAGGGCCTGACCGTTGTTGACTGGCACGCCCGGTATACCGTTGCCGCCGACCTGTACAGAAGCGATACCTCGTTTAACGAATCAATCAGCGGCTGTATTCCCCGTCTGCCGAAGCGGACCACAAGCCAGGTTATGCCGGTTACCCAGAGCGGAATGAAGCTTAAGTATTCGGTTACCCATTCCGGTGCAAACGGAATGTTTCTGTCGTACGGATGGTCGATCCAGACAACGGGCTGCCGCTTTCGTTTTGGACGTAGCGGTGACTGCATCAGAAAGAAGTCCCTGACGATGGTGTAAACCGTACGTGCCGCCGCCCGGAGTATCCGGAAATTGGAGAAAACAACGGAAAGCGTGTGCAGATATGTCGTTTTTTCTATGGGTATTTTTTTTCCTGTTACGAACATGAACGATTCCTCTGTTGCATGATTCCGACGCCGGTCTGCCATTGCCCTACGTTACCTTGAACTGTTTTGTCAGCGGATCGTGTATGTTTTCCCTGCCGATTGACGGTATCGTACCGGTTATGTTCTCCACAAACCAGTTCATGTTTACGATCTCGTCCCGTGCGGCAAACTCACCCTCCGGTATGCGAACCAGTCCGTTCTGGTCGGCAATCGGCCCCTCGAAAATATTCAGCTCTCCCTGTACGATCATCCGCCGCATAAACTCAACATGCTTCTGCGTGTTCCGCGGAAGAAGCGACGTCGAATAGAAGATATCAACCAGGCCGGAACTGATTCCCCACCAGAAGCTGACCGGTTTTGCGTCGGTGGTCCCGCCCTCGAAGAAGAGCTTCCAT
>CAZAHA010000122.1:0-8050 GCA_964484915.1 uncultured Leptospirales bacterium
ATCCGGCCAAAAGGCGTCCGGTACGATCATATCCGTGTCAAACGGGTCCGTGTCCTTGTGACGGTCGCTGCTGTTGTCATAGTAGTAGATCATGGCCGATCTGGGCGATACGGGCTGTGCTTCGGGGTCCTCGTACATGACGATGGAGCATGTGTCTATGTCGATCAGCGGAAAGTCGTTTTTAATAGTGGTAAACAGGTGGGTCTTGCTGAAGGTCGTCAGAAGGTGCTCGCCGACCGAGATGATCTGCGACGTCTTGGTCTTGGTTTCAAGATATTTCAGAAACTGCAGCTGCTCGGCCTTCCGGGAGAGGAGGAGCCGGGCTGTATGGAGCGTATCTTCTATGGAGTTGATGAAGGCGCAGTACTTTTTGAGCAGCTTATCGACCTTTGCCTGGGTATTGATTGCGCGTCCGATCTTGCGGCGAACGACGGTGCCGCTGTGCTGTATGACCCTGTCGTATGAGAGAACCTCCTTGCGGATCTCCGATATCAGTGTCTGATAGATGCCGAGTTCCTCCGGGCGCTTCACCCGTTCCAGAAAGGAATTAAACATGGAAAGAAAGCCGCTGCTGCCGGGATTCTCCATGTCTTTCAGGAGTCTTTGCACCAGGTACTTGTGTTGTTCATGATATGCATCAGCCCTTGAGTTGGAGCTCTTGCCATTTTGGTCAACGTGTTCATCTACGTTAACAGAGAGCATACATCCGCAGGAGTCCCGGATCACATGTTCGGTCGGATAGATGAGGCGCTTCTCGTACGGTCTGCCGTCTATGATACTGAGTATTGTCTTGACGGCTTCGCGTCCCATCTCGAAGACGGGCTGGCGGACGGTGGAAAGCGGAGGCTGTGATACATAGGCCGATTCGACGTCGTCAAAACCGGAAACAGCGATCTGCTCCGGAATGGAGAAGCCCTGATGCTTCAGCTCCTGCATGGCGCCAAAGGCCATCCAGTCGCTTGCGGCAACCACCGCGTCAAACTGTACCTTTCTGGACACGAATGCCTGCACCGCCTCAATGCCGGAAGTGTAGACAAAGGCGCCTTCGAAAAAAAGCGCGTCGTCGAAGGTGATGCCGTTTTTGGTGAGCGCTTCCATGTATGCCGCCTTGCGCTCCTGGGCCTCCGTACTGCCGGAGGGACCGCCGACAAACGCGATCCTCCGCTTGTTGTGTTTTTTTATCAGGTGTTCAACCGAGTCATACATGCCCTTGCGGTTATCAACGCCGATCGAGGGGTACTCGTCAAAGATGTCCCCGATGCAGACAATCGGCATCCTGGACGAAATTTTCCTGAGTTCCGCACGCTTCTCGTCTGGTGAGATGTGAGAAGTGACCGATGATGTCAGAATAATGGCACCTTCTACCCGTTTTTCGGTTATGATGTCGTAGATCTTGTTCTGCGTTCTGAGCATGCTGTCGGCATAGTCGATGGTGCTGCCGACATACGAGACGATGTTAATGCCTGACTTTACAGCCTGTTCGCTCACCCCCTGCCAGAATTCGGCATGGTACTCATAGACAAGCTGATCAATCACAAGGCCGATTGTGTGTGCCATGATCTCCTCCGGATATGCTGCCTGGCGGATGCCGTCCTACCTTTTGCCTATGAGAGACTCGTCTGGTACAAGCGTCTGGATTGTCCCGTCGTCGTTGTAGGTGATCTCGGTCATCTTGACACTCCGCTTGTTGTTGATCCCGCCCGAACGCTCGCAGTCGTGATAGAACAGAAACCACCGTCCTTGAAACTCAACAATGGAGTGGTGTGTTGTCCATCCAGAAACGGGTGTGAGTATCGTTCCCCGGTATGTGTACGGCCCCAAAACGTTGTCTGCGGTCGCGTACGCGATGAGGTGCGTCGTTCCCGTTGAGTAAGAAAAGTAATAGGTGCCGTTGTACTTGTGGATCCACGGTCCCTCGAAGTAGCGCTTTTCCTCGTCGCCGGCCTTGACCGGTTTACCGTCGCCGTCCAGAAGCTGTATGTCGCGGATATCACCGTCAAACTGAAGCATGTCATCGGAGAGTTTCGCAATCTTTGCACAAAGAGCGGCCTGGTTTCCCTGCGGGCCTTCGGTGTTTTCGACAAAGGTACCGGTTGACCACTTCTCGAGCTGTCCGCCCCAGAGGCCGCCGAACCCCATGTAGTATGATCCGTCATCATCCTTGAAGACGCACGGATCGATACTGAAGCTTCCTTTGATGTAGTCATCCTGCGGGGTAAAGGGACCGTAGGGGGTGTCTGAGACTGCGACACCGATCCTGAATATGCCGTCGTGATCCCGGGCGGGGAAGTAGAAATAGTATGTTCCATTCTTCTCGTGTGCGTCAGGTGCCCACATCTGTTTCGATGCCCACTTCACGTTGTCGATGTGAAGCGCGATGCCGTGGTCGGTCACCGGAGCGTCCGGGCTCTCCATCGAGAGGACATGATAGTCTTCCATAAGATATTCGTCGCCTTCGTCAGAATAGGCGACATCGATGTCGCGGTCATGCGATGGATATACGTACAGTATATCGTTAAACACATGCGCGGATGGGTCTGCCGTGTAGATATGCGTTGCGAGTTCTCTTGATTTCATACTGTTCTCCAATTTTATAAGTCTATCGAGTATGGTGTTTCCATCAGGGAATCGACTACTGTCCCCGGCGGATTGCCGCTACACATGATAGTTGTTTTCTCTTGTGAGTATGATCTGTATGTCATTGACCATACGGGTCTCAAACGCTGCTTCACAGGAAGCGAGGTAATAGCGCCATTTTCGTATAAATGTGCCGTCAAACCCGAGTTTTTCGATCTTTTGCACGTTTTTTTCAAAATTCTCACGCCATAGATGCAGCGTCTTTGCGTAGTGAACGCCGATGTTCTCGAGATGATGAATAAAAAGTGTACTGTTTCTTTTTAGTTGTGTACACAGCTCTGTCAGAGATAGTAGATGACCGCCGTTAAAAATGTACTTCCGTATCCAGTCTGTGCTGCGTTTATAGTGGTCATGTCTGTTGTCCGGCATCGTGATACACTGCAGAAACGCGAGACCGTCTTTTTTCAGATGCCGGTCGATTGTATGTACGAATTCTCCAAGGTATTTTGCGCCTACGGCCTCCGCCATCTCAATGGATACAATCTTGTCATACGTACCGGACAGCTTCCGGTAGTCCAGAAGTTCAATGCTGACAAGTTTCTGCAGCTTCTGGGATTGGACCCGCTCCTTCGCGTAGGCGTACTGCTCTTCCGATATGGTCACTCCCGTTACACGGCATCCTGTCTTTCGGGCGGCCTCGATGGCAAAGCCTCCCCATCCGCAGCCTATCTCCAGCACGTGATCAGTCTTGGTGATCTGCAGCTTTTCGATGATGTCATGCACCTTGTTCAGCTGGGCCTTTTTGAGCGAGTCACGTGCAGACATGAACCGCGCGGAGGAATAGAGCATGGTTTGGTCCAGAAAAAGTTTAAAAAAATCGTTGGAAAGATCGTAGTGCATGCTGATGTTCTTCCGGCTTCCGGTCAGTGAATTATGCTGCAGCAGATAAGTGGCATAGTCACGCAAACGTCCAACACCAGTTGTAACAAAATTTCCGCCACGGAATATGTGGCTGTTGTCAAGAAAGAGCATGCACAGTGCAACAAGATCGGGTGAGTCCATTTCACCTTCCATGTATGCCTCCCCCAGACCGATGTCTCCGTCCAGGACGAGACGCCTGTACAATGACCAGCTGTGTACGGTCATTTTGGCGTTGTTCCCCGTGCGCCTGTTGCCAAACTCAAGCACGTCACCTTCCGGTTGGACGAGTTTAAGGTACCCCCGCTCTATTTTTTCAAACATGGGTCGGATCTGGTTGAAACACAGTGTTTCGAAGGCTGTCGGCTTCATTTTTTTTGCTGTCATTATACTCTCCGGAACAGGTATTGTCTTTTCTTTGGTCCCGCGTTGTGGAGCCGTTCCGCCAGGTACTCTTTCCGCGGCACGTCTGCTGCGGATCAAGCGGCAGTGAAAGTATATGGTATTGTATCAATATAATTCAGTATTTCGCCGGAATTCACCTTTTCCAAACAGAAACTGCGAACTCCCTGTATGCACATAAGCGGAACGGTGTACTGCACATACGCTTACGGATAATCACATGTATATGTAATTTTCGATCTTTTTTGCAGTTTGTCAAGTTTTCATTATATCATCTCTTGCCAAAAAAGACGTATACGCATGATCCATGTTGCAAACCAGTCCTTTGAGTGTCCGGGAACCCTGTTCATAATTCTATACCAAACGACTGTGCGATGCGAACAGCGGAATCGCAGGCATCCACGTGGAGTCCGTTCCCGAAATAGCTGCCGCAAAAATAGGTGTTCCTGTTTCCATTAAGGGTCTGTAGCCTGTTTTGTCTGTCCAGTGCCTTGAATGTATATATCGGGTGGTGATAGGTTATGCGCGACAGCACCCGCTGCTCATCAATATCCGGCGGCGGATTAATCGTCACACAGTAGGAGCGGCGCGTGTCGAGCTGCTGGAGCGGGTTCATCCAGTATGTGACGGTTGGGGATGTGTCGTCGCCGGATGAGTCATGTTTCACGTTCCATGATGACCATGCGCGCCTGATCGGAGGGAGAAAGGAGGTGTCTGTATGCAGTATCGTTTCGGCGCTCGTGTACTTCCATACTCCCAGAAGCTCCTTTTCGTCATCGGTCGGTTTGTGGAGAAGGTCAAGCGCCTGGTCGGCGTGCGTCGCCATGACGATATAGTCAAAGTCTTCATTATAACCGTCTCTGCAGATGACGGTACACTTCTTGTTTTTTCGCCGTACCTGCGATACTTCCTTGTGCTTGTGAACGGTACCCTTGAAATTCATCAGAAACTTTTCAATGTAACTCTTGCTGCCGCCGTGAATGTAGTGACACCGGTGTCTGGAGAGCGGTGTAAGAAGACCGAAATAATCCATGAACCGGACAAATGCTTCGGCAGGAAGGTCGTGTACACTGCGTGCCGAGGAAGACCAGACAGTAGAAGCCATGGGGACGATCATCCAGTTGAACACATCCGGTGAAAGCCCGGTCGCGTAAAAAGCTTCCGGTACGGTTTTGTTCTGCAGGTCTCCGTTTTGCAACGCAGATTGCAGGAGTTTACCACAGTGAACGATACCGTTGGAGAAGTTCCAGAAACGCTTGCTGAAGAGTTTTCTTCGCTGACTAAATATCCTGCCGGGACCGTTCGTGCTGTATATAATGTTATCGTTTTTTGAAGTATATGAAAAGGACAAATCGCTTGATCCGTATTTTATCCCAAGGCGGTTAAAGAGCCGCATGAGGTTTGAGTCTTTGGAATTGGAAAATACAGAAAAACCGGTATCTATCGGTGTACCGGCATCGTCACCGTCGGGAACGATAACGGTATTTGTGTGGCCGCCGACGTACTCGTTCTTTTCAAAAAGAGAAACCAGGTGCTTTTGTTGCAGAAGAAAGGAGGCGGTTATTCCCGCTATGCCGCCTCCTATAACAGCTATTCGTTTCTTTTTCATGAGTAGAATATTCCGAAGACCCTTTTAACTCGAAGACACTTACTGTATGTACGTATATGAAGCGATGTTTCCGGATTATTTCCGGTACATTGGAAAATCAACTGTTCATCCGTATACGGTAAATGAATCGGATTCCAAACAGTCGCTTCATGTTTGCGTCAGGATAAATTCTCAGTCAATGAAATTTTCCGGATCACTTACAAAAGAGAGTGGAAAAAGCAGAAAAACATCTGTACCGCTACATAAGTTAGATTAAACTAACTTGAATGGCGACACAAGTAAGATATCCTGCCTGGTACAAGTAAAAATTTGTGAACAGTTGTGAATCCAGTCACAAAATTTAATTAATTCTTGCAAAATAATCTTGCTTTTCATACCGGTGCATAGACATCTCTGCATCCGCACTGGCAGCAGCCGGTCTGAACATGAATCATGAAGTCCGGACGAAAAAGTGCGTTGTTTGCCGGCGCCTGGCATGTAAATACGCGTAACGCGTGATATAATATCGTACAAGCAGATTAATAATGTTCATGTGCCTGACGGTTTTTGACGCATATGCTGCGTTATGCGGATAACTACAAACAGGTGTGCGATGCAATTAATACTAATTTGGAGGACTGTATGTTTGAGAAGGAAGATGCTACGGTTTCTCTTTCCACCGGACTGATTCAGTTTATGAGCGAGTGGAAGGAAAAGCCTGGTAATCTGATTATGATTCTTCACCGGGTTCAGGAAGAGTACGGATATATACCTCGTGAAGTTGCTATTGAAGTTTCACGGAAGATGAATGTTCCTCTTGCCAAGATTTACGGTGTCATAACATTTTATCATTTTTTTAAATTAAACAAACCGGGAAAAAACAAGATTCAGGTCTGTATGGGAACCGCGTGTTATCTGAAGGGCGGCGAGGACCTCATTCTTGATCTTGAGCGTCTGCTGGGCCTTCCGGTTAACGGTACAACCGATGACGGCGAGTTCTCGCTTGAGGCTGTCCGCTGCATCGGTTGCTGCGGCCTTGCTCCCGTCATGACGATTAATGGCGAGGTTTTCGGCAAGGTACAGAAGGGTGAGCTGCCCGGTATCATCGCCAAGTTCAAGGGCAGCCAGGCGTGAGATAATGCAGCCGACAATGTGCGAATACATACTGGATATTGTCCAGAACTCCGTAGAAGCGAAGGCCTCTGTGATAACGCTGGATCTTTTGGAGTCAGATGACACTATTCGCATATGTATCGGTGATAATGGATGCGGTATGGATGAGGCGACACTGGGACGGGTAACCGATCCGTTTTTCTCTGACGGAAAGAAGCATGCTCACCGAAAGGTTGGGCTTGGCATACCGTTTGCCAAGCAGGCTGCTGATGCTGCTGACGGAGAGTTTGACATCTCGTCGGACCCGGAGATGGGAACATCGGTCTCCTTTTCATTCAACAAGACCCATGTTGACTGTCCGCCGCTTGGTGATTTGCCCGGCACATTTACATCGGTCATGCTGTTTGAAGGTCAGTATGATCTGCTTGTATACAGATCGAATAAAGACGCATCGTACAGGGTTTCACGCGGCGAGCTTGAGGAGAGTCTCGGCGATCTGTATGACACCCGGTCCATGATGCTTATGAAACAGTTCTTCCTGTCGCAGGAAGACGAGGTATTATCAGGAGGAAACAATGGCTAAGCTGACTCTTGCGGAACTGCGCAAGCTGAGAGAAGATAAGAAGAACGATATCGAAAAGCGCGATATCGAAAACAAGGATGTCGAGATTGTAGTCGGAATGGGAACCTGCGGTATCGCCGCCGGCGCCAAAGACAGCCTTGATGCGTTTATTTCCGAGATAGACAGACACGGGCTGGCAAATGTAAAGATCAAGCAGACCGGCTGTATGGGTTTCTGCAACGTTGAACCGACCGTAGAGGTCAGGGTGCCGGACATGCCGGACACGATCTACAACAATGTGGATGCGAATGTTGCGAAGAAGATTGTTCAGCAGCATATCATCGATAAACAGCTGGTGTCCGACTATGTCTATGACAGGCCGTCAGTCGACATACTAGAAAATAAGTAAACCGGGGGAAATACATGGCATACAGAAGTTATATACTGGTCTGCGGCGGAACCGGTTGTGAATCCAGCAGCGCGGACGCTATTTATCAGAATCTGCAGAAGGAACTTGAAAAAAACGGCCTTCGCGACCAGGTGCAGGTAATTAAAACGGGATGCTTTGGTTTCTGTGAACAGGGACCAATAGTCAAGATACTTCCCGAAGACACGTTTTACGTACAGGTGAAACCGGAAGACGCGGCCGAACTTGTACAGGAACATATCATCAAGGGCCGGCAGGTTGGCCGTCTTTTGTACAAGCCATCAGGCGAGAAGGAAGGCGCAATCGCAACCGAAGACAAGATGCAGTTTTATCAGAAACAGTACCGAATCGTCCTTCGAAACTGCGGCAAGATCGATCCAGGCAGTATCGATGAGTATATCTCGCGTGAAGGATATGCAGCTCTTGAGAAGGTGCTCTTTGAGATGAAGCCCGAAGATGTCAT
>CAZAHA010000123.1:0-7993 GCA_964484915.1 uncultured Leptospirales bacterium
GTTTCGGCAGACTGATGCGCAGCCATGATGACAGGGGCATCGTGGCGGTACTGGATGACCGTATACAAACCAGGGGATATGGAGATGTTTTCCTGCACTCGATTCCACAGTGCAGGACCGTCCGAGACCTGGAGGCCGTCAGAAAATACTGTACGGATAACTTCGGTTAGGAATGAGATGAACCTTATGTGGAGAGGGCCGTAACGGCATCGTCGTTAGTTTCATGCATTGTAACAAAATCAGTAATGCCCACGATTTCCATTACCTTCTGAAAATGGTTTGAAAGCTGTGCGAATGCTACGCGGCCGCTGTTATTGCCCATCTCCTGGATGATGTTGATGATTGTCGCGAGACCGGCCGAGTTGATATAATTTGTTTCAGAGAAATTAAACACCAGTGCGTTTGCTTTACACTGCTTTTTCACTTCAGAATAGGTCTTCATAACCATGTTGTCGGCATCGGAAGTCATGTCCCCGATGATATAGAGCACTGGCACATCGTTTACAATTTCGTGCCGGACACTGTAGTTTCCACTCATAAGTTTTCCCCTGCTGATCATGTCCTGCTGTAAGATTGGGGCATGAGAAAAGAAGCGAATAATCATTTCTCAGGCCACCGTTTGATATCTGATACAGTATGGGGTGTTGCAGTCAAGTCTTATTATGACCATATATCCATTTTAACCACACAGCGAACCTCAAAACCCGTATGCAGTCATTGACATCTGCAACACTTTCATTACTTTTTCTGCTTGCAAAATGGAGTCATCGTTCAAATATGTCATCGAAATATGCCTTTCTGCTAAAAGCGCCACGTATTTTAGCATAATTTCCAAAGGAAGGAGGAAGTAGTGAGAACCTACGAACTAACTGTCATTCTGCACCCAAAGCACATCGAAGAGGGCAAACAGGTGTTTGCCGACATCGTACAGAAATACGGCATAACGATTAAAAAAGACGAGGACTGGGGTCATAAACGCCTGGCCTACCCGATTGAGGAACAGGCCGAAGGTTTCTATCTCTTCAAGACAGTCGAAACAAAGCCGGAACACGTACGCGACATCACGCATGAATTCCAGATATCAACAGCCATTCTTCGCAGCATGTTTGTCGTTATCGAACCGGAAAAAGCAAACGCATAAGGATGTAAATATATGGCTTCATCAGATATCAACAGGGTTTCACTTGTGGGACGTCTCACACGTGATCCGGAGATCCGTCAAATACCAAGCGGCACATCGGTTACAAATTATTCAATTGCCTGCAACCGGGTATACGTAGCCAATAACGAGCGCAAAGAGGAAGTGTCATATTTCAACTGTCTTATCTGGGGAAAAGGCGCCGAAGTGTTTGCACGGTATGCAAAGAAGGGTCAGCGAATCGCGATCGACGGAAGGCTTCAGCAGAGACGCTGGCAGGACAAAGACGGCAACAACCGTTCTGTCGTCGAGATTGTTACAGACAATTTCCAGTTTCTCTCCTATACTCAGGATCAACCGGGACAGTCCGGCGGAAACGACGGGTCACCGTACTATTCGGATTCAAACCATAACGCTCCGCCGCCAAGCGAAACATTCTCTGATGAAGAGATACCGTTTTAAGACCATCATGTGAAAAGGAATGAACAATGTCAGAAGAAATAAACAAAACAGAAAACACACAGCAGTCAGAAAATACACAGAACGAACCGGCGGTAAAAACCGAAGACCAGCCTCCGGCGTCGTCCGCCCATGACGAGAGACCGTCTGGAAGACCGTCGCACAGGGAAGATTCACAGAACGATTCCAGACGTGATTCACGGCACCGCGACAACCAGGACTCCGGAGATCGCAGACAACGCTTCTCGCGGTTCAAGAAGAAGGTATGCAAATTCTGTCATAACAAGGAACTCCCGATCGACTACAAGCGTCCGGACATTCTTCTCCGGTTTCTCACAGACCGTGGCAAGATTCTTCCGCGACGAATTACCGGTACATGCGCGAAGCACCAGCGGCGTATGGCCTCGGAGGTAAAACGTTCACGTATGATCGCGCTGCTCCCGTTCGTCGAACAGTAGGAACGGAGTACAAGGCGTGACTATCGATCCATTTCAGACGATGATCATCGGGACCGTGCTGCTCTTTGCCACGTCGCTCGCTGCATACTACTGGGAGTATAAAGCTCTTGTCATAACGATACCGCTGCTGGCGCTCTGTGTGTACAGGCTTTCGGGCGATTACAACACCTTTACGGTTATCGCTTCTCCGGTAGTCTTCGGCACAAGCGCAGGCTTCGCCATTAAACGGAGACTTTCGGTCCAGTTTTACATTCTCGTATCGACTATCTGCGCGGCCGCTCTTACGATTGCCCTGTACTACTATCTGATACACGCGGCCGGGGTAGACGTGATGGATACGATAAGGGAACAGATGTTCCTTCTTATCGACGAATCGGGCATGCAGCAGGCTGAAAAGCGGACGATACAGGAAAACGTAGAGTCGGTTATGCAGATAATAAAGAAAATTGCTCCGTTCTACTTTTTCCTCAACAGCCTGATATGGTCCGTTTTTTCGTTCCTGATACTCAGGCTGTTTTACATGTTCTTCATTATACGAGGACCGGTCATAGTGAAGGGTCTTGAATACTTCCGGCTAAACGATTATACAATTTTTGTGTTAATCGCTTTTCTCGCGGCATATATATTCGTTCCGGAAGAGCAGTTCGCCGTGATTCACAATACCGCGTTGAGCGGTCTTCTTATTACGGCGCTTCTGTACATGATCCAGGCGCTGGGTATTATCCGCTACTTTCTCATCAGCAGAAAGCTGCCGCTGTTCATACTGCCGCTTGGCATTTTCATCACACTGCTCTTCAGCTGGCCGCTTCTGCCTTTCGTGTCGATCATACTCGCAGGATGGGGTATTCTGGACCTGTGGACCGATTTCAGACATTTGAAACACAAAAACGATACATCAAGTTGAAACAGGAGTGCACTATGAAGGTAATACTACAAGACGATATCAAAAACCTCGGCGATGCCGGTGATGTAAAGGAAGTTTCCGATGGATATGCACGGAACTTCCTCCTTCCAAAGAAGCTCGTGATCCCGTTTACCGATTCCAGCAAGGCTGCGATGGACCATCAGAACCATCTTATCCGCGTGAAGAAGGAAAAGCGCAAGAAGTCAAGCGCCGAGATCGCCGAGAAGATGAAGGAACTGACACTGAACATCAAGGCGAAGGTAGGCGATAACGAGAAACTCTTTGGATCGATTACATCCATGGACATCTCCGATGCGCTCGGAACCGAAGGCTATACCGTTGACAAACGGAAGATAGAATTGTCGGAACCGATCAAGACACTCGGTGCACATACCGTAACGGTCAAACTGGACGAGGGCATCAGCACCGAGATCACCGTTCAGGTTGAGAAAGAAGAATAAACGACAAAACCGGAAGAATCCGTCCTTCAGCGGCACCGACGCCCATTCCGGCCGGTGCCGTCTATACCAATTGCATGTATGAGGTTATTGATGCCGCAGCAGCACATCCCACCACACGATTCGGATGCGGAGGCGTCCTGTCTTGCAGCCATACTTATCAGCAGGGACGCTCTCATCAAGGTACTCGATATCCTGCAGGCGGACGATTTCTTCGTGGAGCGGCACCATCTCATATACAACGGCATACTCCAACTCGACCGTGCTTCAAAACCGGTCGACCTTCTCACACTCAAACAGTTCCTGCAGGACTCCGGACAATTCGACAGAGCGGGCGGTGACCCGTACCTTGCCGAACTGTACAGGACGGTAGCCACATCCGCAAACGCCGAGTTCTATGCACGGCGGATCCGTGAACTCTCGCTCAGACGCCGGCTTATCGACGTCAGCCGTATCGTCGTAGAAAACTGCCACGACATGTCACGTGACACGACAGAAGTTCTCGACTCGGCCGAACGGGATGTTTTTCGCGTTACCGAAGGGCGCATAACCTCCGAGATCGAAACGATCGAGGCGATAGTCGAGCAGACGCTTGCACAGATAAACAAGCTGTACAGCAACAAGAACGCGATTACCGGTATCTCCTGCGGGTTCCCGGACATCGACAACATGCTCACCGGCTTTCATGAATCCGAGCTCATCATCCTCGCCGCTCGTCCGTCGATGGGAAAGACCGCGCTTGCCCTGAATTTCATGAACAACATCGTTCTCAGTGAAAAGAAGCCGGCATTCTTCTTCTCGCTGGAGATGCCGGCAGTGCAGCTCCTCATGAGGATGATCTGTATCGATGCAACGGTGGACGCGCAGCGCCTCAGGACAGGCCACCTCAACAATGAGGAGATGCGCTCCATCATCCAGTCCGCGGAACGGTTTAGAGGCGCGCCTGTACTGATAGACGATACGCCCGGCGTTACCATCGCGGATATCCGCGCCAAGGCGCGCCGCGCATCACAGAAAGAGCAGCTCGGCATTATCATTGTGGACTACCTGCAGCTTATCATGTCAACCTCGCGGGTAGACCGCCACCAGCAGATAGCAGAAATCTCACGCGGACTAAAATTGCTTGCGCGTGAACTCAGATGCCCTATACTTGCTCTGTCACAGCTGTCGCGTGCGGTAGAGTCTCGGTCAGATCAGCGACCGGTTCTCTCAGACCTGCGCGAGTCTGGATCGATCGAACAGGACGCAGACGTTGTCATGTTTATCTACCGGGAAGAACGCGTAAAGAAAGACACCGAACGGAAGGGCCGAGCCGACATCATTGTCGCAAAACAGCGGAACGGCCCGATCGGCGACGTCGAACTGCTCTTCATGGACAAGCACACGAAATTTGGCAGCGTCGACACGATACACACGTATGAAGAAGCGATACCGGATGTAACCTAATGAATGTAGTCGGAAAGGCGGTCATCACCTTCATTGAGGGTTTTGGAAGGTACATCATCTTCCTCGCCGAAACAGTCAAATGGATCTTCCGCCGTCCGTTTGACGGTCGTAACTTTCTTAATCAACTTCTGGAAATCGGTTATAAGTCTCTTCCGGTAACCTCGATCACCATTTTCTTTACCGGTATGGTTATGGCGCTGCAGCTTGGCAAGGCCATGGAAGCCCAGATGCCGGGATCATCGATCTACATCGGCAGCGCAGTCACGATAGCGATGTTCCGTGAACTCGCACCCGTTTTAACAGCCCTGCTCCTTGCCGGCAGGGTCGGCTCGGCAATCGCCGCACAGATCGGAACCATGAAGGTGACCGAACAGATAGACGCACTGGTGACGCTGTCGGCCAATCCCGTACAGTACCTGTCGGTCCCGCGCTTCCTCTCATGTCTGATTATGGCTCCTGCGCTGACGGTCATCACCGACTTCGTTGGTATCACCGGCGGCGCCGTCATCGGATATTTCGGACTCAACGTGACCTTATCGCAGTATGTGTCAAACGTCCTTAACAATACAACGGTGATGGATTTCGTCTCCGGAATTATAAAGTCGTTCTTCTTTGGAATGGAGATCGCAGTCATATCCACATTTGAAGGGTTCAAGACCTCCGGCGGAGCGGAGGGAGTCGGACGCGCTACGATCACCGCAGTGGTAAAGTCGTCCATGGTTATCCTCATTTCCGACTATTTTCTCACCTATATTCTCCAGCTTTTCGGTTGATGGCAGTACCTGCCCCCGTTAAACCGGCAAAACTCTTTGTTGGAATAATCTATGCCGATGATTCAATCTGTAAACGGGTACAAAATCTCCTTACTCGAGATTTCGGCCCTGTTGATACACTGAGCAATCCGATTCCGTTTACGCATACCGCCTACTATGACCGTATTGGAGATTCACTGTTTAAGGTTTTTTTTGCATTTGAACGGCTCATGCAACGGGAGGAGATATCATCGATAAAGCTTCATACCAATTTCCTTGAAACCTATGTGTCCGGAGAAGGTGAAAAGCGGAAGGTCAACATCGATCCGGGATACCTGACCCTTTCCAACGTGTTTCTCGCAACCTGCAAGGACTATTACCACCGTGCCTATATCGGTAACGGCATTTTTATCGAAAACGAATACTATTTTAGGGACGGATCATACCGGTTCTGGGAGTGGACCTATCCGGACTACCGGAAAAAGGCCTATCTGAATTTTTTTCATGAGGCAAGAAGGAAGTACCGTCTCGCACTGCGGCAGTAAACGATGAACGTCCCATAGACTGCTTCAGTACATCTTTGAACAGGAGGCTCTCCTGCAGGTCACACAGCCTCCTGTTCATACCCCGTCCGCAAGGGACACGGTGTTTACCAGACGATGTCTGAGTCCGAGTTGTTCTGTCCTTTCTGCATGACGGCTCCGTACTGTATGCCGACGGAATAGGACCAGCCGCTCATGTCAAGTTCAACCTTGTTATCGTTTCGAAGCGACGCGTTTCTATACTTTATGTCAACGACGAAACGGAAATCGTCAATATCAGGAATATCGAAGGCGACACCGCCGTGTACTTGCCAGGAAAAACCGCCGTACATGTCGTTGTTTTCGTTATCGTACATGAGCGGCATGACCGTGTATCCCATGCCCGCGGCGGCATACGGAATAATGACATCGTTTACCGGATACTGTACCTTGGCGTCGATCATCAGCGGGAAAAGAAAGGCATTTGCGGTATCCTTTACCGGCTGTTCCTTTTCCTCGCCTCCAATGGTAACCGTCTCTGTCTTTCTTTCGCCGTTGTCGTCATACACGTGTCGGTCCCAGTTGAACCATACCATCGACGGATTGAATCCCAGAGCAAACATGTAATTAAACTCATTCCAGAAGACAAAGCTGGTGGTCAGTCCTGTCTTGTCGTCGATATCCTGAGCCGTGCTTCCACCGATAGACAGCTCTGTTACGTTCTCGGCCAGCAGCCATGGCGCCGAAAATATAATCAGCAGCACGAATATTAATATTTTCTTCATTACTAACTCCTGTGCATATATTCGTATTCCAGTACGGGTAAATGTACAAATTCCACATTCACATAGTCAACCAAGAACCGCTTCATGCGCATGTTTTTTTGCAGGCGAAAACGGTCGTGATACCGCGTTTCACCATTCTGTAACACTCAAACGTTCACCGAAGGTCCCATGCGAACTTCAATTCCGTACTTTTTTCGCAGGTGACCGTATTGTAATTGACGTTTTCGAAAAACCTCCATATACAAAGAAAGGCTCTGAATATTCGTTTCTATGGGAACTTCGATATTCCGATTTCTTTACATCTTGAATGACTCGGCATTTCGAAGGTTCCGGGTACTAACTTTCATTATAAAAGATTTCCATATATCTTTGCAGAGGATTCAACCATGTCCGACTTCATTTTTCATGACGAAACTGAACAGGAAGATGAAAGGTCCGCGTGTCACGACACCAGCAAGACGTGGAAGATACTTATCGTGGACGACGATGCGGATGTGCATCATGTAACCCACCTTGTGCTCTCCGACGTAGAGTTCTCTGGACGAAGACTGGAATTCATTAGCGCGTATTCCGGTGCCGAGGCACGAGCGCTTCTGAAAAATGACGATTATACTATCGCCGTCATACTCCTTGATGTCGTCATGGAAAGCGACGATTCCGGCCTCAGACTCATACGCTTCATCCGGGACGAGCTGAAGAACAGACTCGTCCGTATCATACTCCGTACCGGACAGCCGGGCCAGGCACCGGAACAGGAGGTTATCCTTCACTACGACATTAATGACTACAAATCAAAGACCGAACTTACTACCGAGAAACTCTACAGCTCCATCATCACGGGGATACGCTCGTTTTGCGACCTTCTGACTATCGAGAAAAACAAACGTGGTCTGGAAAAGATCATAGACTCTTCGACCACTATATTTGAGATGGAGTCGCTTCAGACCTTCGTCTCCAGTATACTGACGCAGCTTGTCTCGGTTCTCAATTATGGTAACGACGCCTTTTCCTGCCAGATTTCTGGTTTTACGGCACGTGCCTCCGACGGAGGGGTCCAGTGACTTGGCTCGAC
>CAZAHA010000124.1:0-7982 GCA_964484915.1 uncultured Leptospirales bacterium
CGCCCGTCGCATCCCGTAAGCGGAGCGGTAACCTCATAGACCCGCGACGCTTCATATGCCCTTGTGCGCACAGTGATGCAGCGTTCGCGGAAAACACCGGACATGGCGTCCCTGGAAGACTGGTGATCCGTAAAGAGACAGCCGATCGAGGCAAACAATGACGTGCCGAAACCGGGTTTTTTTTCCATACCGGCAAGATCGCAGAACGCGTCATTTGCGTCCACGATACAGAAGTCTGTACTGTTTCCATCCGAATCGCGTATAACAGACACGATAACGAGGGCACCGCAAAAGGTACTGAAGAGTGTACGGTAGCGGTCGCGTATCTGATACGGTCCGCCGTCATGGCTGCATGTTGGATGATCGCTGCTCATGAGATCAGTATACAAAACTTCACGTTCGTATCAACCCTATTTGTAAAAACAAAGGCTTCTGAAAAAAAAGTTTGCCCTATTCGGCAAATATTCAGACTCTTGAACGCGATTCATAGCCGAATTCGGTTCCTTTTCAGCATTATTATATAAAAGAGGTACACATGGCAGAGAAAGTAATCATATCAAACGGTGTGGCGTCCACACCGGACAATCCGTACGTTTTGTTCATCGAAGGCGACGGCATCGGTCCTGATATCTGGAAGGCGACACGCCGCGTTCTGGACGCCGCTGTCGAGAAGGCATACGGATCTACACGCAGGATAGAGTGGAAGGAGATTCTTGCCGGAGAGAAGGCCCATACGCAAACCGGCGAATGGCTCCCTCAGGAGACGGTTGACGCAATCCGCGAATACAGGCTTGCGATAAAGGGACCACTTACCACGCCAATCGGCGGCGGCATCAGAAGCATCAATGTTGCACTGCGGCAAATCCTCAAGCTTTTTGCATGCGTCCGTCCCGTACGGTATTTCAGCGGAGTCCCATCGGTCCTGAAGGACCCGGGTAAAGTAGACATGGTCATCTTCCGCGAGAACATCGAGGATGTCTACTCCGGTATCGAGTGGGAGAAGGGGTCCGCCGACGCACAGAAGGTCATCGACTTCCTCAACTCACAGATGGGCACATCCATTCCAGACGATGCCGGAATCGGCATCAAACCAATATCGGTAACCAATACCAGGAACCTGGTACGAAGCGCCATACAGTATGCGATAGACAACGGCCGCCGTTCCGTAACCCTGATGCACAAGGGCAACATCATGAAGTTTACTGAAGGCGCATTCAAGAAGTGGGGGTATGAACTCGCGGCGGAGGAATTTTCCGGAACAGTCATAACCGAGGATGATCTGTGGGACAAATACGGCGGAAAGGTTCCCGAGGGCCGCATTGTCATCAAGGACAGGATCGCAGACGCCCTCTTTCAGCAGGTACTTCTTCGTCCCGCAGAATACGACGTTGTGGCAACACCCAACCTCAACGGAGACTATATCTCCGACGCCCTGGCCGCCCAGGTCGGCGGTCTGGGAATGGCCCCGGGTGCGAACATCGGCAAGACTGAGGCCGTCTTTGAGGCGACGCACGGTACCGCACCGAAGTACGCCGGACTCGACAAGGTTAACCCGGGATCACTGATTCTTTCCGGCGAGATGATGCTCCGATTCATGAAATGGAACGATGCGGCAGACCATGTCATCTCCGGTTTGGAGCGTACCATCTCCGCCAAAACGGTCACCTATGACCTCGAGCGGCAGATGGAGGGCGCGACCCTTCTGAAATGCTCGGAGTTCGCCGAGGCGATCGTCTCAAACATGTAGCGATTCCAGTTAGCTGCCGGAGCATTCCTCCGGCAGTATGCCTGTCACAAATAGGAATTTCCCGATGCTGAAACATGTCTGTCCTGTTTTTGCCCTTGCGGCAGCGGTAGCCGGCTGCACAAACAGGATGCCCGAAGAACAGCCGCAACTTCAGGAACCGCCACCATGCCGTTTGAAGAGTTCCTTCGTAGCCGTATCTTCGTTCCGCTTGAGATGACAAACACTGGTGCGGGTTATTTTCCGTCAAACGGCACACGTCATGCATACGGACATGGAGATAACGGGACCATGCTTGCGGAAGGACTATCCTGTACGGATATGGGATGCGGATCTGGATCGATGTATTCAACGGTAGAGGACCTCTTTATATGGGACCGGGCACTGTATACGGAAAAACTGGTTTCGAAATCATCACTGCACCGGATGTTTACGCGGTATAACGAGATGTACGGCTACGGCTGGTGGTTCATGGACACCGACAGGGGATATATTCCCATTCACGGCGGCAGGCTCCTGGACGGTTCATTTTCGGGATTTTATGTGCGAGATTCCGAGGAGGATATCAGCTTCATCATTTTAGGAAACGACGGAAGGCATGACGAGAAGCGTGACTTCCTCTTTGCTGTTCACGCCGCGATTAAGAAAATCCTGTCAGGCGGTGGTTCTTTGTAGTGTACGGTTTTTGCCTTTTCAATCAGGCAAAAAACTCATGCGGCGTGACAGTATCTGCCAGAGGCGACTTCTCCGCGGACAGATCGTTTTCACGGTATCGGGCGGCGGCTGCCCGCGCCTCGGAAATCATCGCATCAGCGGACGCAGCCGCGGCAAGATCCTGTACGGACGGATCGCTAACTGACAGGGCCGCGTCCTTCAAGTTCTTCGCATTTTGCTCGGCGGCCTGCGGGTCACGGGCAGGCATTGTAGCAAGGGTAACCTGTCCGCCAATTGCATACGCCTTCCCGTCTGGACCGATCTGATAGGTAAAGCGCGGTGTACCGATCGTGAGAATGCCGTTGCCTGCCGCATGCGACGCCTCGTGTGCCCTGACCTCGGTGTCGCGCTCCTTCAGCTGCCGTACGGCGTCATCTGCCGGTGACGGCTTCATGCCGTCAGCTTCCCGGTATACAACTACCCGCCGGGTTCCGGGCATACGGAAGACTGCATGTGATACGTTGTCTATCAACTGCCACATCCTCTACATCAGGTTTCCGTAGTGCTGTCGGATATAACCTGCCCTATCTTGAGCATTTTTTTAAGCCTACAGCTGGGTTATGTCATTCCACAACGCAAAGACGCCAAGCGCGATGATGATAAAGAAGCCGACAAGCTGTATCTTCTCGAGTACGGCAGGGGGCACCGGTTTTCCGCGCGCCATTTCCACAAGGTAGATGATTATATGACTGCCATCGACAGCGGGGATCGGCAACAGGTTCATTACCATTAAAATAATCGATATCCGGGCCATCAGAAGAACGTAGTCCCGAACGCCGCGGTAGCGCATCGTGTCACCGGCTATCTTCGCGATACGGACCGGTCCCGACAGGTTTTCCCGCGCGTCTATCTTGCCGGTAATCATCATGCCGATTCCCTTCAGGTTCATACCGACAAAATCTATGGGGTCCCTGACCGCCCGTACAAGGGCGCGTCCCGGCCCGTACTGTACGGCAACCATCTCCGGAGCGAGGGCCAGCTCTACACCGATAGAGCCGTACGTGTCGTATCTGAAAATGCCGGAATAGACGCCGCTGCGGTTTTCAAGCGTAATGGAGTGTCCGGCCTCGGCAGCATCCTCGATCATCGCAATAAACTCCTCAAAGGAGCGGACAGTCGTTCCGTTAATAGAGACCGTACCGTCCGCAATCGCCTCCTTAATGAGCGCAAGCCTGTCGATCTCAATCGTGTAGGTTGAGTCGGGGAAACGCGGGTCCTGAAACCCGGTTACGGTAATCTCCTCCCCAAGATGCGGGGTCACATCGACCGTATGTGTTTCGTCCTTCCGCTGTACGGTAAACGTCAGCGTTTTGCCGGGACTCTGTCGTATGGTGTCCACAAACTGTTCGGTGGTCCGTATCCGCGTCCCGTCAATACTCAGGACCTCGTCATACTGCCGAAGCCCCGCCTCGGCTCCGGCTCCGCCGTCCAGGACATTCGTAACCAGGATAGACTCACCGTACGGCATGACACCGATCGAGTAATGTCCGCCGTCCCGAAACTGTGCGGGCTCAACGGTAAACTCTCTTTCGGCACCGTCACGGAGTACGGTTATGTCCAGCGGCTTGCCATCCGAGAAGACGATCTTGCTTTGCAGATCCTGAAACGACTGGATCATGGAGCCGTTGATCCTGATTATTCTGTCGCCGGTACGCAGTCCGGCACCGTATGCTGGTGAATTTTCCTCTGCGAGATACGAGGGTATCTGTATACGGTTTGACTCAACCTGAAAGCCGACCAGATTCATCACAAAAAGAAGGAGTATACCGAAAATGAGGTTAAAGACCGGCCCCATCACAACCGTTACGATCCGCCGCCACGGCGCCGCGCTGAGAAATTCCCAGCTTTCACCCTTCAGCTCTTCATACGGATTGTCTCCATAGAACGAACAGAAACCGCCGAACGGTATGAGCGTTATCTGATATGTCGTATCGCCCCACTTCTTCTTGATAAAACCGCTGCCGTATCCAATAGAAAAGGTCCGCGCCTTTATGCCGACCATCACGCCGCCCAGAAGGTGTCCAAGCTCATGAACAAAAATGCACAGGCCAAGCAAAATGAGTGCGGGCAACACATATGTAAGAAACGTCATGAAAATCTCCACTGTTATGATCTATAATTCTGCAATTTTTCTTTCGGCGCTCTCACGCGCCCAGGAATCACTCTCGAAAATCGTATCGATAGACGGAAGTGCTGTCGGTACATGACGGGAAACAACATCCTCCACCGTCCTGAATATATCGGTAAACCTGATGCGCCCTTCCAGAAAGGCGTATACCGCACACTCGTTCGCAGCATTCAGCACCGCAGGAGCGGTTCCGCCCTCCGTGCCTGCGAGAATGCACAGTTCAAGCGCGGGATACCGTTCATGGTCAACCTCGCGGAAGGTAAGCGAACCCGCCTCGGACAGGAAAAAGCGCGCGAAGCTGTTCGGCTTCCGCTCAGGATATGTCAGCGCCGCCGCTATCGGATGCGCCATGTCAGCCGCCCCGATATGTGCAAGGAGAGAACCGTCCACTGTCTCGATGAGAGAGTGTACGGCGCTTTCGGGGTGGATAAGTACCCGTATCCTTTCATACGGCATGCCGAAAAGGTGGTGTGCCTCGATCACTTCCAGTCCCTTGTTAAACAGGGTCGCGGAGTCGATCGTGATCTTTGAGCCCATCTCCCAGGTAGGATGATTTAGCGCCTCGGCAGGTGTTACAGTATCAAGCTGCTCAAGCGGACGGTCCCGAAGGCTGCCGCCGGACGCAGTCAGGATGATGGAACGTATGTCGTTGTGCAGACAGCCGCGGATAAGCGAGAAGACCGCGCTGTGTTCGCTGTCCACCGGTATGACTTCGGTTCCGTGGACCCGCGCCTCTGCAAGAACAAGATCACCCGCCATAACAAGCGTCTCCTTGTTTGCAAGC
The DNA here is from genome assembly GCA_964484915.1 of uncultured Leptospirales bacterium. Taxonomy (GTDB): domain Bacteria; phylum Spirochaetota; class UBA4802; order UBA4802; family JAFGJZ01; genus CAZAHA01. The sequence goes on from CAZAHA010000124.1 coordinate 5,371, forward strand.
GCGATCCTTCCGGATGACCGTATCGCGGCAAGCGTCGGCAGGAGTCCGGCCGCTCCGACTATAGCCGAGACACAGATGTCAGTTTTACATGACGCAAGGTACACCATGGCATCCCCGCCAAGGAAGAACTCTGTGCCAGGAAACCGTTTTACGAGTGATTTAACCCCGTCCCCTTTGCATGCATCCGGATCTGATACGGCAACATATCGTGGAGAAAACTCCGTAATCTGTTCGGCGAGGAGCCCGACATTGCAGCGGCAGCCGAGAGCAATGACCTCAAACTGTTCCTGATATTCCCTGATGACACGGAGAGTATTCTGACCGATCGAACCGGTTGAACCGAGGATCGAGACCTGTGTCATCTATACTCCCTTGATCTTGAGATAGTAGTAGAAGACGGGAAAGACGAATATGAGTGCGTCAAAAACGTCCCACATGCCGCCGTGCCCGGGGATTATGCTGCCGGAGTCCTTGACATCCGCGTCGCGCTTGATGGCCGACTCGATCAGATCGCCGATATTCCCCAGCGCACTCAGCACAACTCCAAGTATGACCGCCTCCGGAAGGGAAAAGAGCTGTTTCAGGAAAAAGATGCGTATTACCTCATTCGTGACGATCATACCGATAATGGAAAAAAGCATGCCAGAAAAATACCCTTCCCACGATTTGTTCGGCGAAACAAGAAGACCGGCCTTGTGCCGACCGAAGAAGACACCACCGAAATAGGCAAACGAATCGTTCAGCATGATAACGATGTGCAGTATAATGATGTAATATAACCCGTCCGGCAGCGCTTTCATGAGTATGATGTGGGAATAGGGGATAACGATAAACATGACACCGAATACGGTTGTTGAAAGCGCGTATATACCCTCGTCAAGCGAACGGAACGCGACCTGCAGGATACTGGCGATGATACACAGCAACAGCAATATTGCGATAAACGGCCGCATATCGAAGAGGTCAATGTACCGATGGTAACCGTACACCCGTCCGAACGCGTACATATACAGCAGAACATTAACCGCAAGTCCTGCAACGACACCCGGCAGTATAAACGGCATTCCGCCCCTGTCCTTGATCGCGCTGACCTGATAGAACTCATACAGACACGCAAGGCTGATGACGGAGGACACCAGAAGTATACCGAGTGTATATAACTGATCCGTATAAATAAAGAAAAAATATACCGGAAGTGCGACGAGTGCGCTTGCTATGCGTTGAAGCATGACTACTGTTTTTGCGAGCATATATTGCCGAACCTTCTGTTTCTTTTCTGATAGTCGCGTACTGCCTCATACAGATGCTCAGAGGTAAAATCCGGCCAGTACACACCGGTAAAATACAGTTCCGCGTACGCGATCTGCCACAGGAGAAAGTTGCTGATCCGCATCTCGCCCGATGTACGGATGAGCAGATCAACATCCGGAAGTCCGCCCGTAAACAGATACGATGATAGCTGCTTCTCTGTCAGTTTATCGCGCTTGTTTGCCCGCTCGGCCCATCTGTTTACAGCATCGACAATCTCCTGTCGGGAGCCGTAATTAAGGCAGAAGTTGAGCGTGAGTCCGTTGTTGGCGCTCGTTTCGCTGACAGCGTTGTGGATAGCGTGTATGACGCCCTTCGGCAGCCCCTTCTCAAAACCCGAATGGACCACCCGTACATTCTTCTCCCGGAGTTCGGGAAGCTTTTCCTCGAAAAACTGCTGCAGAAGATTCCATAGCGTATGGATTTCGTTTACCGGCCGGGACCAGTTTTCGGTTGAGAATGCGTACAGCGACACGCATGCAACCTTGAGCGCGACGGCCGCATCGGTGAGGCGCTCTATTACTTTCGCTCCCTCGCGATGCCCCTCTGTCCTCGGCAGACCACGCTCCCCGGCCCACCTGCCGTTACCGTCCATGATAACGGCAATATGACACGGAACCCGCTCCAGGTCAATCTCGTCTATTACGGAAGACATTATTATATACTGAGAATTTCCTTTTCTTTGTTCGCGACAAGGTTTGATATCTTTTCAATATACTTGTCGGTAATCTTCTGTACGGCATCCTGTTCCCGTTTGGAATCATCCTCCGAGATTTCCTTGCTCTTTTCAAGCTCCTTGATCAGATCGTTGCTGTCGCGCCGTATGTTTCTGACAGCAATCTTCGCGTCTTCCGCCTTCTGCCTTGCAAACTTCACGAGCTCCTTGCGCCGCTCCTCTGTGAGCTCCGGTATCTGTATCCTGATAACGTTTCCGTCACTTGACGGATTGAGCGAAAGGTCCGCTTTCAGAATTCCCTTCTCTATCGCGGAGAGGTTGTTCTTGTCAAACGGCTGAACCATGATGAGACGCGGCTCCGGGCAGGATACGGTTGCAACCTGATTTATGGGCATGGTTGAGCCGTACGCCTCGACGGATACGGAGTCGAGTAGTGCGGGATTTGCTCGGCCGGTACGGATGCCGATGAAATCCTTCTCCAGGCTCTTCACGCTCTTTTCCATTCTGCTTTCTGTTTCTTTTAAAATGTCACTGACCATGGTATCCTCCTTGAAGTATGTTCACAAAACTGTCCGCGGCTACGCGCCTATCAGGGTACCGGTATTTTCACCCGCCACTATCCGTTTGA